>NZ_VSKN01000099.1:0-747 GCF_008086185.1 Bizionia gelidisalsuginis
AGCGAGTTCCTAAAATTTAGGGGCAGAATGATAAATTTAGATAGAGGGTCGTAAGCCTAGACTTTTTTGTTTCTTTTTTGGGCAATGCAAAAAAGAAAAAGAATAATAAGCCAGATCAATCTTAAAGCACCAGCACACACTATTTGAACCACAATCAAAACCATTCACTGTTTACCACTCACTATGCACTTTCTAATGTTCATTTTTTCCATTGATGAAAAAACGAACCAAAAAAATCTAGGCTGATTTTAGTACGCTTGAAAACTGCGTAAAACCCTTATCGTGCGGATGGCAACCGCTGCACTAGGCCATCCTCCACTGCCAGCCGCTGCAGCTTTTACTTGTTTTACTACGCCTACGAAAAGTAGGCCGATTAAGATTTAGGTACAAATTAGATTTTAAAACGTTCTAATTGTGTTCAATTTCCTCCCTTTAGGGTCGGGGTAAAGACATTGAGATAAGCACTATTTAAACCACAATCAAAACAATTATAAAAATTAAAGAAAAACATCTAATTATATTCAAATGCTGACCCCGGCCTATCGCCGATCTATCGTAAAATTTGAAATGAAGGCACCGTAAAATTTTAGGCTGTTTGAGCTAACAAAAATTAGGAATTAATAACAGATCTCTCCAGCGAGTTCCTAAAATTTAGGGGCAGAATGATAAATTTAGATAGAGGGTCGTAAGCCTAGACTTTTTTGTTTCTTTTTTGGGCAATGCAAAAAAGAAAAAGAATAATAAGCC
>NZ_VSKN01000100.1:0-733 GCF_008086185.1 Bizionia gelidisalsuginis
CATTCTGTGATTGGTTCTGCTGATTGTTCTCCTGTTACCTCCCAAGTACAACTTTCTGTATTAAACGTCGCTGTTTCCCAACATTCTGTCGCTGGTGCTGCTGATTGTTCTCCTGTTACATCCCAAATACACGTATCATTATTAAACGTCGCCGTTTCATAACATTCTGTCGCTGGTGCTGCTGATTGTTCTCCTGTTACATCCCATTCGCAAGTACCGTTATTAAACGTTGCCGTTTCATAACATTCTGTGTTTGGTGCTGCTGCTTGTGTTCCTGTTACAACCCAACTACACGTATCATTATTAAACGTTGCCGTTTCATAACATTCTGTCGTTGGCTCGGTTGCTTGTTCTCCTGTTACATCCCAAGTACAACTTTCTGTATTAAACGTCGCTGTTTCCCAACATTCTGTCGCTGGTGCTGCTGCTTGTTCTCCTGTTACATCCCAACTACAAGTATCATTATTAAACGTTGACGTTTCATAACATTCTGTGATTGGTGCTGCTGCTTGTGTTCCTGTTACAACCCAACTACACGTATCATTATTAAACGTTGCCGTTTCATAACATTCTGTGATTGGTTCTGCTTCTTGTGTTCCTGTTACCTCCCAAATACACGTATCATTATTAAACGTTGCGGTTTCATAACATTCTGTGATTGGTTCTGCTGATTGTTCTCCTGTTACCTCCCAAGTACAACTTTCTGTATTAAACGTCGCTGTTTCCCAACATT
>NZ_VSKN01000101.1:0-730 GCF_008086185.1 Bizionia gelidisalsuginis
CTGTATTAAACGTCGCTGTTTCCCAACATTCTGTCGCTGGTGCTGCTGCTTGTGTTCCTGTTACATCCCATATACACGTATCATTATTAAACGTTGCAGTTTCATAACATTCTGTGGTTGGAGCTGCCGCTTGTGTTCCTGTTACATCCCAAAGACACGTATCATTATTAAACGTCGCCGTTTCCCAACATTCTGTCGCTGGTGCTGCTGCTTGTGTTCCTGTTACATCCCATATACACGTATCATTATTAAACGTTGCCGTTTCATAACATTCTGTGGTTGGAGCTGCTGCTTGTGTTCCTGTTACATCCCAAAGACACGTATCATTATTAAACGTCGCCGTTTCCCAACATTCTGTCGCTGGTGCTGCTGCTTGTGTTCCTGTTACATCCCAACTACAAGTTGTATCATTAAACGTTGCTGTTTCCCAACATTCTGTCGCTGGTGCTGCTGATTGTTCTCCTGTTACCTCCCAAATACACGTATCATTATTAAACGTCGCTGTTTCCCAACATTCTGTGATTGGTTCTGCTGCTTGTGTTCCTGTTACAACCCATTCGCAAGTACCGTTATTAAACGTTGCCGTTTCATAACATTCTGTGATTGGTTCTGATTGTTGTGTTCCTGTTACCTCCCATTCGCAAGTATCGTTATTAAACGTTGCCGTTTCATAACATTCTGTCGTTGGTGCTGCTTCTTGTGTTCCTGTTACCTCCCAAATACACGTATC
>NZ_VSKN01000102.1:0-690 GCF_008086185.1 Bizionia gelidisalsuginis
CAGAACCAACCACAGAATGTTATGAAACGGCAACGTTTAATGACTCTACTTGTAGTTGGGAGGTAACAGGAGATCAAGTAACCGAGCCAACGACAGAATGTTATGAAACCGCAACGTTTAATAATGATACGTGTCTTTGGGAGGTAACAGGAACACAAGAAGCAGAACCAATCACAGAATGTTATGAAACGGCGACGTTTAATAATGATACGTGTATTTGGGAGGTAACAGGAACACAACAATCAGAACCAACCACAGAATGTTATGAAACGGCAACGTTTAATGACTCTACTTGTATATGGGATGTAACAGGAACACAAGAAGCAGCACCAACGACAGAATGTTATGAAACGGCAACGTTTAATAATGATACGTGTATTTGGGAGGTAACAGGAACACAAGAAGCAGCACCAACGACAGAATGTTATGAAACGGCAACGTTTAATAACGATACTTGCGAATGGGAGGTAACAGGAACACAACAATCAGAACCAACGACAGAATGTTGGGAAACAGCGACGTTTAATAACGGTACTTGCGAATGGGTTGTAACAGGAACACAAGCAGCAGAACCAATCACAGAATGTTGGGAAACAGCTACGTTTAATAATGATACGTGTATTTGGGAGGTAACAGGAGAACAATCAGCAGCACCAGCGACAGAATGTTGGGAAACAGCGACGTTTAATA
>NZ_VSKN01000103.1:0-656 GCF_008086185.1 Bizionia gelidisalsuginis
GAAATGATAATACGCAAACACAAACCATAAACATCGAGGATACTACGGCGCCAACCTTTACGGTTCCTGCTGCATTGACTTTAGAATGTGATCAAGATGTAAACAACTTAACAGTAACTGGTGATGTAACAGACGAAGCTGATAATTGTGATACTAACACATTAGAAGCGACGTATACTGATGGAACATCGACTGTTGGGTCTTGTGCTAACGAATCGTCTTTCATAAGAACTTGGACACTAACAGATGCTTGTGGAAACGATAATACGCAAACACAAACCATAAACATCGAGGATACTACGGCGCCAACCTTTACGGTTCCTGCTGCAGTGACTTTAGAATGTGATCAAGATGTAAACAACTTAACAGTAACTGGTGATGTAACAGACGAAGCTGATAATTGTGATACTAACACATTGGAAGCGACGTATACTGATGGAACATCGACTGTTGGGTCTTGTGCTAACGAATCGTCTTTCATAAGAACTTGGACACTAACAGATGCTTGTGGAAACACAACAACTCAAGGACAGACAATTAATATTGAAGATACTACGGCGCCTGTTATCGATACAACCGCTGTTGAAAATATAGCTATTCAATGTGGTGTAACTCCAGATGGAACTTTAGAAGATTGGTTATCAAGCAATGCTGGT
>NZ_VSKN01000104.1:0-615 GCF_008086185.1 Bizionia gelidisalsuginis
GAAATTAGTGGCGAATCGCCACTAAGCCAAACGCTATGTTCTGGTGCCACTCCAGAAGACTTAAGTTTTATAACCGATAGCGGAGGAACCGGTACCATTATTTACCAATGGTATGCTTCAGATGATATAATAATCGATGCATCTGATGCAGCAGTCGGTACAAACACAACTGTTTTCAACCCGGGTGTACAAAGTCCAGGGACCTATTACTATTATGTAACGGTTGATGTTGACGAAAGTTTAGGATGTGCCGATGTCTCGAGTGCTATTTTTACTATTGAAGTAATAGAAGATCCAGAGGTGGTAATCACCCCATCCGAACAAACGATTTGTACTGGGGTCTCCGCCGATTTATTAGTCGCTCAAGTAACCGGAGGTCTCGATTTAAACGCAGATGGCAGTATTGATACTGCCGACTACAACTTTCAGTGGTATTTAAACGGCACGCCCGTATCAGAAATAAATGATGCGGATGGTAATACGAGTACTTTTAATCACGACAACTCTTTACCAGCAGGCGTGTACACTTACTATTGCGAAATAAGTCAGCCAAACGCTTACGACTGTAACGCCACGAGTAACCCGGTAACCATAACGGTAAATGAAGGGCCATCT
>NZ_VSKN01000105.1:0-613 GCF_008086185.1 Bizionia gelidisalsuginis
GATCTATCGTAAAATTTGAAATGAAGGCTCCGTAAAATTTTAGGCTGTTTGAGCTAACAAAAATTAGGAATTAATAACAGATCACTCCAGCGAGTTCCTAAAATTTAGGGGCAGAATGATAAATTTAGATAGAGGGTCGTAAGCCTAGACTTTTTTGTTTCTTTTTTGGGCAATGCAAAAAAGAAAAAGAATAATAAGCCAGATCAATCTTAAAGCACCAGCACACACTATTTAAACCAAAATTAAAACCATTATAAAAAGTAAAGAAAACGATCTAATTGTATTCAATTTCCTCCCTTTAGGGTTGGGGTAAAGAAATTGAGATAGGTACTATTTAAACCAAAATTAAAACAATTATAAAAAGTAAAGAAAAACATCTAATTATATTCAAATGCTGACCCCGGCCTATCGCGGATCTATCGTAAAATTTGAAATGAAGGCACCGTAAAATTTTAGGCTGTTTGAGCTAACAAAAATTAGGAATTAATAACAGATCACTCCAGCGAGTTCCTAAAATTTAGGGGCAGAATGATAAATTTAGATAGAGGGTCGTAAGCCTAGACTTTTTTGTTTCTTTTTTGGGCAATGCAAAAAAGAAAAAGAATAATAAGCC
>NZ_VSKN01000106.1:0-610 GCF_008086185.1 Bizionia gelidisalsuginis
TAAATAGGCCTCTGTATACGGTTTCTGTTCGTCAGTACCGAGTTTTGTAGTCTCGCTTTCTTCAGATGTAACTTTGCAGTTACCTCCCTTGCGACTTACTAATGCTTCTAGGCGTTACCCCAGCGCATAAGGGACTTGCACCCTCTAGATTAATTACTTACTTTGCTGTAAGTTAAAGATGCCCATACTGGGCACACACACCGTATATAAAACATAAAGGATCAGTTTTCTACCTAGAGTGAAAACACAAAACAATCACAGCGTTGAACCGAAAATTAAAGTCTTAAAAACCTTTACTTTCCATATACAAAAACGTTACAACACATTTGAGAAAAACATTTCGCTAAACCAAAAGACCAGTTCACTCATTTTGACTTTTATTATGTAAAGGCTAACTTTAAATTTGATGGAAATAAACAAAATATGAAACGATTATTAATTTTTGCTTTACTACTATCTTTCAGTAAAACTATTTTATCTCAACAAATAAAAACTGACTCGCTTCTGACTGAAAAGCTGAACGCTGAATGGATTTTGAAATTCAAAAGTATTAACTCAAAAAAATTGAAATTAGAATTCATTAAGGAAAAAATTTACTATGATAGTAAGT
>NZ_VSKN01000010.1:0-119401 GCF_008086185.1 Bizionia gelidisalsuginis
AGAGTCCATCGTCTACGCTTTATATGGAGCAGTACCGATTTGCCTCTTAAAGGGAAATCTTCAACGGTTATCTCAGGCAAGAAGCCTTTGGATTGCGCTAATTCTGATTGGTACTCCTTGGGCAGCACGTTCTTTTCTTCTAGGTAAAAATGAACCTTACCTTCTGATGATTTATGGTCTACAATTTCAAAATAATCCATAACGCCTTCCGGTAACAAATACTGTGCTAATTTTATATCCAAGATCTAATCTGTTTTTGTCAAAGATAAAGTTTCTCCCCAAGTTTTACGTTTGATCCAGAGTAACGCCATTTGGGAGCATTCCTAACTGTTACGGATCAAGTGCAAAAGTTGTAGGATTTTAGGATTAAGCAAAAAGAGTAGTCCGTCTAAAAAGCAAAAGTTCTATATTTTTGACACTTCTAAATTGGGCTCTAAACGCTTCTGTTTTTGCGTTGAAAGATTAGGTAGGTGGATTAGTGTTTTGTAAGTAAACAGTTGAAGATTGCCTTTACCGTTTCAGAACTAATTTTTTGCGATATAGAAGGGATTTAAAGCCTCGCGTTTCATTTTTTAATTGTCAATAAGAGTTAAAAAGAGCACGAAGTCATCTTTGTAGGCGTCTCTAATTTTAATGAAGGCAATTCGCATTTGGGATTCTACCGTTTTTACAGATAAATTAAGCGTTTCTGCAATCTCTTTGTATTTTAAGCCTTCCATTTTTAGCTTCAACACATCTTGACAGCGTTCGGGTAAGTCGTTGATAATGGACTGTAAACGCGTGTATTTATGTTCTAATTCTTGGGCTGTTGGTGAGTTGTTGTCCTGTAGTAATTTATATTTTAATTCTTCAAGAACCGTCGTTTCTTTGTTCTTTTTACGCAGCGACATTAAAAATTGATGGTACGCCATTTTGTACAAATAGCTCTTTAAAGAGGTGTGCACGTTTATTATATCGCGTTTGTTCCAGAAATCGACAAAAACAATTTGAACAATTTCTTCGGCCGTGTCTTTACTATTGGTAAAATTTATCGCATAAACGCATAACGGACGGTAGTGCATGTCAAAAAGCTGCTTAAAAGCTAACGTATTACCTTTTCTAATTTGTGTTATTAGACTTTTATCGTCCATTAAAAGTGAATAAAATTGGTGCCGAAGTTAACAATATTAAAAAATAAAGTTAAATTTTTTAAGGGTAAATAACGAATACAGCATCATAGTTATAAATTAAGCAAAAAAATTGAAACATATAATTGTTAAATATATCAACGACTCTATCTCTCCAAAAGAATTAGAAGTATTGAAAATCTGGTTAGTAAAACCAAAAAATCAAAAAAAATTCAAGCAATTTTTATTGTTGAATAATGATTTGAATGCCACTCATATTACTATTGATGAGGTTAAAGCTTTTAAAAAGGTAAGTGCAAAGATAGATAAAACAACGTCTACGAAATCTAAAGGTCTCGTTAATGTATTGAAATACGCTGCCATTTTAATTGGGTTGTCTTTTCTTGGGTATTCGGTTTACGATTATACGGCGACGAGTACTATTACAAGTGTAAAAGTAGCACCAGAAATAACATTACAATTGGAAGATGGAACGATTCAAGTTGTGAAAAATGATGTGGAAACGGTTATTTTAAATGCCTCGGGTAAAAAAGTGTCTGAACAAAAAGACAACCAATTGGTGTATACGAATACTGAGAACGCCGAAGAGCTTTTAAGTTATAATACCTTAATAGTACCGTATGGAAAAACGTTTGGAATAACATTATCTGACGGTTCTAAAGTAACCTTAAATGCAGGGTCTGAGTTAACGTACCCCGTGCGTTTTATTAAGGGCGAAAAAAAGAGAACGGTATTTTTAGATGGTGAAGCTTTTTTTAAGGTAGCAAAAGATAAAATGCACCCGTTTATAGTAAACACTCAAGATATGGATGTTGAAGTATTAGGTACCGCGTTTAATGTAACGTCTTATAGTGAAGACCATAAAACCTACACTGTTTTAATGGAAGGTAAAGTGGCGGCACATAATAAATTAACAGGCAATAATTCTGTAATTTTAAGTCCTAACCAACGTGTGTATTTTAATAACAACAGGTTAGAGACCGAAACAATTAACACAGAAAAATATGTGGCTTGGGTAAAAGGAAAGCTTGTTTTTATAGATGATTCTTTTGGTGTGATTACAAATAAGTTAGAGCGTAAGTTTAACGTAACGATTCATAATAATTACGCTGCTTTAAATACTATTATCATTACTGCGACTTTTACTACCGAAACTATAGAGCAGGTATTAAATACATTTCAGACGTACAAAGCATTTAATTATACGCTGAAAAACGGCGTAGTTACCATTACAAAACCTAATTAAAAAATTTAAAAAAAAAGGAAGATGCGTCAACATCTTCCCCATAAATAACCAGTAATCAATCTCCATTGTTAACCAATTAAATCGATGTAAACTTATGAAAAAACAACGAATTAAAAATGTGATATCTTGCATTTTGAACCAATCCCACTTAAAGATGAAATTCACACTCCTCTTTTTGTTTTTAAGCCTAGCGCAAGTCAGTGCTTATAACAGTTACGGTCAAAATAATAAAGTGACCTTAAGCGAAAATCAAGTAACCTTATCTCAAGTGTTACAACAAATTGAAAATCAGACGGATTTTTTATTTTTTTACAACAGTAAGGAACTTGATAGTAACCAGAAAGTCTCTTTAAATGTCGATAACCTTCAGATCGTTGATGTTTTAAGTCAGTTTTTAAATGATTTAAATATTTCTTACCATATTCTGGGTAATCAAATTGTACTAAAAAAATCGGATCCAGAAACAGCGATCAACGTCTTAATAAAAAAGCAGCAACTAGAAGTTACCGTTACGATTATAGATGCTACGGGAATGCCAATGGTTGGTGTTACTGTTATTTTAGAAGGGACCAATAAAGGAACTATTAGTGATTTTTATGGTAAATATAAAGTAGCGATCGATGCACCAGGTCAAGTGTTAGTGTTTTCCTCATTAGGTTATAAAACGGAACGAGTTATAATAGGCGAAGATTTAACTATCGATCTTGAAATGGATGAAGATTTAAGTCAATTGGACGAAGTGGTCATTATTGGTTATGGTCAACAAAAAAAAGAAAATGTTACAGGAGCAGTCTCTACTATAGATACCAAACAAGTGGTGCAAGCTGCAACAGGGTCGGTAGGATTCGATCGCGCTCTTGGAGGATTAGTAAAGGGAGTTCAGGTGTCTCAATCTTCTGGACGTCCGGGATCGCCAGTAAACTTAAATATTAGAGGGATTACATCTCCGTTGTCTTCCGGGTCAAACCAACCTTTAATTGTAATCGATGGTTTTCCTTTTAATTCAGATAATACAAATTTAGGAGCAGCGAATCCATTATTAACGTTAAACCCTAACGATATTAAAAGTTTTAATGTTTTAAAAGATGTGGCAGCAACCTCTATCTATGGGTCTCGTGGAGCCAATGGTGTTATTATTATTGAAACTAATAAAGGAAAACGTAACCAAGATGCCAAAGTTAACTTATCGTATTCTACAACATTAGCGCAGCCTATTAATACGGTTGATGTGTTGAATGCTAAAGAATACCGTCAATTTTACGATACTTTAATAAGTAACACCGTTAGCGCTATGAACGCAGGGCAAATGGATCCTTTCTTTGCTTTCGATTTAGCAAACATAGGAAATGTAGATATCGATTTTAATACGTTTCAAGTGAGTTACGACGGCTTAAGAGATGATTATTTTGGAGCCGCCGATACGGATTGGAGTAATGAGGTGTTTAGAAGTTTAGCTATTACAAAGCAAGCTAACATAGGCGTTTCTGGAGGTAGTGATAAAAGCAACTATTCTTTAAGCTTAGCCTTTATAGACCAAGAAGGATTGACACGACAAGACGGTATTAAGCAATACACTTTTGCGTCGTCTCTTGATACAGATGTAAACACTTATATAAAAATTGGAGGGGCACTAAATTTCAGTCACTCTAACACGAAATCTGGGGAAGAAGATGTTTTTGGACAATACACTGTAAATAGTTCTATCGCTAGAGCACGGCCAGATTTGCCTGTTTATGACGATAATGGGGAGTTGTTAGGTCAAGCGGATTTTGCTAATGGTTTTCAAACTTACGAACCAAATCCATTAATGCGTTTGCAAAACAAAACGAATAATAAAGGGTATAACTTTATTGGGAATACATACCTTGAAGTTGAGCCTATAAAGGATTTAAAAATAAAAGCAGATATTAATGCTGCTATTTTTTATGCAGATAACAGCTCTTTTATTCCCAAAGTGGCGCAAACAGATTTTGTAATCTTTCCCAATCAATCGTTATTAAGTGAGACGCAAACCTTGAGTTCTAATTTAACAACAAACTTAACGGCAGATTATGCGTTTAATTTTTCAGATCACCATTTTACGGTTTTAGCAGGTGCTGCATGGGAGCGTCGTAATTCAGACTATTCCAGTATGTTTTATGTAGGTTTCCCGGACGACGATTTTTTAATTAACGGAAGTTCGGCAGAGTCTATTGGCGCTTACACCGATTACCGTGTAGAAACAGGATTGAATTCCTTATTATCTCGTGTAACGTACCGATACAGTAACTTATATAATGCAACTATTAACTGGAGGAGAGATGCCTCGTCTAAATTTGGACCTCAAAATAAATCAGCTAATTTCCCATCATTATCTTTAGGATGGAATATGATGAACGAGAACTTCCTGATGGATGTTGAAGCTATTAATACTCTTAAATTAAGATTAAGTGCTGGTCGTGTTGGGTCTACAAACTTACCAGATTATGCTTACGAATTATTTTTAGAGTCCAATTCAGACGATATTTATAATGGTAATTCTGCGGTAGTACCCAGCGACGATTTTCCAAATAAAGGGGTCGCTTGGGAAGAAACATCAGAGTATAATGTAGGTTTAGATTACGAATTCTTTAACTCACGTTTACGTGGAGGAATAGATGTGTATAACCGTAAAACGGAAGGCGCTTTAGTTAACACTCCAATTCCTTACGAATTAGGAGGCTTACGCTACACGTCGAATTTTATAGATATCGAAAATAAAGGGGTTGAGGTTAGTTTAGGTGGCGATATTGTTAGAAACGATAACTTTACGTGGTCTGCTAATGTTAATTGGAGTTTAAACAGAAACAAATTAGTAAAATTACAAGGTTCAAATATTAATCAATTTTTATTAGATTATTTTATAGAAGGAGAACCCGTAGGAACCATTAAAGGTTATAAAGTGGTTAAAATTTTCCAATCGCAAGATGAGGTTGATGCACTTAATGCGGCATCACCAGAAGGATTATATGATCAGATGTCTACCTCTGCCGGAGATTATATGTATGAAGATTTAAATGGTGATGGCGAGATATCAATAGAAGATAGAACAGTTATTGGTACTATTCAACCCGACTTTTTCGGAGGGATTTCGAATACGTTCACCTACAAAAATTTCAGTATGACTGCGTTAATGCAGTATTCAGTAGGCGGAGAAAGAACTTGGGATAACATCCCTTTTGGATCCTTAAATCTTTTAGGGGAGAATAAATATAGCGAATACGGTTTAAATACGTGGACCCCAGATAATCCAGAGGCACGATACGCAAGAGCGCTTTATTTCGATCCCTCTCAAAGTAGTAGAACCTCAGATAAGTACTTATACGACACCTCTTATTTAAGATTAAAAAGTGTGCAATTACGTTACGCTTTCGATAAAACAGTCTTAAACAAATTAGGTTTCGATCACGCAAGTATTGTGCTTTCTGCAACGAACTTATTTACTTGGACAAAGTGGCCAGGCATGGATCCAGAAACATTCTCAGAGCGTTCGGATATAGCGAGTCAGACTAATAGTGAAGATCCTTATCCGTTATCAAAATCATTCTCTTTAGGTGTACAACTTCAATTTTAAAAAACAAAACAAAGATGAAAACATATATTAGAATATTTAAAAGCTTAGTGTGTTTATCACTATTTGTTGTGGTATCCAGTTGTAGTATAGATGACGTTAAACCCCTCAATAAATTAACTCCAGATAACACTATTAGAGACGCGACTTCTGCACAACAAGTTTTAAACGGCGTGTATGATTTAGGTCGTGAATTTAATGTAAACTCTTTTCCTTTATACTTAGCGGCCTACGGCAATGAGGGAAGAATAAGTGGAACCTTAAGCGGAGGCACAGGTTTTAATACCAACGAAGTACCGGTAAGCAACCCGTTTTTAGCGAACCTGTATAATGGACATTATAAAATAATTAGCCTAAGTAACTTTTTAATTGAAGGCTTAGAAGCTGGAGATGCTATTGGTATTTCAGAAACACGCAAAGCAGAGATGTTGTCCGAAGCTAAGTTTCAACGTGCTTTTGCTTACTTTAATTTACTGCGTTATTTTGGTGAGTTTTACGATGTAAATTCTGTTTATGGCGTTGTGGTTAGAACAGAATTTGCAACAGATATTGAAGCTAATCCTAGAAACACGGTGCAAGAGGTATATACCTTAATTGTATCAGATTTAGAATTTGCAGTCACTAATGGCCCTACATTTATCGATCATTTCTACGCCGGTACTTTAGCATCAAAAGCGTTATTATCTAAGGTGGAATTATATAGGGGTAATTACGATACGGCAGCAACCTTAGCATTCGAAGTTATTAATAACTCAGAAGACTATATGTTAGAACCACAATACTCAGAAATTTTTAATAAGAGATTTCTTAGCGACGAGGTTCTTTTTGCACCATTTGCGGGACCAGGTGCAGAAGGGGGAAGCAATATGGCACTAATTAAAAACACGACCTATAGCGAAACCTTAAAGGCTACTGCCGATGCGCAAGTAGGAACAGCAACAGATGGCGATTTAGCAGGAGCAGGGGGGAACTTCGATCCGAGATTTAGTTTTGCTTATTCTGATGACACACACGGTGATAACGATCAGGCAAAATACCCTTTTGTAGCTAATGCAGCTTCAGAAAACAACACGATATATCATTTGCGTTTAGGCGAGATTTACTTAGTACACGCAGAGGCGGAAGCGAGACGTGTTGGTGGCGATTTAACTGCAGCCTTAGCAAGTGTAAACGAGATTAGAAATCGTGTTACTATTACCCCTAAAACATTTGTAGATCAAAACACATTGTTAGAAGACATAAGACAAGAGAAACTATTGGAGCTTTTTTATGAAAACGGAGAGCCTTTATTCGATGTTATCCGTTACGATAGATTAGGAAATCTTGACGCGACAACTGTAAAACCCTCTTTAGTTACCAATCGTTTTATCTTACCAATTCCATCGCAAGTTATTATAGGTAATAACACCGTTATTCAAAATCAAGGATATTAATTCCAAATTAAAATTTAAAAAAAAGTTCAATATGAGAAATTTAATACTAATTGCACTAGTTAGCCTTATGGTATCGTGCAATAAAGAAGTGCCTAAAAAGGACTACGCGGTTTTATATGGTACAGTAGAAAACCCTAACGATAGCATAAACTTGCGCTTGTTTAATCCGGTAAGCTCTAAGTCGGTTATTATAGACGTTGACGAAAACGGAAACTTTAGAGATACTTTAAAGCTAGAAAACCCCGTTAATTATAACACGGTTTACGATAAAGTTTTTGAAGTGTATTTGCAAAATGATATGGATCTTAATATGAGTTTCGATGCGTCTAACATTCAAGAAACCTTAACCTTTAAGGGTAAAGGTGCCGAAGAAAATAACTTTATAAAATTTAAAACGGGACATTTAAGTTCATTGTTTGGTAAAGATTATAAGGAATATCTGGGTGCCGAAGAAACCGATTTTAACGCGCGTACAGACGCTTTTATGACTACGTTTTATGCGACATTAGATAACAAAGAAGCGCTTTTAGATTCCACTTTTGTAGCAGACGAGAAAAAGAAAATCGAAGAGTTTAAAACGGGTATGGTTGCCCAGCACGAACAACAATTAGAAATTAATTCTAAGTTAGGTAAAGGATTGCCTTCCCCAGAATTTACCGATTACGTAAATTATAAAGGCGGGACCTCTTCGCTTTCAGATTTTAAAGGAAGTTATGTTTATATAGATGTTTGGGCCACTTGGTGTGTGCCTTGTATCTACGAGATGCCCTATTTAGCTAAAGTTGAAGAGGCGTTTAAAGATAAAAACATTACGTTCTTAAGTATCTCGGTCGACAATCAGAAAGATAAAGCAAAATGGAGAAAAATGATTGAAACCAAAGCATTAGATGGCGTTCAATTATTAGCAGATAATGCTACGGAATCTAAGTTTATGACGGATTATTACATTTTTGGTATTCCACGTTTCATTTTATTAGATAAAGAAGGAAACATTGTTAGTTATGATGCGCCTAGACCTTCAGAAGAGGGTTTAAAAGATCTATTTAATTCTTTAGATATATAGTTGTTTGAATTAGTTGAAGAACACACTTAAGACTCTTTTGTATTTAAAAAAAAAGCCAGAACCTATCGTTGTTCTGGCTTTTTTATGCGTTTTGCTGTTAAACGCAAACCTATTCATCCCAATTATGACGTGATTCTATAGTATATCAGCAACAGTTTTACATTAACATTTGGACGTGTTTTGTGGTTGCAACTCTTAAAATTATCACAAAAGCAAAATAAGTATAAGGGTAAGACTTAAAAATAGCATCATACCACTAAGTAATAACAAAACCATAACTCAAAAAAATATGCGGCATTTTACCACTTTATTTCTATTCTTATTTTGTTTCCAATTGTTTGCTCAAAATGCACAACAAGATCCATTATTGCCAGTTAACACCAAAATTAAAAAAGGAGTGTTAGATAATGGTTTAACCTATTATATCTATGATACGGACGTCACTAAAAATGCGGCCAGTTATTATATTATTCAGAATGTAGGATCTGTTTTAGAAAACGATAACCAACAAGGTTTAGCGCATTTTTTAGAACATATGGCGTTTAATGGAACAGAGAATTTTGAAGGCAAAGCTGTTTTAAATACGCTTCAAAAAGAAGGGGCCGTTTTTGGTCAAGACATCAACGCGTTTACGGCTTTTGACGAAACGGTTTATAATATGAATAATATCCCAACGCGTCCAGAATTAATAGATACGTGTTTACTTGTTTTACACGATTGGTGTAATGCGTTGGCGTTAACTGATGAAGAAATTGATGCTGAGCGCGGTGTTATTAAAGAAGAATGGCGTACACGCCAGTCGGGAAGTATGCGTATTTTTCAGCAGAGCTTACCAGTGTTATTCAACAATACAAAATATGCAGAACGTATGCCTATTGGCTTAATGGATACGGTGGAAAATTTCGAATATAAAACCCTTCGCGATTTTTACCACGATTGGTATAGAACAGATTTACAAGCGATCGCTGTAATAGGAGATGTTGATGTTAAGGTAATTGAAGCTAAAATAAAAGCATTGTTTTCGGAGATACCAGCTATTAAAAAGCCTAAAAAGCGTGAGGTTATAACGATTCCTGATAATGACGAACTCCTTTACATCTTAGCTAAGGATAAGGAAGTTACAACGGCACGCATAGAGTTTGGTATTAGACATCCAAAAGTAAAAGCGTACAATACGACTAGTGATTTAAAAAGTTTCCTACTAGAGAATATGATTACGACGATGTTTAGAGATCGTATTAAAGAAGTGTCTCAAGATCCTAAATCTCCTTTCGTAAATGCAAGTATTACGTATGCTAAAAATTCACGTACAACAAATGCATTAACCTTAAGTATTTCTCCAAAAGCGAATGAGCAACAAGAAGCGTTTAAGGCGGTGGTTACAGAAATTAATAGAGCGGTAAAGTTTGGATTCACGCAAGCGGAAATGGATCGTACCATTGTTCAGATAGAAAACTACTACACGACATTAATCAGTCGTGAGAACGATAAATCGCACGAAGCGATTGTTTATGGTATACAGCAGAATTATTTAGAGAATATCGAAATGATTGATATCGCGAAACAATTCCCTATTATGGAAAATATTTTTGCGAATTTGACTACAGAAGATATTCATACTAAAATGAAAACATTATACACTGAAAACAATAGATTTATTATTGTAACAGGTGTTGAAGGTGACAACAATTTAACGAAACAACAAACGTTAGATATTTTAAGTAGCGTAGAGAAAGATAATACGTTAACGGCGTATTCGGATACGTTTTCAGGAAAGACCTTAATTTCTGATGCCGAAATAAAACCAGGATCTATTATTTCTGAAATAAGAAACGATGCTATAGACGCGACAACTTTTAAGTTAAGTAACGGTATAACGGTACACTATAAATTTGCCGATAAAAATAAAAACGACGTTAAATTAGAAGCTATTAGCTACGGTGGATTGTCATTAATAAAAGACGCGCATTTGGCCTCTGCTAAATATGCAAATACAGTAGTGCAACAATCAGGGTTAGGAGACTATTCGGCAACCGATTTAGATAAAGTGCTTACCGGTAAAACCGCCTCTACAGGAATCGAGATTTTAGATTTATCAGAATCTATTTACGGTTCTGCAATCACAAAAGATGTGGAAACTCTATTACAAATGGTATATTTGCGTTTTGTAAATCCGCGTTTCGATGAAAATGCTTACAAAGTGTTTAAAGGACAGCTAGAGAATTATGTTGTAAGACGTAGTGAAGATTTAAATTCTAAAATGCAAGACCGTTTAATTGTTGCACTTTATGGCGAAAATAATCCTAAAAAACGATTGATAAATGCTAGCTTTGTAGCGGATTTAAATTTTGATGAAATAAAAAATATTTATCTAGAGCGTTACAAAAATGCTTCAGATTTTGAGTTCTTTATTGTTGGAGATGTTTCTAAAGCGGCTTTAAAACCGTTATTAGAAAACTATGTTGCAAGTATTCCTACTTCAGCAGTACAAGAAAAATGGATTGATAATACAGCTGAATGGAAATCGAACACCATTAAGCAGGAAGTGTTATTAGAAATGGAAGATCCAAAAAGTTCGGTTAAAATTGCGTTTAAGAATAATTTTAAACACTCTTTAAAAAATGAATTGCTAGCAAAAACGTTAGTTGGGATTTTAAATTTAAGATATAATGCCACTTTAAGAGAAACGGAAGGTGGAACGTATGGCGTTAGTTTATATGCTAACGTGTCTAAACGTCCAAAAGAAGAGATCTTAATCGCGATACAATTTGATTGTAACCCCGATAAAGTAGAAACTCTGGTAGCTATCGTTTATGAAGAATTAAATAAAATTGCCAACGGTGTTATTACGCAGTCGGATTTAGATAAAACGGTAACGAATTATTTAAAAGAAAAGCAACAGCAAGAAAACTATAATAGTCACGATATGCGACTGTTATTAAATTATTTCAGAGAAGGTTATAATATGGATAATCCGAAAAACTTTGAAAATATAGCAAACAAAATAACGGCAAAAGAGGTGACGGAATTCACGAAAAGAGCACTTAAAAATGCAAAATCTTATGAAATCATCTTTAGTCCAGAAAATTAATAATAACCGCATCTTTATGTCGCATTACCAAATTGCTTATTAAGGTAATGTTGTATAGTAAAGATGTTTATAGCGCTGAAAATAACAGCATTTTAAAACAAAAGAAAATGAAGCACTTTATTTTAATTTTAGCATTAGCCATCGGCTTCAATGCCTTCTCACAAATTTACGATCCCGTAAAATGGAACACTTCTGTTGAGAAGATTTCTGATACCGAGTACTTTTTGGTGGCCAATGCAACTATAGAGAGCGGTTGGCATTTGTATTCTCAAAACGTCCCTGAAGATGGACCAATACCAACAACATTTACATTCGATACAGAAGATTCTTTTGAATTAATAAATAAAGTATTAGAAGAAGAAGGCGTTACTATAGACGATCCTGTTTTTAATATGCGTATTAAATTCTTTGCGAATAAAGCGTCTTTTAGACAGCGCATAAAAATACTAAACAAAGAACTTTCTCTTGTTAAAGGAGAAGTCGAGTTTATGGTTTGCGACGATACACGTTGTTTACCGCCTGAATATTTAGATTTAGAATTTGATCTTACTAACGCAACTGCGGTAACTGAGAGTTCTCTAAAAGCAGAAACGTTAACGCCAGCAGTAAAGAGTAAAGCGCTAAAAGATACAACAGCGAAAACGGAGTCAAACGATGGGAAAATTAAAGGGTTATTTGGTATTTTCTTTATCGCGTTTCTATCAGGATTTGCGGCATTGTTAACCCCGTGTGTGTTCCCAATGATTCCTATGACAGTGAGTTTCTTTACGAAACAGAGTAAAAACAAAGCAAAAGGAATTAAAAATGCAATTATATACGGACTGTGTATTATCGTTATTTATTTAGTATTAGGAACGGCAGTAACGGCTATTTTTGGTGCGGAGTCTTTAAATGCATTGGCAACCAATGTGTGGTTTAATGTTATTTTCTTCATCCTATTAATAGTATTTGCATTATCATTCTTGGGCGCATTCGAAATTATGTTACCTAACAAATGGGCGAATAAAGTTGATGCTCAGGCGAGCCGTGGTGGTTTAATTGGTATTTTCTTTATGGCTTTAGCATTAGCAATTGTATCCTTCTCTTGTACAGGACCCATTGTCGGTACATTATTAGTAGAAGCGGCTTCAAAAGGAGGTATAGCACCTATTATTGGGATGTTTGGTTTTTCATTAGCTATAGCATTACCCTTTGCTTTATTTGCAGCGTTCCCAGGATGGTTAAATTCACTACCAAAATCTGGTGGTTGGTTAAATACAGTAAAAGTGGTACTTGGATTCTTAGAGTTAGCATTAGCTTTTAAATTTTTATCTCAAGCCGATTTAGTGTTACAACTTCATATTTTAGAGCGTGAAGTCTTTATTGCGATTTGGATCGCTGTATTTGGTACGTTAGCCTTATATCTTTTTGGTAAAATTAAATTACCTCACGATTCACCTTTAACACACATCTCAGTAGGACGTTTAAGCTTAGGTTTAATTGTTTTAACCTTTACCATTTATATGATTCCTGGATTATGGGGTGCGCCATTAAAAATTATTAGTGCGTTTCCACCACCATTAGATTATGCTGAGTCTCCTTACGGTGTAGGGAATTCTAAAACTGGTGGCGGTTCGGCAGCGGTATTACAAGAGTTACCAGAAGGCGGACATTTATTAGCACCACATCAAATTTTAGCGTTTAACGATTACGATAAGGGTGTTGCTTATGCTAAGAAAGTAAACAAGCCAATTATGCTAGATTTTACAGGATGGGCTTGTGTAAACTGTCGTAAGATGGAACAAAACGTTTGGGTAGACGATAGAGTGCTCAACGTATTAAAAAACGAGATAGTACTCATTTCATTGTACGTTGATGATAAACGTAAACTGGAAGAAGATGAAATTGTGGAATCGCAATTAAAACCGGGAAAACAATTAAAGTACATCGGACAAAAATGGAGCGAATTCCAAACGATTAAGTTTAAAACAAATACGCAACCTTTCTATGCTATCATAGATCACGAGGGCGAAACTGTTAATGAGCCTGTAGGGTTTATGTTCGATGCCGATGAGTATTACGCTTGGTTGCAAGACGGAGTCAGTAAGTTTTAAATCAAATTACAAGACCATTACCTATAGCAAAATAGGTAACCGTCTTTTTAGTATAAAATACAGCAGTTTTATTGCGCTTATTAAAAATTACAGAATAACACATTATGAAAACAGATACACTTAATAAACAAGACACCACGTTAGATTTAGAAGCCTATTTTAAACCCTTCAGAGCTGGTGTAATAGGTAACGATGCCACGTTTAAATCTCTGTATGGTAAACAAAATATGTTGTATGCCGATTGGATTGCTAGTGGAAGATTATACCAACCTATTGAAAATGTAATCTGTGAAAAAGTGGGGCCAATGATGGCGAATACACACTCTTTTTCAAGTGAAAGTGGTAAGGCGACAACATACTTATATCATGAAGCGCGTAACGTGATTAAACAACACGTTAACGCTTCAGAAGAGGATGTATTAGTAACCACAGGAACAGGGATGACGGGTGCTTTAAATAAGTTACTACGCATCCTTAAGTTATTACCAGCAAACCTTAGCGGCGCACCCGTTTTAGAGGCGGATAGACCAGTAGTATTTATAACACATATGGAACACCACTCTAATCAAGTGTGTTGGTTTGAAACAGAAGCCGATGTTGTTATCCTTCCTCCAGACGATAAAGGATTGGTAGCGACCGAAGTCTTAGAAAATGAAATCAAAAAATATAGCGATCGTAAGTATCTAATTGGTGCGTTTACAGCGTGTTCTAACGTTACGGGTATTATTTCTCCGTACCAAGAATTGGCTAAAATAATGCATAAGTATGGCGGACTTTGTTTCGTAGATTTTGCGGCCTCGGCGCCGTATGTAAACATTAATATGCACCCAGAAAATGAGGATGAGTGTTTAGATGCTATTTTCTTTTCTCCTCATAAATTTTTAGGTGGTCCGGGAAGTTGTGGTGTTTTAGTATACAATAAAAATATACACCAAAGAGAAATTCCTGATAATCCAGGTGGTGGAAACGTAAAGTGGACAAAACCTTCAGGGGAATTTAAATATGTGGAAGATCCAGAAACTAGAGAAGACGGTGGGACGCCAGGCATTATTCAAGTAATAAGAGCGGCTCTTGTTATTAATCTAAAAGAGAAAATGAATGTCGATAAAATGAAAGAACGTGAAGACGAACTTTTAAAGTCTTTTTATGATGGGGTTGAAGATATCAATGAATTAACGTTGTTAGGGACAAGACACCAAAAGCAAATTGGTTGTGTGTCTTTCAATATAGACCATATGCATTACAATTTAGCGGTACGTTTATTAAACGACCGTTTCGGAATTCAAGTGCGTGGTGGTTGGTCTTGCGCTAGTACGTATGCGCATTATTTATGTGGTATTAACGCTGCTAGTTCTAGCGAAATTATTGCACAAATTGAAGCGAAAAATTTAACCGAGAAGCCAGGTTGGGTACGTTTATCTATTCATCCAACAATGTCTAACAAGGAAATTACCTATGTTGTAGAGTCTATTAAAGAGATGGTAGCGAATCAAAAAGAATGGTCTGCAGATTATACTTATAACAGCGGTACAAATGAGTTTGATTCTATTACACCAGTAGAAGTAGACTTACAGCACTATGCAGATATTTTAAGTTTATAAGTTCACTCTATAGGCAAAATAGAAACTAGAGCACTCAGATATCCTAAAGATGTCGTGATGCAAATAGTATAGGCATCCTTTTAATTCTTGCAATTAAAAGGATGTTTTGTTTCGATAGGGCATTATTTAAGCGAAATGTACCTTTTTTTGATAACTTTGCACCTTTGTTTTAAGGTTAAAAATAGTAAACATCAACTTCAAGAATGTCACCAAAACTAACGAATTCCGTTTTATATTTAATGAGCACATCGGCAGGGTTAATCGTTGCTAATTTGTATTATAATCAACCATTATTGCATCAAATGGCCGTTACATTCAACGTCTCTGATTCTGCGGTTAGCAATGTTGCATTATCTACGCAATTGGGTTACGCCTTTGGGTTGTTGTTTATTATTCCGCTCGGCGATAAAATATCTAATAAAAAAATATTAAGAGTAGATTTTTTTGTAATGGTTCTGGCTTTAGTCGCGGCAGGTTTATCTAATACGTTATTTCTATTAATAGCGAGTAGTTTTTTAATTGGTTTTACCTCTGCTATTCCGCAGTTATTTGTGCCTATGGCAGCAGCATTATCAGACGATAAAGGTCGCGGGCGGGCAATAGGTATCGTAATGAGTGGTTTATTAATTGGGATTTTAGGAAGTCGCGTAATTAGTGGCTTAGTTGGAGCGCAATTTGGTTGGCGCATTATGTACTATGCAGCAGCGCTACTGATGGTTGTTTTATTCGTTTTGCTAGCCTATAAACTTCCAAAAATGAAGCCGACCTACAAAGATAGTTATGCCAGCTTAATGAAATCACTTTGGTTTTATTTTAAAACAGAACCCGCTTTACGCGTAGCAGCCTTAAGAGGTGCTTTAGCTTTTGCGGGGTTAAGTGCCTTTTGGACAACGCTCGTATTTTTAATGGAGGATTCCTTTGGTTACGGTAGTGGTGTAACAGGCGTTTTTGGGCTGTTTGGAATTGCCGGTGCTTTAGGAGCAACTGTTGTTGGTAAAATGAATGACAAAGTCAGTAAGAATAAAATTATAATGGTTAGTGCTATTTTAATTCTCGTTTCTTGGTTTGTGTTTTTGGTTTCCGCTCAGTCTTTAATTGGCCTAGTCATTGGTGTTATTGTGGTCGATTTAGGTTTACAAGGGTTACACATAACCAATCAAAACATCATTTTCTCAAAAAACCCAGAAGCCCGTAATCGTGTAAACACTATTTATATGGTCGGGTTTTTTATTGGCGGAGCTCTAGGTACGGTCTTAGGTGCTTTCGCTTGGCAGCACTACGCGTGGGTTGGTGTTTCTGTTTTAGGGATTGTTTTGTCTGCATTAATCATTGTGGTTCATCTTATATATAGGAATAAAGCCTATTAGCATTTTGTATTTTAAGAATGAGTTCATTATGTTGTGAACTAATTGTAGCTTTGTAAAAAATTTGAATATGAAAGCAGCCTCAATACAACATAAAGAACTTATCGAAGATATCGGAATGGGTATTGAAGAACGGGCGGGCTTATCGCCGTTAGCATCGCGTATTTATGCCTTGCTAACGATGACGTCTTACGACGGGTTGACTTTCGATGAGATAAAAGAATCCATTGAAGCTAGCAAGAGTTCTATTTCGGTAAATATAAAAGTACTTCTTCAATTAAGATATATAGAATATTACACCAAACCAGGGGATAGGAAACGTTATTTTAAAGTGTCTAAATATTTTCAGATAAAATTTTTAGAAATCTATATGGATGCGCTTGAAAAACAAATTACCCTTGTTGATAAAATAAATAATTACAATAAAGAATTTCAAAAAGAAAAGTTCGTTAACGAAGAATCTTTAGGATTAATTACACAAGATTATCTGACGAAAATGAGAGATCTCGTTGCTGTAACCATCGCTAAAATAGCAGAGTTTCAAACGACGGAGTAATTTGATGTCTTTACACAACGGAAAAAGATAAATTAATTTGTAAGTCTGTTAAAACAGCTATACTTGAGAATACATTTATGGGAAAAGCATTCGAAAATCGCTGGTTTTTATTAATAATCATTGCACTTACTTGGGGCAGTTCGTTTATTTTAATAAAGAAATCTTTAATTGCGTTTACACCATACGAAATTGGTGCTATTCGCGTTGGCGTTTCGGGGTTAATTATGGCGGTCATTGGAGTTCCTGCATTACGCAGAATGGATAAAAACACACTGTTTTGGATTGCTACGGCTGGCTTTTTTGGTAATTTTTTACCAATGTTTTTATTTCCGTTGGCACAAACACAAGTAAGTAGTTCGCTAGCGGGTATTTTAGATTCTTTAGTGCCGGTTTTCGTACTGGTTTTAGGCTTTTTATTTTTTGGAATTCGCAGTAAAACAATACAAGTGCTTGGCGCCGTTATTGGTTTTTCGGGCGCTGCGACGTTAATGTATTTCTCAGAATCTAGTACAGCCGATTCTCAATTAGGTTACGCCTTATTGGTTGTTTTAGCTACGGCTTGTTATGGGCTGGCAGCATTAATTATAAAAGAAAAACTACAACACGTGCCTTCTATGCCGCTCTCTGGAGGCATTTTTACTATTTGGATGCTGCCTTCTTTTCTAATTTTATTAGGAACGGGCTTTTTTACCCGTTTCCAAATTACCCCAGAATCGACTGAGGCAATGGGTTACTTAGCGATACTTACCGTTCTAGGTACTGCCGTTGCAATGCTGTTATATTACAAGCTTATTCAGAATACATCGCCAGTATTTGCCAGCACAGTAACCTACTTGTTACCTATAGTTGCTGTTATTTGGGGGTTAATAGATGGTGAGGAATTCTCTTTGTGGTATGTTTTCGGGGGGATATTAATCTTAATAGGTATCTATTTAATTCGAGAACAGAAGAAGGAACCGCGGCTCGTACCGAGATAATCGTAGTATTATTAGGTACTCCTTTTTTTGAAAGAAAAGTATAGTTAAAAGTCTGGAATAAAATATAACACAATTTTAAACACTATTAGTTCGTATTGTTACGAACTAATAGTATATTTGCATTTCAAATAAAGAATTGCATTATGAAAAAAGTGTTAAATAAAGACGATTTACTAACCGAAGAGGTTGGTTTATTAATTGAAAAGCGCTTGCATCTTACACCATTAGCAGCTAGAATTTATACCACTTTACTTTTATCGTCAGAAGAAGGGTTAACCTTCGAAGATATTATTAGAGTACATCAAGCCAGTAAAAGTTCGGTGTCCAATAATCTTAAGATTTTGGTAAATCTTCATTACGTAGCGTATTATACCAAATTTGGCGAACGCAAACGCTATTTCCGAATGTCTGAGTTTTATGTAAAAACAGCAATGGAAAGACATACAGAGTTGTTTGAACAAGAGTTATACATCATTAATAAAGTTACAGCGTACAACAAAATAAATAATCCTAAGAAATTTAAAAAAGAAGAATCATTAGTTAGAATATATCAAGAGTATTTAGCGCATTTACGCGATGGATATTTAAAGAAAATAAAAGAAATAGAACAGTATAAAAATCAATTGTAGATTATAAAATTATGAAAACACTCTTTAAAAATTCAATCCCACTTATAGCTTTATTGTTAGTGATGTCCTGTGGGAAGGATGCTGCAAAAGGCGGTGCTGCTGCATCAAGACCAGCACTGTCGTTACCGGTCGTAAAATTGCCGTTGCAAACCGTGACCACTTATAAATCCTACCCCACAAGTATTGAGGGGCTTACAAATAGTGAAGTGCGTGCAAAAATATCAGGATATATCACCGGCGTTTTCGTAGACGAAGGTCAGAAAGTAAAAAAAGGACAGCTGCTTTTTAAGTTAGAAACACAATCTATGAACCAAGACGCTGCTGCAGCAAAAGCGAATGTAAATGCGGCCCAGGTAGAGGTAGAAAAGTTAAAACCTTTGGTAGCAAAAAATATTATTAGTGCAGTACAATTAGAAACGGCAAAGGCAAAGTTAGCACAAGCAAAAAGCGGCTATAGTGGTATTGCAGCAACTATTAGTTATGGTACTATAAAAAGCCCGGTAGATGGTTATGTAGGTAGCGTTAGATTGCGAAAAGGGTCTTTGGTCAGTCCAAATGATCAACAACCGTTAACTACGGTGTCTGATGTTAGTAATGTTTACGCTTATTACTCTATGAATGAGAAAGCGTATTTAAATTTTCTTCAAAGTGCTGAAGGCGCCTCTAAAGCTGATAAAATAAAGAACTTTCCAAAAGTGACTTTAATCTTGGCGAATGGATATGAATATGATCAAAAAGGAACGATAGAAACCATAAACTCTCAAATTAATCCCAATTCAGGAACTATTTCTTTCCGTGCTCTATTTAAAAATGACAATGGATTATTAACCAATGGTAATAGCGGAATTATTAAAGTGCCCACCGTCTTTGAAGATGTCGTCGTGGTACCGCAAGAGGCTACTTTCGAACAACAAGAAGGCATTTTTGTGTATAAAGTTGAAGATGATAATACGGCTACAGCGCAAGCGATTACTATTAAAGCAAAAGCGGGTAGTTTATACATTGTAGACTCTGGGATTAAAGCAAATGAAACCATAGTTGTTAAAGGTATTGGTAAGCTAAGAAGTGGTATGCCTATACAGCCAAAAATGGTGAATTTTGACAGCATAGCAAAACCCATCACAAAAGAGTTTCAATAATTCATTATAAAAAAAGTAGAAATAATGTTAAAAACATTTATAACACGACCGGTACTTTCGGCGGTAGTTTCCATTCTTATTTTAATTTTGGGGGTGCTAGGGCTAACCTCTCTATCGGTAACGCAATATCCAGATATAGCACCGCCAACCATAAAAGTAACAGCTGCTTATCCAGGCGCAACGGCGGCGACGATTTTAGAGAGTGTTATTGTTCCTATCGAAGAACAAATTAATGGGGTTGAAGGGATGACGTATATTACGTCTACGGCAACAAATAACGGTACCGCCGAAATTACGGTATATTTTGGTCAAGATGTCGATCCAGATATTGCGGCGGTAAACGTGCAGAACCGTGTTGCTAGGGCAAACCCATTATTACCACAAGCGGTAAGACAGACAGGAGTTTTAACCGAAAAGCAACAAACTAGTGCTTTAATGTTCCTTAGTTTTTATAGTTCCTCTAAAGATTATGACGACGTATTCTTACAAAATTACTTGAAAATTAATGTCGTTCCTGCCTTTCAAAGGGTAAACGGTGTCGGAAATGTTAACGTATTTGGTAGTAAAGATTATGCGATGCGTATTTGGTTACAGCCAAATAAAATGGCCGCTTATGGTTTAGCACCTTCAGACGTTTCTAAGGCTTTAAACGAGCAAAGTCAGGAGGCGGCAGCGGGTACAATTGGTGAAAATAATGGGGAAGCTTTCTCTTATGTAATTAGTTACGACGGTCGTTTTAGAACCGAAGCGCAATACGAAAACGTTATTATTAAAGCACTTGGTAACGGCGAATATTTACGCTTAAAAGATGTAGCAAAAGTTGAACTTGATGCACAATCGTATGCTACAACGGCTCAAACCGATGGTAACCCGAGTGTGGCATTAGCGATTTATCAAACAAAAGGATCGGATGCTCAAGAAATTATTGAAAACGTTAAATTAGAATTAGCACACTTAAAAACAAATTTTCCAGAAGGAATCGATGTTGTTATTCCTTACGATACCAATGAGTTTTTAAATGCTTCAGTCGAAAAAGTAACACACACATTAATAGAAGCTTTTATTCTGGTATTTATTGTAGTATTTCTCTTTTTACAAGATTTTAGATCGACTCTTATCCCTGCAATTGCGGTACCAGTGTCTATTGTAGGTACGTTTTTCTTCTTAAACTTATTTGGATATTCCATTAACTTATTAACCTTATTCGCCTTGGTGTTGGCGATTGGTATTGTAGTGGATGATGCCATTGTGGTTGTAGAAGCCGTTCACGCAAAAATTGACGAGGGCGCAAAAGATATTCAAAAGGCTACTATTACGGCAATGAGTGAAATTTCTGGTGCTATTGTATCTATTACTTTAGTAATGGCCGCAGTTTTTGTGCCAGTAACTTTTATTACTGGACCAACGGGAGTGTTTTACGAGCAGTTTGGAGTCACGCTTATTGTCGCCATTTTAATTTCAGCAGTAAATGCTTTAACGTTAAGTCCGGCGTTATGTGCGCTATTATTAAAACCACATGGAGAAGAAGAAAAGAAAGGTTTTATGCAGCGTTTTTACTCTGCGTTTAATAAAGGGTTTGATGTAACGGTAAAACGTTACGGTCAGTCTTTAGGATTTCTCTTTAGACACAAATGGATTACAGGTGCTATTTTAATAGCGTCAGTAATCGGTATTTTATGGGCTGTAAAAACAACGCCAAGCGGCTTTGTTCCAGATGAAGACAGAGGATTAGTATTTATTAATATGGAATTGCCTCCGGGCGCTTCCATTGATAGAACTGCCGAAGTAAATAATCTATTATACCAAAAGGTGAAAGATATTCCAGGAGTAGAAAGTGTAACCACTATTAACGGTATTAGTTTAATTAACGGTGCGGGTAATAACTACGGATTAGGGTTTATAAAACTGAAGAACTGGAGTGAGCGTACCGAAGATAATGAGTCTGTTCAAGCCATAACGAGAACTTTATTTGGTATTGCCTCAACCATTCCTGAAGCAAATATTATCTTTTTCTCACCACCAAGTATTCCCGGTTTTGGTACATCTTCTGGTGTGGAAGTTAACTTACTAGACAAGTCTGGTGGTAACTTTTCCGGATTAGATAAAGTGAATAAAGAATTTATTGCCAGTTTAATGCAGCGTCCAGAATTTCAATACGCGCAATCGTCGTTCAGTACAAAATATCCACAATATAAGCTGGATATTAATATGGAGCTAGCGAAAAATAACGGCGTTGATATCAATAGTATTTTTAATACGCTTCAAGGGTATATTGGTGGTATATATACTGCCGATTTCTCAAGGTTTGGAAAACAATATAGAGTGTATGTGCAATCATTGCCTTCAGAGCGTTCTAAGGTTCAGGATTTAAGTAATATGTTTGTAAAAACAAGTTCGGGAGAGATGGCGCCAATAACACAATTTGTATCGTTAGAGCGTGTCTTTGGTCCGCAATCGGTAACGCGTTTCAACCTGTTTAATTCAACAAAAATTACTGGTGCAACAAATCCAGGATTTAGTACAGGAGATGCTATTGCTGCTGTAGAAGAGGTGTCGCAGTCGCTGCCAAGTAACTTTAGTACGGCGTATTCTGGATTAACACGAGAGGAACAAAATGCAGGAAACCAAACCACGGTTATTTTAATATTAGTAATTGTGTTTGTGTATTTTATTTTAAGTGCGCAATACGAAAGTTTTATCCTACCATTCTCTGTAATCTTATCATTACCATTAGGGATATTTGGAGCTTTTATAACGACTAAAGTCGCTGGGCTAGAAAATAACATTTATTTCCAAATTGCTCTTATTATGTTAATTGGACTATTGGCCAAAAATGCCATATTAATCGTTGAGTTCGCGATACAACGCCGTAAAAACGGAGAGTCAATTTTCGATTCAGCTGTCGATGGTGCAAAAGCGAGGTTACGTCCTATTTTAATGACATCATTGGCCTTTATATTTGGTCTTATGCCCTTAGTTTTTGCTTCGGGTGTGGGGTCTGAAGGTAACCGTGCGATTGGTACAGGTGCCGTAGGAGGATTATTAATAGGAACCGTTTTGGGGGTATTCGTTATCCCAATTCTATATATGTTGTTTCAATGGTTACAAGAAAAAGTGGTGAAGCCAAAGGCGAAGCCAGAGCAGCAACAAGTGGACGCACATTAATACCAAACAGAATTTTAAAATGAAGAAAACAGTAGTTATAAAAGGAACTCTTGTCGTTTTTACAATGCTTACTTTACAATCTTGTTTTGTGGCCAAAGATTACAAACGACCAGAGTTAAATATTGAAGAAAATTATAGAATAGATGCTGTAGCTCAAGATACAGTCTCTATGGCAAGCGTCTCTTGGCACGAGTTGTTTACAGATCCTGTGTTAACGCATTATATAGAGAGCGGTCTAACACATAATATAGATATTAGAGTGGCGATTCAGCAAATCGTGGCGGCTGAAGCTTATGTTAAGCAAGGAAAAGCGGGCTTTTTACCAACGCTTTCCGGAAATTTAAAATACACACATCAAGAATTATCTAACAATAGTCAGTTTGGTTCTTTTTTAAGTGGCTCTCAAGATCAATATGAGGTTACAGGAAACGTGTCTTGGGAAGCCGATATTTGGGGTAAAATAAGAAGTAATAGTCGGTCGTTTAAAGCCTCTTATTTGCAAACAGTCGCCGCACATCACGCCGTAAAAACACGATTGATTTCGAATATATCGTCTACCTATTTCAGCTTGCTTGCCTTAGACGAGCAAATTGAAGTGACCGAGAGGACAATTGAGAATAGAAGCAGTAGTTTAGAAACCACAAAAGCTTTAAAAGAAGCTGGAAACGTTACTGAAGTTGGAGTGAAGCAAACGGAGGCACAGTTGTACACTGCACAAGCTATTTTGTTAGATTTAAAAACGCAAAGTCGATTGTTAGAAAATACAATGGCTATTCTTTTAGGTAAAATGCCTATGGATATTGAACGTTCCTCTTTAGAAGATCAAATTATAGACACCGAGTTGGCTACCGGAGTGCCTACGCTATTATTAAGTAATAGACCTGATGTTATGGCTGCAGAGTTTAAATTACGAAGTGCTTTCGAAATGACAAACGTTGCACGAAGTAGCTTCTATCCGTCGCTTACATTATCTGCAAATGGCGGACTGCAAAGTTTAGAATTCGATACGTTATTTAATGCAAACTCTCTTTTCGCATCTCTAGTGGGTGGTTTAACACAGCCTATTTTTAATGGTAGAAAGATAAAAACACAACACGAAGTGGCTCAAGCACAACAAGAGCAGTCAAGGCTTCTATTTAAACAGTCTATTTTGAAAGCGAGTAAAGAAGTCTCAGATGCTATGTATTCGTATCAAAATGCAGTAGATAAGATTGAAATTAAACAAAAAGAGTTCGATGCATACGACTTAGCGACTAACTATTCAGATGAATTACTTAAAAATGGCTTAGTAAATTATTTAGAAGTTTTAAGTTCTCGTGAAAATGCTTTAAATTCAAAACTAGATTTAATCAATGCAAGAAATAATAAATTACAGTCTATAGTCTATTTATACACAGCTTTAGGAGGCGGCTGGAAATAAAACTTATACACAGTAAAAAAAAAGAGCTTGCATTAATTTGTAGGCTCTTTTTTGTGGAATAAAGTTGTAAGAACCACTTAACTTAGCCGTGAGATTAGAGCGGTTTAATAAAAATAACGAATACATAATAATGAGAGAATTAATAGAGCTATTTAAAACCAATATTATCGCTATAATTGGCATTATTGTTAGCGTGATTACGCTGTGCGTTATAACGAACGTATTGCATAAATGGTCGGTAAAAAAGGAAAAAGAACGCTTTCCCGGCGAAACGGAACGCCCGTTTATTTTTATAAAACATATTCTTAATACCCTTTGGATTGTGCTTGGCGTCTTGGCATTAAGTCTCGTTTTTATGGGTGATGATTACTATGATTATATTTTAACTAATTTTAAATTAGTGCTTTATGTAGGAATGGTTGCCGTGTTAACTATAATTGGAGGTACGCTCACCAACTTATGGTTTAAGAGAAGTATAAAAAACAAAATACTCTATAATGAGGATCCTACAGCTTTTAAGTTTATTAGGTATGTGGCGGTATTTAGTGTGTATTTTGTAGGCTTTTTATTAGTGATGTTAGTATTTCCTTCATTGCGAGGCGTGTCTCAAACAGCTCTTGGAGGGGCAGGTGTTATTGCCTTAATTGCCGGTGTGGCATCTCAAGAAGCGTTATCCAATTTAGTTGGAGGAATTTTTATTATTTCATTTAAACCTTTTAAAATAGGTGATGTTGTAAGGCTTTCGGATACAATGGTAGGTACGGTTACCGATATAACGTTGCGACATACTATTATAAGAAATTATGAAAATAAAATGATTGTTATTCCCAACGCTATAATTAATAAAGAAAAACTAATTAATTACGATTTAGGCGAGCTTAAATGCTGCGAGCATATTGAAATTGGTATTTCTTACGATAGTGATATCGATTTAGCCAAAAAAATACTGCAAGAAGAATGTGGGAATCATCCGTTAATTTTTGATAATAGAACACTTTTAGATAAGAAGGAGGACAAACCTGTAATTAGAGTGGCCTTAACTAAATTAAACGATTCGTCGATGACCATTAGAGCTTGGGCGTGGGCGAGTACCTATACCGATTCGTTTAATTTAAAGTGCGATGTGCTGGAAAGTGTTAAAAAACGCTTTGATTTAGAAGGAATAGAAATACCATTTCCATACCGGACTATTGTGATGAAGACTACCGCCGACAAATCTACTGATGCACTTAACAAAGAACAATAATATCAGTTGGTCTAAATCGAAGTTGTTATTAAACTGAAATTAAAATTATACATTTTTGTTTACTAAACCTTCTTTTAAGACCTTAGCACGGAAAAATAACAAAGCCTATGAATTCATTACCCGAGTTATTAGAACTTTTAAATCTTAAAAAAGATAGTAATAACGACTATTTAGGCGTAAGCCAAACGGTGGGAAGTCCCAATGTTTTTGGAGGTCAAGTAATAGCTCAAGCATTAAATGCCGCTATCGATACCGTCGAGCACAGGCATTTACATTCGTTACACGCTTATTTTTTAGAAGCTGGCGATTTAACAGTTCCTATTAAATACACCGTAGACCGTGTTAGAGATGGTGGCAGTTTTTCTACGCGTCGCGTTACGGCTATTCAGCATGGTAAAACTATTTTTATAATGGCTCTTTCTTTTCATAAAACCGAATCGGGTTACAATCATCAAATAGAGATGAAAAGTAATATCAAGCAACCGGAAGACCTGTTAAGTTGGAATGAATTATTGAAGCAGTACGGTAGTTATATGCCCAATAAAACCCGAGAGTTTCTTGAAGTGGTTCGCCCCATAGAATTTAAACCTACCGTGTTATTAAATCCATTAGAGAAAAAAGATTTACCACCTTACAACGATGTATGGTTTAAACTAAAAGGAGAGGTTACCAATCTCGATTACGCCACAAAGCAGCAAATTCTCGCTTATATTTCCGATTATAGTGTGTTAACGACAGCTATAAACCCGCACGCCAGTAAGGCGCATTTTGGAAACACGCAAATGGCAAGTTTAGATCATTCTATGTGGTTTTTTAGAGATTTCGATTTTAGCGATTGGTTACTCTTTTCTATAGAGTCACCGAGTGCCTCCAATGCTAGAGCGTTTACGAAAGGGAATATTTTTACTAGAGAGGGCACATTAGTCGCGTCTGTAGCGCAGGAGGGATTAATGCGACCTAAAAGCTAAACGAAGGTTCGACACCGTGATTTTAAGCGTGTTTTTTGGAGCTTAGTGTTATGTGTTAAACAAATTCCGACAAAGGCATACCCTTGAATTTTCTAAACAAGATGGGGCTGATAAAAAATTATACTTAAAATAGTAGTAACTTTACTTTTAGATGAAAGATTTAAACGACAATATAACGTTACCTTTTTTGTTAAAAATTAGTTTTAACAAATTGCTAGAACATTATGAAGAATTAGCAGAAAGTAAGGACTATCACATTGCTGAAAACGCTAAACGCGTTTTAAGAAAACAACAACCATATCCTATATTAAGAGAAGGTTTTACCGATGTGAGCTTACTAAAAACACATCAAAAAGAGGTGCGTGTTATTCTTCAGGAATCTTTTAGTGAAGTGCTTACAAATAACGAGATAAAAACAGCGTCTTTACCGATGCATAATTTTATTTTTAATGCCTCCAATCGATTTAAAAAAATTGTTGAAGATGCCGGAGATGATTTTAAGTTGAATGTAAAAAACAACCCTGAAAACGACAATTATATTTTAGCGTGTGTTATCATTTTAAAAATATATTATCACTATGAGATTAATTTTAAACGTCCGTTGTACTACGAAATTCCTGATCGAAATGGAGTTTTAAGAATTTATAAAATTTTATATAATGCCGATTTTGCTGAAATACTAAAAACAGACAGCGCACCACCATTAACTCAAACCGATTTTGATGAACTCCTTGATAATTTTGATGATATCTCGCTTTGGAAAGAAAAGTTTCCCATACAAAGTTACATCTTCAAAGGGTTTGTGATTTCTAATATTTTTGATGTTACGGAAGACCAATCCATTTCGAATATTAAATCGACTTTAATTGGTGCCAATAAAAGAAGAAGCAACAGTTTTATGGGCGATTTTCAGTCTATTTTCAGATTGCTTTTTAATATGAATAATCTAAACGTAGGCTTTTCAATATATAATAAAGAAGATGGCTTTTTAACTCAAGTGTACGACTCTAGCGTTAGTAGTTATCTTTTAAAATCTAATAAAAAGGTAGATTGCGAAACCATATTCTGTCATCATTCATTCAATGCATTATTAAAAGACAAGACCTATTATTCAATTTCAGATGTTGATGCTGCCTACGAAAAATCTGAAGGTAAAGCACCGCAAATTTCAAGTTTAAAATCTCAAGGTATTAAAAGTGCTATTTTCGCACCCATCGCCGATGGCGAAGAACTGTTGGGGGTTTTAGAGCTTGTCTCACCAGAGCCTAAGGTTTTAAATAGTATTTCGGCTAATAAACTTATCGATGTGATGCCGTTTATTTTATCGGCGGTAAAACGCTCTAAGTTAGATGAGGAAAATTTAATTCAAGCCATTATTCAGCGAGAATGTACAGGGATACACCCTAGTGTACAATGGAAATTTGAAGAAGCGGCAAGACAATTCATAATTGATGGTTATGCAAAAAAAGAGAACGCCGTTTTTAAAACCATAAGGTTTAAACAGGTATATCCTTTGTATGGCCAGATTGATGTAAAAGGCTCGTCTGGAGCTAGAAATTTGGCGACACAAAAAGATTTATCGCTTCAATTAACTTTAGTTAAGAATGTAATTGAAAAAGCCAATGCCGTAGAAAGTCTTCCCATTTATAAACAGTTGCTATTTCAAGTTAAGGGATACAAAAAACAATTAAAAAGTAATTTTAAAGTCGATACAGAGCAAGAGGTAACTGATTTCTTTAACAATGATATAGCGCCATTATTCCGTTTTCAATTAAAAAACAATGAGAGTTTGAAGGACGATGTTGCCGATTATTTTAGTAAAATAGATTACGGCTTAGGGCTTATTTATTATTACCGAAAAAGCTACGATGATACCGTTATGCTAATTAATAAGAATATGTCTTCTATTATCGATAAAAAGCAAGTAGAAGCCCAAAAAATGTATCCTCATTATTTTGAGCGTTTTAAAACGGATGGGGTAGAACACAATATGTATATTGGCGAATCCATTACCAAAACCGATTCTTTTAACGAAATTTATTTAAAGAATTTAAGGCTTTGGCAGTTGCAAGTGATGTGCGAAATGGAAAATGCCTTCTACAACAAGAAACATAAATATCCAATTGCCTTAGATGTGGCTTCAATGGTTTTAGTATTTAATCAGCCCTTGTCTATACGTTTTAGAGCCGATGAACGCCAGTTTGATGTCGATGGTACGTACAATGCGCGTTACGAGGTCGTAAAAAAACGAGTGGATAAAGCAAATATAAAAGGCACAGACATTCGTGCGACCCAAAAAGGTAAATTAACCATTGTATATTCTACAAAAGATGTAGAACATGAGTATTTAGAATATATAAAATTTTTACAGTCTAAGACTATTTTAGATACGGAACTAGAAATAGTAGAGCTCGAAGATTTACAAGGCGTTACAGGTTTAAAAGCCATACGTGTAAATATTCTATACAGTACTACAACTGCAAATGATAAAATATTTTATACGTACGACGATCTTATGAAAGAGATTTCAGCTTAACTCCAATAGTAACCTTTAGTTGTAGAATCTTTAGAAATAATTAGTGCCGAACCTTGCTCTGGTTTTAAAACATCTTGAATGCGTTTGCCCGGATTTCCTTGTACGGCAATGCCAAAAGCGATGAGCGACACAATAATGCCGACCATAAATACCGTATAGGTAATTCGCAGTAAACGGTATTTTCTATCTAAGACTTTTCCTAAGAAATATAAATCTTTAGTCAGTGAGGTATACACATAATTTTTGTCCTTAAGTAATTCGGAGATGGCCCATTCAAATTCTTTCAATCCCATTTTATGAAAATTACCGAAAAAGGTGAGGTTTACATCTTGATTTTCAACATCTTCTTTTGTGAACTCTCCACTTGTTACATTGGGGCGTGTTGCAATAATAGAAAGTATCATAGACGTTACACTAAACAAGGTAAAAATTACGGTGGGAATCGTTAAGTAGGGATTAGAGTCTAATTTTGAAATTAAATTAGCCAATACCACCGAAATAATAATGGCATTTACCGAAAGTAATATATTGGCTTTTGTATCAGCAATATCACTTAATTTAATATGGTTTCTTAAAGCTACGCGATAAAACGTTTGTATACCACGCTCCGGACTTTCATTTTTAAATTGTGCTTTATATTTAGCTTTTAGTTTTTCTTTGTCTGCTTTGCGCTTTTTTTTGTTTTTTGCTTCTAATAAATCAATTAGATTTTTATTCTTTTTAGGCGCCCAATTTCTTATAGCATAATCCGAATAATAACGGTGATTTTTAGAAAGCACCTCTATATTTTCATCAAGCCATTCGCTAGGGCTATATTTTTTTACGTTTTGTAATTCGAGTTCTTTTCTTAAAAATTCGCTAGCTTCTAGAAAATAATCTTTTCCAAAATGAGAAGCATCGGCATCTCTTATTATCTCTTCTAATTTTGTTTTTGGAGAATCTTTAAATTTAGTGGCCATTATGCACTTGCTAACGGCTTCAATAGTTTCGCTATTGACATCTTGAGATTTCAGATAATTGGTCGCTATTTTAACGCTTTCTTCTTCGTGCCCTTCACGTGTTTTTGTGTAGCCACAGTCGTGTAGTAAGGCTGCGAGCTTTAAAATCTCGGTGTCCTTAACATTTATTTCAGAATTTTCAATTATTTCTTTCGTACTTTTAAAGACACGATGCGTATGTGAGAAATTATGATAAACAAAAGTATTTGGTAGTTCTTTTTTAAAAAGTTCTAATACAAATTTTTCTGTATTTTCAATTAGTGTCGACATATATAATTATTAAATTTAAACCAAAGTACTAAAAAAAGAAAACTAAAAATATAATATGGTAAAAAATAACTTTATTCTAACATTTCTCTCTTTAGCGGTTCTTTCAGGTTGTGCTACTTTAAAGGTGAAATATAAAAACGACGAAAATAAAAACGTCCAACTTCCTAGTAAAGAAATTCAAAATGCTTTTTATCTTATTGGTGATGCAGGTAAATCTCCAATTGGCGGAATGTCTCTTGGGCTACAAGCTTTTAAAAAACAGATAGAGAATAAAGACACTAAAGACGATTACGTTTTGTTTTTAGGCGATAATATTTACCCAGATGGTTTCGACCAAACAAAAAAATACAAAGAAGAAAATGCCGAAAATGCTATAAATGCACAAGCAAAAGCGATTGAGGATTTTAAAGGCACTAAAATTTTTATTCCTGGAAATCACGATTGGTATGCCGGTGGCGTTGCGGGGTTAAAAAAAGAAGAAAAGTATGTGGAAAAGAGCGTTGGAAAAGATGCTTTTCAACCGGAAAATGGTTGTCCGTTGGAGAGTATAGAGGTTAACGAAGACGTGCAACTTATTGTTATAGATACGCAATGGTACTTAGAAAACTGGAATCGGAATCCAACTATTAACGACGAGTGCGAGATAAAAACTAGAGAACGTTTCTTTCAAGAGTTAGAAGGCGAACTTAAAAAAGCACAAAATAAACGGGTTGTTTTTGCAATGCACCACCCTATGTATACCAATGGTATTCACGGGGGCTACTACGGCGCTAGAAAGCATTTGTTTCCTACACAAAGTAATTTTCCTTTACCCATTTTATCCTCGTTAATAACTCAGGTGCGCACCCAAGGAGGAGTGTCTATTCAAGACCGTTTTAACGAACGTTATAACGAGCTAATGAATAGAATTGAAACAATGGCTTTAGAGTATAATAATATTGTTTTTGCTTCGGGTCACGAGCACAATTTACAATACATAGAAAATGAGGGCATTAAACAAGTGGTTTCTGGGGCAGGCTCGAAAGCATCAACTGTGGCATTGGGTAATAATGGCCTTTTTTCTTACGGTAGAGAAGGATTTGCAAAGCTTACGGTTTACAAAGACGGTAGTGTTTGGGTTTCTTTCTATAAAGAAGAAAACGGCGCGCCTGTAGGATTATTTAATAAAGAAGTGTTACCAAAATCAAGAGCTGTTTTTGATGTTGAAACCTTGCCAGATACTTTTCCTCAAACCGTTAAAACATCGGTGTATTCTACAGACGAGACTGAGAAGACGGGGTTGTATAAAGCCGTCTTGGGCGATAGATATAGAAAATTATACAGTACAAAAGTAGCGTTTCCAGTAGCCACTTTAGATACGCTTTATGGCGGATTAAATATTGTAAGAGCTGGTGGAGGGCACCAAACACGATCTTTACGGTTAGAAACTAAAGATGGGCGCCAATTAAATATGCGTGCGTTAAGAAAAAGTGCAACGCAGTATTTACAAACGGTATTATTTAAAGAAACGTATGTAGCCAATGAATTCGAGAAAACAAAGGTAGAGAACCTAGTACTCGACTTTTATACTGCGGCACACCCGTATGCCTTTTTGGTAGTTCCAGATTTATCTGATGCGGCAAAAATTTACCATACCAACCCTAAAGTGTTTTTTATTCCGAAACATAAATACATGGGTGATTACAATACCAATTATGGTGGTGAATTGTATATGATTGAAGAACGTCCGGAAAAAAATTATACCCACGAACGTAACTTTGGATATGCAGACGATATTGAAAGTACTCACGATATTATTGAAAAAGTAAGGGAAGATGAAAAGTATAAAATAGACGAAAATGCCTTTATTAGAGCGCGTTTATTCGATATGCTAATTGGAGATTGGGACCGGCACCAAGACCAATGGCGTTGGGCACAGTTCGATCAAGAAAATGGTGATAAAGTGTTTAAACCTATTCCTAGGGATAGAGATCAAGTGTTTTCAAATTTCGACGGAGCATTGCTCGATATTGTTCGTTTTTTATCGGGCGCTTCACGCCAGCTACAAGTGTATGATTCGGAGTTAAAAGATATCAAATGGATGAATAGCGCAGGAATTAAACTCGATAAAGTACTTATTCAACAATCAAATAGAGACGTTTGGATTAAGCAAGCACAGTTTCTTAAGGAAAATATTACTGACGCTGTTATAGACAAAGCTTTTACAAATATTCCAGAAGAAGCTAGAGACTCTACGTTGCTAGACGTGCAAAAGCACTTAAAAGGAAGACGGGATAATATTATAGATATTGCCGAACGTTATTCAGATTATTTAAACGAATTGGTTATTATTTCTGGAACGGATAAAGATGATTATTTCGAAATCACCAGAAGTGGAAATAAAGAAACAAACGTAAAAGTTTCGAGAATTATTGGTGGTGAAAAGGGCGAAGTAATACTGGATAGAACCTTTAATAAAAATATTACGAAAGAATTATGGATTTATGGTTTGGACGATGATGATGTTTTCGAAGTGACGGGAAAAGCAAATAATTTGATTCCTATACGCATCATTGGCGGACAAAACAATGATGTCTACAAAATTAAAAATGGAAGTCGCGTGCGTGTTTACGACCACAAATCGAAACCTAATACTATTGAAGAAAATAATGGGGCGCGTATAAATTTTACAGATATTTATAATAATAATTTATTCGATTTTAATAAAAATATCGTCCGCAATAATACCATTACACCAAACGTAGGGTATAACCCAGATGACGGCGTGTTATTGGGTATTTCGGATGTGTACACCGTTAAAGGTTTTCAACGCAATCCCTACGCGCAACAGCACCGTTTTTATGGTGGTTATTTCTTTGCCACTAGCGGCTTTAGTTTAGACTATGAGGGTGAGTATGCTAATGTGTTTGGGGAGTGGAATTTACACGTGGGAGGACAATTAACTTCCGAGAATTTTACAAATAACTTTTTTGGATACGGAAACGAAACAGAGAATCTAGACGATGATCTTGATTTGGATTACAACCGCGTAAGGAAAAGTATATATAAAGTCAGCGTTGGTGTGCTTAGAAGAGGGAGTTTTGGTAGTGATTATGGCGTGCATTTAATTGCTGAAGGTGTTGAGATCGGGACGTCATCAAATCGATTTATTGATGCTCTTATGCCGCAAGACGCTACTGGAGAGTTCTACGAAAGACGTTATTTTACTGGGCTTGAAGGAAACTATAATTATGCCAGTTTCGATAATAAAATTACACCAACACGTGGGATGACTTTTAATATTAATTCAGGTATTAAAACCGAACCAGATAACACAAAATACACGTATGGGTACTTAAACACCGACTTAGGGTTTTATAATTCTATTTCACAAAACAGAAAATTAGTTTTAAAAACAGATGTGCGATCACAACTGCGTTTTGGTGACGACCTCGTGTTTTACCAAGCGTCAAATATTGGTAGTAAAAACGGGTTAAGAGGGTATAGAGCCGAGCGTTTTACGGGTAAAAATTCGTTAGTTGGTAGTGCCGATTTGCGTTACAGTTTCAACTCTTTTAGAACAAACACCTTACCGTTGCAATTGGGAGTGTTTGTAGGTGGAGATATGGGGCGTGTATGGCTTAAAAACGACATTTCAGATAAATGGCATAACGATTACGGCGGTGGTTTTTGGGTGTCTGCAGCAGATTCTGTTCAGGGTACTTTCAACTTCTTTAATAGTGAAGAAGGCTTACGCTTCTCATTTGGATTTGGTATCGCCTTCTAAAAACAAAAAATCGTAGCCTTTAAAACCTCTTTATTATTCTTACGGAATGATAAAGCGGTTTTTTTATACTTTAAAAATAAGAGTTGAAAATGGTGTTACTTATAACTTTTATCATTTTATTAATCTAACTGTTATTATAGTTTTAACTTTGAAAAACCTAGAATCCTACAATTAATTTGGATGTATTATGTCAAAACTATTAAAAATCGGGCATCGTGGTGCTGCTGGTTATCTTGCCGAAAACACCATAGCGTCATTTAAAAAAGCATTAGAATGCAATGTAGATGGTATAGAACTCGATGTGCATTTGTGCGCTTCGGGTGAGTTAATTGTGTTTCACGATTTTACTTTAGATAGAAATACGAATGCTACTGGAGAGGTTTCAAAATGCACTTTAAAACAGTTACAATCGGTGGTTGTTTTCGACAAACATTATATTTCCAGTTTAACTGAAGTGTTAGATGTTATCGATAAAAAATGTATCGTCAATATTGAGTTAAAAGGTAAAAAGACTGCAGCCGAAACGGTTCGTGTCATTCAAAAATATATACACGAATATAACTGGAGCTATTCACATTTTATCGTGTCTAGTTTTCAAAAACACGAATTAGAGACCGTTTCAGAATTAGATAAAAAGATTCCGCTTGCTGTTTTAACCAAAGCTAATTTAGAGGAAGCTATTGAGTTTGCAGACACCGTCGGAGCAAAAATTATACATCCCAATTTTACATTGTTGTCTAGGAATAATGTAAAACGAGTGCAGGGTGAAGGCTACACCATTAATACATGGACGGTTAATGAACCCGAATCGATAGCGCGAATGAAATTGTACAAAGTAAATGGTATTATAGGAGATTTTCCAGATAGATTATGATTGAAAAAGATATTATTATAGTAGGTGGTGGAGCCGCTGGTTTTTTTACAGCGATAAATGCAGCAGAGAAAAATCCGCATTTAAAAATAGCCATTTTAGAGCGTGGAAAAGACGTGCTAACCAAGGTTAAAATTTCTGGTGGTGGTCGTTGTAATGTCACGCACGCCGAATTTATTCCGCAAGAATTAGTTTTAAATTATCCCAGAGGTGAAAAAGAACTGTTAGGCCCTTTTCATACTTTTATGACAGGGGATACGATAGAATGGTTTGAAAAACGAGGTGTAGAACTTAAAATTGAAGACGATGGTAGAATGTTTCCCGTTTCCGATTCTTCACAGACCATAATCGATTGTTTTTTAAATGACGTCGAAAAGTACGGTGTTGAGGTCTTAAAAAATCAACCTGTAACGACCCTTAAGCCCCTCGAGAATGGTTGGGAAATACAAACCAAACACGACGTTTACCATTGTAAGAAAGTGGTTTTAGCAACGGGTAGTAACCCTAAAATATGGAAAGTTCTCGAATATTTAGGGCATACCGTGGCTGCTCCCGTACCGTCTTTATTTACGTTTAATATTAAAGACGAACGGATAAAAAACATCCCTGGTGTTGTTGTGAAAAATGTAGAGATTACGGTGCAAAATACCGCGTTAGCGTCTAGTGGGCCTTTGTTAATTACCCATTGGGGAATGAGCGCGCCTTCTATTTTAAAATTGTCTGCTTATGGTGCTTTAGAACTAGCAAAAATGGACTATAAGTTTGCTATCTCTATTAATTTTATTGGTAAGAGTTCTCCCGATTGTATGGCGAGTTTAAAAGCCATAAAAAAGGAGCTTAATAGAAAAACAGTCTATAAATTCCCTCAGTTTGATTTGCCAAAACGTCTTTGGTATCAGTTAGTTTTAGCGGCTGATATTACCGAAGTTATGCGTTGGGCAGATTTAAACAAACAACAATTAGAAGCTTTAACGAATCAATTAACCGAAGCTGAATTTATGGTAGACGGAAAAAGCACGTTTAAAGAGGAGTTTGTAACCGCTGGTGGTTTAAATTTAAAAGAAATAGATTTTAAAACCTACGAAAGTAAATTACATCCTAATCTTTACTTTTCGGGGGAGATTTTAAATATAGATGCGGTTACTGGCGGGTTTAATTTTCAGAATGCTTGGACGGGGGCCTATATTTTAGCTCAAAACTTGTAGCGTTATAAAAAAGCGTATTGCCTAACTTCGAGGATAAATGTTTGAAAGTTTAAAAAAAATAGAGCCGATTGGTGGTGTACTATTGAAAAATTAGGATGTAAAATGTATGTCGCTAACACAGTATGAAAATCTTGTTTTTGAACGTTCACTAGGCGCAATAAGCACCATTGCTGCAGTTGTTAAATAAGCTATTTTAAGTGGTTATGGTTTGGATGTTGCTATAATGGTTAAAACAAGTTACGCCTTTACATCCATAATAAGAGAAACCCCTGCAGATAAATTACCTATTGAAAAGAGCTGTTTTAGAGCTGTGAATAGTTGTCTCTTTTTTTATTAGCACTTCTTTAAATTTTAATACAATCCCAAGACATCTTTAGCGCCTCGCGCACTTGAATATCCGACATTGGTAATTCCTTTTTAAATTTTAAACGCGCCGCAGAAATGACGGTGCCAAACGCCATCTGAACTATTAAACGTAAAGGCACGTGTTTTAGTTTTTTTTGTAAAATACCAGAAAGCATAAAATCTCTAATATTTACAAAATGCTGTACGTTTTTCAGTCGTATTTCCGGAGTTATAATTGGTGGCACTGCTACGTGTTCCATAAATTCAAAAGCAAGGGGGTTTTCTGTAAAGTAATAAAACATATTTAACCATATCGCTTCGTATTGCTTTTTAAAATCTTCATCAGGCATATTTGCTATTAGTACGACACCAAAATCCCTACAAATCATCGAGTAGATTTCTTCGATAATTTCATTTTTATTTTTAAAATAATGATAGATTGTTCCTACGGCAACATTGGCTTCCCTAGCCACTTGCGACATTGGTGTGGCGTGTACGCCTTGATCCACAACGAGTTCTAACATTGTGAGAATAATTCTTTGTTTTTTATCCATTAAAGTGGTTTTTAAAACGTAACTAGAAAAGAGGGTGCGAATCTTAAGGAGAGATTCGTAAACTAGTTAGTAAACTATTTGTTATCAATTAAAAGGACTTAAAACGCAGATAAGAGAATTAGAAATTTATACTATTTATAGCGTAAAAGCTAAGTCAGCCTTAATTATTTAGGCAATGTACTAAATTATTAAATAGAATTAAAAACTATATTTGCAAAAACGTTTTTTAATGATAGAATTAAATTTTATTTCCAATTATAGCCCAACCATTTTAAAAAAAGGAAAAGTGACGTGGGCCTCACCAAGTAATATTGCGTTAGTAAAATATTGGGGTAAAAAGGAAAATCAAATACCCGAAAATCCGTCTATTAGCTTCACTTTAGAGGCGTGTAAAACCGAAACTGAGCTTGTTTTCGAACCGAGAAACGGTACTCACGACTCATTTTCTTTTGAGGTGTTTTTTGAAGGCGAAAAAAATGAGGCGTTTAAACCAAAAATTGAAACGTTTTTTAAACGTATTAAGGATTATGTGCCGTTTTTAAAACAGTATCATTTTATTATTAATACGTCAAATACATTCCCGCATAGTTCTGGTATTGCTTCTTCTGCCTCAGGAATGAGTGCCTTAGCGTTATGCTTAATGAGTGTTGAGAAATTATTAAACCCGAAGATAACGACAACCTATTGTAGTAAAAAAGCCTCTTTTTTAGCACGTTTAGGCTCTGGTAGTGCTTGCCGAAGTATTGAGGGCGATATAGTTGTTTGGGGACAACATTCTGAAATTGAGGGAAGTTCGGATCTTTTTGGCGTAAAATATACCGAGGAGGTGCATTCTGTATTTAAAAATTATCACGACACGATTCTATTGGTAGATAAAGGTGAAAAACAAGTAAGTAGTACGGTTGGGCATAACTTAATGCACAATCATCCATTCGCTCAAAACCGATTTAAACAAGCGGTGGAGAATATAACAACAATGAAAACTATTTTAAAATCTGGAGACTTAAAAGCGTTTATAGCCTTAATGGAAAGTGAAGCCTTAACGCTGCACGCTATGATGATGGCGAGTACACCTTACTTTATTTTGATGAAACCGAATACGTTAGAAATTATTAATAAAATTTGGGAATTTAGAGCAGAAACTGGCCTTAATATAGGTTTTACTTTGGATGCAGGAGCGAATGTGCACGTACTCTTCCCTGAGAACGAGGCCGTGAAAATTAACGAATTCATTAACAAAGAGTTAGTTGCTTATTGTCAAAATGGTCATTATATTTGTGACCAAATAGGATTTGGTGCAAAACAATTGTAAATTCACTATACCAAATCTTTAGTTAGCATATGAAAGGACCTCTTTTTTACTCAAAAATCCTTCTTTTCGGAGAATACGGAATCATTAAAGATTCGAAAGGACTGTCAATACCTTATAATTTTTATAATGGCGCGCTAAAAACAGATCATAATACGTCTGAAGTTGCACTGCTTTCAAATAAAAATTTGAAACGTTTTGCAGCGTATCTTTCTACTCTTGATGCAGAATTAGTGGTTTTTGAAATTGAAGCTTTAAATGCCGATATTGAAGCAGGAATGTATTTTGATTCGTCTATTCCACAAGGCTATGGTGTGGGAAGTAGTGGTGCACTAGTGGCCGCTATTTATGATAAATATGCGATTAAAAAGATTACAGTTCTTGAGAATTTAACTCGAGAAAAATTATTGATTTTGAAAACGGTCTTTTCGGAAATGGAATCTTTTTTCCACGGAAAATCTTCAGGATTAGACCCGTTAAATAGTTACTTAAGCTTACCAATACTTATCAATTCTAAAGATAATATAGAAGCGACTGGTATTCCTACACAAAGTACGTCTGGTAAAGGTGCGGTCTTTTTAATAGATAGTGGTGTTATTGGAGAAACAGCGCCAATGGTTAGTATTTTTATGGAAAGCATGAAACAAGAAGGGTTTCGTAATATGTTAAAAAATCAGTTTATAAAACATACCGATGCGTGTGTAGACGATTTTTTAAATGGCGATATCAAGTCCTTGTTTTCTAATACAAAACAACTCTCTAAAGTGGTGTTAAACCATTTTAAACCTATGATTCCTAAGCAATTTCACGCCCTTTGGAAAAAGGGATTGGATACCAATGACTACTACTTGAAATTGTGTGGTTCTGGCGGTGGCGGTTATATTTTAGGCTTTACCGAAGACATCCAAAAAGCAAAAAATGCACTTAAAGACTACAAGTTAGAAGTGGTTTATAACTTCTAAATTTACGGTATGTTTTCTCGTAAGCATAAACACATTATAATTAAGTTTTTCAGCCTTTTTTCTGTTGTTCGTGGTTATAATATTTTAATTGTTGTCTTAGCGCAGTACTTAGCATCAGTGTATATTTTTGCACATAATATACCCGTAAAAACTGTTTTATTCGATGTTAATTTATTAATGTTGGTTTTAGCCTCTTCGGCTGTAATTGCTGGTGGTTATATTATAAACAACTTCTACGATTCAGAAAAAGATTTAATTAATAAGCCTAACAAAACACTGTTAGATAAGTTAGTCAGTCAAAATACAAAATTGTCTTTTTATTTTGTGCTCAATTTTTCGGCCATAATAATGGCAAGTTACGTGTCTTTTCGCGCTGTACTATTTTTCTCGATTTATATTTTTGCCATTTGGTTCTATTCTCATAAGCTTAAAAAGATGCCGGTAATTGGTAATCTTACTTCAGCAATATTAACAATTACACCATTCTTCGCCATTTTTACCTACTATAAAAATTTCGACACAGTAATTTTTGTTCACGCTACCTTTTTGTTTTTAATTATTTTAATTAGAGAGGTCACGAAAGACTTAGAAAATATAAAAGGCGATTTAGCTTTGGGTTACCACACTGTACCCGTTAAATATGGAGAGAAAATCGCAAAATATATTATAAGCTTTTTGGTTTTGGTAACCTTATTTCCAGGGTATTTGTTGGTTTATAAGTTTGAAGTGGGGTATATGTATTTCTACTTTAATGCGTGCCTAATGCTACTTATTATATTTCTTATTTTATTGTGGCGATCGCAATCAAAGAAGCAATACGTGATACTTCATAATGTGTTAAAGCTAATTATTGTGGCTGGCGTTATTAGTATTTTGTTAATTGACGTAGATTTAGTCTTAAATAGACTATTTTAAATAATCAGATCTTAAAATCTGTTATCAAAATTATTAAATATATCTTTGCAAAAAAAAACACAAGATGAGTAAACAAGGTGGGAATGATAAAGGAAAGGCTTCAGGTCGAGGAAGTAATACGAGTAAATCTAAAAGTTTTACAAGAGGAAAGGCCCCTTTAAATAAGAAAGCATCGACTAAACCAGTGTCAAAAACAGCGGCTAAACCAACGCCAATAGCGGCATCGAAAGCGCCATCAAAAAAAGCATCTAATCCTAGCGAAATTAGATTAAATAAATATATAGCAAATTCTGGAGTATGCTCGCGTCGTGAGGCCGATATGCATATCTCTACGGGACTGGTTTCGGTAAACGGAAAAGTAGTAATCGAAATGGGGTACAAAGTGCAATTAGACGACGAAGTGCGTTACGATGGTGCGCGAATTAACCCAGAGCCAAAAGCTTACGTGTTACTTAACAAGCCTAAGGGGTTTGCTACGACAGTAAGTGAGAATAAAGGGCGTACAGTTATGGATTTAGTAGCCAATGCAACAGCTTCGCGCGTAAAGCCTATTGGGCGTTTAGGGCGAAACTCTACTGGGTTATTGTTATTTACTAACGATGATGTCGTTATGAGTCGCTTTACAAACTCTAATAAAGGAGTGGAACGTTTATTTCAAGTTGAATTAGATAAGCCCCTAAAATTAGAGGATCTAAAAAAAATTAGAGAAGGTTTTAAAGTCGAGGGGAAATTAGTTTCAGTTGAAGAAGTTGATTATGTAGATAATAAAAACAAAAACGAAATTGGTATAAAAATTAAAAATACCGGAAATACTATTTTACATACTATTTTCGATAGCTTAAAATATGAGATTGTTAGAATTGATTGTGTTCAAATTGCACATTTAACTAAAAAAGATATTCCTAGAGGTCACTGGAAACACTTAACAATACAAGAAATAAATACATTAAAGATGATGTAAAACTCTTGCATAATACACTAAAAAGCCACAACATAACGTTGTGGTTTTTTTTGTGATATAATTTTAGTTTTAATTTTAGAGTTGTTGATTTAATAAGCTGATTAATAGAATATTGCAGAGATCAAATTTTTTTAAAAAAGTTATGGTTAAATGTTCTTTTTTGAAAAAAATGTATTTCTTTTGTATAGCATCTAGCTGAATAAATTGAATCGTATTTCTATGTTCGGGCTTTTGAAAATTAGGAAGTCATATTCAAAAGCAGCTTATCGTTTAAGTAACCGAATTCTAAAGCTAACTTCTGCCCATATCTCTATTGTTGCGCCCCAGCACAATTATGCGTTTGTACCTGTTACAGAAAATAAAATTAAAATTTGATCTCATTCTGCTTTTTATTGAAGCTTCATTGTCATACTTTTATAACTCACAACACAACTAATTCAACTATTTTTTAAAAAAAATTAATGAACACGAAATATATTGATTTAATAAGTCAAACCTTCGATTTTCCACAGGACGAATTTACGTTAAGCGACAGCAAACTTAGTTTTCACGATATTGATTTAATGGAACTTGTAGAACAGTATGGAACGCCATTAAAATTCACTTATTTACCCCAAATCTCGACTAATATTAAGCGGGCAAAAAAATGGTTTGCCGATGCGATAGAAAAAAATGAGTATAAAGGGAAATATAGCTATTGTTACTGTACAAAGAGCTCTCACTTTAAACACGTTTTAAACGAGGCGCTTAAAAACGATATACATATAGAAACCTCTTCGGCTTTCGATATTGATATTGTCGAGAATCTTAAAGCGGAAGGTAAAATTACAGACGAAACATTTGTTATTAGTAACGGGTTTAAAAGGGCTCAATATGTAACTAACATTGCGCGATTAATAAACGGCGGACAAAAAAACTGCATTCCTATTATAGATAATTACGAGGAAATCGAATTACTTTCTCAAGAAGTAACAGGAAACTATAATATTGGTATCCGTATTGCTTCGGAAGAAGAGCCGAAATTCGAGTTTTACACGTCGCGTTTGGGGATAGGTTACAAAAATATTGTTCCGTTTTACAATAAACAGATTAAAGGCAATAAAAAAGTGAAATTAAAAATGCTTCACTTTTTTATTAATACAGGAATACGAGATAACGCGTATTATTGGAACGAATTGCAGAAATGTTTAAAAGTGTACACCAGTCTTAAAAAGATTTGTCCGAGTTTAGATAGCTTAAATATTGGTGGTGGTTTCCCTATTAAAAACTCGTTAGCCTTCGACTTTGATTATGAGTATATGATTGATGAAATTTTAAACCAAATTAAGCTAACTTGTGCAGAAGAAGGGGTTAAAGTGCCCAATATATTTACAGAGTTTGGTAGTTTTACTGTAGGTGAAAGCGGTGGTGCCATTTACGAGGTATTGTACCAAAAGCAGCAAAATGATAGAGAGAAATGGAATATGATTAATTCTTCTTTTATTACCACGCTTCCAGATACTTGGGCAATTAACAAACGTTTTATTATGTTGCCTATTAATCGCTGGGATCAAGGTTACGAGCGCGTTCTGCTAGGAGGTTTAACTTGCGATAGCGACGATTATTACAATAGCGAGCAACATATGAATGCTATTTATTTACCAAAATACAATAAAGAAAAACCATTATATATTGGCTTCTTTAATACGGGAGCTTACCAAGAATCTATAGGCGGTTTTGGCGGATTACAACACTGTTTAATTCCTTCACCAAAACACATTTTAATAGATAGAGACGACGATGGAAACATTACAACATCGTTATTTAGTGAACAACAAAAAAGTGAAGACTTACTTAAAATTTTAGGTTATGCAAAGTAAAACTTATGCTGGAATTCCAGAAGAATTTTCAAAATTAGAAACAGCAAAAATTGTCTTAATACCAGTGCCCTACGATGGGACGAGTACTTGGCAAAAAGGAGCAGATAAAGGTCCTGAAGCTTTTTTAGATGCTTCGGCAAATATGGAGTTATACGACATAGAAACGCAAACTGAGGTCTATAAACAAGGCATTTTTCTTGCTAAACCAGTAACGGTAAACAGTTCGCCAGAAGCGATGGTTGAAGCTGTACACGAAGCAACAAAAAAATACTTAAAGAAAAATAAGTTTGTTACTATTTTTGGCGGAGAGCACTCTGTATCTATTGGTACTATTCGTGCCTTTAAAGACTTTTATAACAGTTTAACAGTGTTGCATATCGATGCCCATACAGATTTGCGTAAAACCTACGAAGGCTCCACTTGCAATCACGCCTGTGCGGTGTATGAAGCCAGTCAGACTACCAATTTAATTCAAGTGGGTATTCGTTCTATGGATTATATTGAGACCACAGTAATGGACAAAGAAAAAACATACTTTGCGCACGAAATGGCCATTAACGATTCGTGGATGGAATCGGCTATCGATCAAATGACGGAGAATGTGTTTATTACTTTCGATCTTGATGCTTTCGATCCTTCAATTATGCCAAGTACAGGAACCCCAGAACCAGGCGGTTTATTATGGTACGAAACGTTAGAATTCTTAAAACAAGTGTTCGAAGAGAAAAATGTTGTCGGTTTCGATATTGTAGAATTATGCCCTAATCAGAATGAGAAATCTTCAGATTTCTTAGCCGCAAAATTATATTATAAGATGCTAAGTTATAAGTTTCAAAATGATGATTTAGACGACTTTCATGACAGTCAATTCGAAACAGTAAAATCTAAAAATAATCCTTCAAAATTTAACGAAGACGATGAGTACTAAAGGACCAATATCACAATTTATAGAAAAACACTATTTACACTTTAATGCGGCCGCTTTAGTAGATGCCGCAAAAGGGTATGAAGCGCAGTTAGCATCTGGTGCAAAAATGCTAGTTTCTCTAGCTGGCGCAATGAGTACTGCAGAATTAGGTAAAAGTTTTGCAGAAATGATTCGACAAGATAAAGTGCAAATTATTTCTTGTACTGGAGCAAATCTTGAAGAAGATATAATGAATTTGGTTGCGCACTCACATTACAAACGTGTGCCAAATTATAGAGATTTAACCCCTCAAGACGAGTGGGATTTATTAGAAAAAGGATTAAACCGTGTTACCGATACTTGTATTCCAGAAGAAGAAGCGTTTAGACGTTTACAAAAACATATTGTAAAAATCTGGAAAGACGCCGAAGCTAAAGGAGAGCGTTACTTACCGCACGAGTATATGTATAAAATGTTGTTATCTGGCGTTTTAGAAGAGTACTACGAAATCGATTTAAAGGACTCTTGGATGTATGCTGCAGCCGAGAAAAATTTACCTATTATTTGCCCAGGATGGGAAGATAGTACAATGGGGAATATTTTTGCAAGCTACGTTTTAAAAGGAGAGTTAAAAGCAAGTACAGTGAAATCTGGAATTGAGTATATGACTTTTCTCGCAGAGTGGTACACCAACAATTCTCAAAAAGGGATTGGCTTCTTCCAAATTGGAGGAGGAATTGCAGGCGATTTTCCTATTTGTGTGGTACCAATGTTATACCAAGATATGGAGCGCCCAGAAACACCATTTTGGAGTTATTTCTGTCAGATTAGTGACTCGACAACAAGCTACGGTTCGTACTCTGGAGCCGTTCCAAACGAAAAAATAACGTGGGGTAAATTAGATATTAATACTCCAAAATTTATAATAGAAAGTGATGCCACAATTGTCGCACCTCTTATATTTGCCTACTTATTAGATATGTAATTATGGAAAAGAAAAGAGACAATTTGAAACGCGTTATAGTCGACTTTAAAAAGCTAACTCCAGAGATTTTAGCTTTATTAGTAGAGAAGTATCCTTATGGTTACGACGAAGATCATATCATTTCGTTTAAAAATGCTAAAAATGAATTAGTTGAAGCCGTAGAGGTAACTACCGAAGACACAAAATACCTAGTTAAAGTAAGTACTAAACTTGTTAAAACTATGGAGAATTATGATGAGGATGATTATGAAGACTTCGATGATAACGATCCAGAAGCTGTACAAGACCCTGAAATAATTGAGGAGTCAGAAGACGACTTTGAGTAGTCCGTTTTTAAATCATTAATAGTTAATAGTTAAAGACCGCGAAACGTATGTTTACATTTTAAAATGCACAATTAAAGAGCGTAAAAAGCAGCTGTCTTGGCAGTTGCTTTTTTAAGATAATGACGAATTATTCTACACAGTGTCTCGCGCTGCTTATGTTTATATGTTTCATAGCGGTATGGTTAGTTTTTTTAATTTCAAAACGGAAGAGATTGAAACTATTTTTCGAATTTTACAACGATTTTATAACACCCCTATTGCCGATAAACTACAAGAACCCATAGCCGTTTTTATCACGCCAAATAAAATGATGGTGACCTACCATCACTTAGTTTTGCCGCAACTAAAGAAAGAAATGATTGGTTTAGTAACGCTTAATATTTCGCAAACGGTGGCTCTAGACCGCTATTCACAGATTACCGAAGACTTGTTAATTGAAACAGATGCGCACACCTCGTATTTAGAAAGAAAAGGAAAACTCCTTATTTCTGGCAATACGCTAAAACGCTTTATTGGAAGAATGCTCAATATCAAAAATAAAATTTCTGAAAACTTATATAGCTTCGATTTACCAGATATAACTTGGGATAATGAAGATTTAAATAAGTTAAATCAGGGCTTGAAGCAAGTGTTTGATTTAAAAGACCGCTACCGTTTAATTTATGATCGTATTGAGATTATAAAATAAAATTTGGAACGCTTTAAAGACATTTTGGATCAGAAAGAAAGTAGCCGATTAGCATGGATTATTATCATCCTAATCGTTATTGAAGTATTCAATATGTTTATTACAAAAGTGATGTAATCTAAAAAAATTATTACAACGTATATATAGTTAGTCTTAACTTACCAGCTGTTTCTGGGATTGAAATGGTTTTAAGTCTGTCGGAACTTATGGTAGAATCGCTATCCGATATTTATTTTAATCTTTTAAATAGGTATCAATTATGAAAACAAAACACATTTTATTATTTGCAGTTTTAGGTCTTTCTTTTTTTGGATTAACAAGTTTTGCCACTTACAAACAGAGCCTTGTTTTAAACGAAGTGCGTGTTCAAGATACTAATTCTGTAAAAGGCGATTTCGATGGACACGAGGAGTATGGGTATAATTTTATTGTTGTTAATGGCGACGGAGATGAAAGAACGCTAACATTTCAAAAAGTTGATGAAGCCGTTTTAAACACATTCGATTTAGAATCGCAGGCTTTAGTGGGGAAATCTTTTGAGGTTTTTTATACTGTGGATTACGAAACTGTTTTAGATGAAAACGGGGATGAAGAGGGATTGGAAACCAAAACCATTACAGCTTTAAAAGCGCTTTAATTTTTTATATAGGCGATAAAGACAGATTTGCGAAAGTCAATCTGTCTTTATTTTAAGCTGTTCTTAATTAAAAAGGATATGTCTCTTTTTGGCCGAAACCTCCCAGAGGATGGCACAAAATACGACCCCATATTCCAGACCGATTAACCATAAATTCTCACTAGTTGTAGGAGACGCGTAAGCCATATAACTAAAGATAATAACAAAACTCCATACTAAAGGAAATTTGTAATTAGTAAAAATACTTAAAAATAAGAGTGTTGTTAAATACCAGGGATGCACAGTAGTACTTAAAAATAAGTACGCGGTAAATGCAAAAAGCATCGTTTTTATAAAGTTTTTAAACGATTTATTTTTTGTGAATAAAGCCAGATACAGTACGTAACTAAATACGAGAACCGGTAAAAGCTTCCCTATTACAGCAATTTGATTATAACCAGAGTACCAATACCCAATCTCTCTAAATAAATAATAGATACTGGCATTAAATTCAAAATTATTAAACCAAAGCCCTACTGTTTTAGAATAATTTGAGATAAACTCCACAGATAAAAAAGGAACAAAAATAAGAGCTATGACACCTCCAATTATACTATAAAAACTCATTAGTTTCCAAAAACTTAATTTAGTGAACTGTTCATTGGTATTAAACCATTTAAAAAATAAAGGCAAAAATAATAGGGGCATTAATTTAACTGAAATGGATAAGGCTATCACAACGGCAGCAAATTTCCAATGGTTTTTATGCAATAGGTATAAACTCCATACCAAGAAAAAAACCATAATACCTTCAAAATGCAAATTACCAGTTAATTCTATTATTATAAAAGGATTTAAAATATACCAGAAGATGTTACTAATAGGTATTTTAAGGCGTTTTAGTAGCTTAACACCAAAATACAAGACACCTAGGTCTGCCGCTATTATTAGTATCCTCAGTACAACTACCGAGCCCAAAATGCTTTTACCAGAAAACAGGGCCGCAATAGCAAAACATAACTGATTTATAGGCGGGTAGTTAGTGAAATGGCTGGCGCTTAGAGCACCCATTCCGGCCATAAGTTCTTGCGCTTGCGCCACAGGAAATTTCTCGATGCTTACAAATGATTCTGGGGTATATAGATAAGGGTTTAAACAGCCCAATAGCATCCGGCCATCCCAAATAAATCGATAAAAATCTTGTGATAAGTTGGGGATGGCAATGATAAAAATAACACGGAAGGCAATCGCGGCGATTACTAACAGTTTAAAATGGCGTTTACTTATTTGGGTTAACTTATAAAAGAGCACAAATAAAGCAGAATAGAGGGTAAAGAGCTTTAAGTAATCTGATCGCTCTAAACTATACGCGAAAATAGAATAGAAAAGCGTACTTATTACTATAAATAAAATTGGGATTTTATACTCGTTTAATTTTAAATCCTGAAACATAAGCGTTAGCGATTAAGCGGTGTGTTTGAGCTCTCCCGATAGTAATCGGGAAGCGAGTAGTGCAAGCGCGACCTTTAGGTAACGCCCAAAACAGACTTTTTTTTACTCTTGGTTTTCTTAGGTTTTTGTGCTTTTAGGTTAAACTTTAGATATTAGGGACTTAAAAAATACGAAACCAAATCCTAAAAACAGCATTAAATGAAAAGGAAATAATCCAAAATCTCCACCACTATCTCCAACCACGAAGGCGCTATACATTCCAAAAGCGAAATACAGCATCAATAATCCCTCGAAAATGATATTAACGGAGAGGTTCTTTTTAAGGTATTTGTTGCCTTTCCAAGTATCTGTTATCGTGCTAATATTAAATTTTGGAGTACGCACAAAGTCGCTTCTTTTTCCCAAATGGCCTTCGATTACAGCTATAGAATTATGTAATGAAAACCCCATAGCTATCGAGAAAAACGTGAAAAATAAGACGGTATATTGTATAAAGTTTTTAAAGCTCTTGCCATACGTGTTTTTGTACATTACCCAATAGCATACAAAAAAGATGATGGTACTTACTACAAAAAAGCTCATCACATAAAAATAGGGTTTTAGGTGTTCGTATTCGTTTTTAATATACAGCATCGGGATGCTTAAAACAGCCACAATAAAGACGTTTAAAAACATCGTGCTATTTAATAAATGGAGTACACCGTGAAGTTTCGTTTTTGAAGATATGTTTTTACTTTTTAAAACTTTCCACATCATTTTTCTAAAGTTCTCCGCGCCGCCTTTATTCCATCGAAATTGTTGTGATCGCGCAGCACTAATAACTACGGGTAATTCGGCAGGCGTTTCTACGTTTTCTAAATATTTGAATTTCCAGTTTTTTAGTTGCGCTCTGTAACTTAAATCAAGGTCTTCGGTTAGGGTGTCGCCTTCCCAATTCCCGGCATCTATAATGCAGGTTTTACGCCATACACCAGCGGTTCCATTAAAATTAATAAAATGACCTTTGCTGTTTCTACCCACTTGTTCTAAGGTGAAATGCGCATCTAAAGCAAAGGCTTGAATTTTTGTTAAAATGGAATAGTTGCGATTAAGGTGTGCCCAGCGGGTTTGCACCACGCCAATATCTGCGTCTTTAAAATAGGGAATAGTCCGTTTTAACCAATCTTTTTTCGGAAGGAAATCGGCATCGAAAATGGCAATTAATTCACCTTTGGCTATTGTTAAACCTTCTTTTAAAGCACCTGCCTTAAAACCGTGTCTACTCGTTCGCGTAATATGTGAAATATCTAAACCTTGATCTTTTAATATTTGTATTCTAAGGGCTGTGGATGCCACCGTTTCATCGGTCGAGTCGTCTAAAACTTGTATTTCTAATTTGTCTTTAGGGTAGTCGATTAACGCTATGTTTTTCAATAAACGTTCCATAACATACAACTCATTAAACACGGGTAATTGTATGGTAACAAAAGGAACTTCGTCAGGATTAGAGAGGTTTAATTTGGGACTCTTGGTTTGCTTCTTTTTCGCAGAAATGTAATTAAATAATAGGTTGAGTTGCGCCAAGGCATAAATAAAAATAAGTAGCAAAGCGATAGAATAAATAACAATAATTATTATGTTTACTATCATTTTGTTAAACTGTATTTAAAAATCCAACCGAGTATTTTATAACCAGCAAGAATGGTTCCTTTTAAGGTTCCTGATACTTTAGAAGTGCCAATGCGTTCTTTGTAACGCACCGGTATTTCTATATAAGATAACTTTTGTTTTAGTACTTTAAGTTGCATTTCTACGGTCCAACCATACGTCTTATCTTCCATATTTAAAGCGAGAAGTTTTGTGTATTTAATTGCTCTAAATGGTCCCAAGTCGGTAAACGTAGCGCCAAAAAACAATGACATTAAACTGGTGGCAAGCCAATTACCAAAAACTTGCTGAGGAGTCATTGCGTTAGGTTCTCTAAGTGTTTTTACACGAGCACCAACAACAAAATCTATATTGTCATTAATAATAGGTGCCACGAGTTTGGTGAGTTCTTCGGGGTAATCGCTGTAATCCCCATCCATAAAAACGATAATATCGGGCTGTTGCTCTTGCTTTGCAATATAGTCCATTCCTTTTAAGCACGCGTAACCGTAGCCTTTGTTGGTTTCGGTTAACACGGTTGCCCCAGCTTGCTCTGCATTAAACGCCGTTTGGTCTGTAGAGTTGTTATTTACAACAATCACTTCGCTCACCGTTTTCGGGATATCGTTAATAACATGTGCTATCGAATCTTGCTCGTTAAAAGCAGGAATGATGACTTTTATATTGGTCATTTAATTTTAATTAGGGATTGCAAAAGTACAATTGTTTTTAAGATTTTATTTCTGATTTAATAAATCCATTAAATCCACATCGTTACCTAATAAAATGGTCTTAGGATTGATACGGCCTTCCATAGAATCGTTTTCTAATTTTAGAACGCCACGCGGACAAACAGCACTGCAAACACCGCAACCAACACAACTTGAACGCACAATATTTTCTCCTTTTTGCGCGTAGGCCCTAACATCTATTCCCATTTCGCAATACGTAGAACAATTACCACAAGAAATACATTGTCCGCCATTAGTGGTAATTCTAAATTTTGAGAATAAGCGCTGTTGAAACCCTAAAATAGCCGCCATTGGGCACCCAAAACGGCACCACACACGATTACCAAAGATAGGATAGAAGCCTGTGCCAATAACCCCAGAAAAAATAGAACCGATTAAAAATCCATAGGAAGAACGCAATGTTTCAGCTTCAAAATAGAACAGACGCATTCCAAATTGATGCATTGCAATCAGTGTGATAATAATAGCAAAATAACCAATAGCACCAAGTTTTGCGTCCTTGCCTAATTCTTTATGTTTAAAGAGCATTACACCGGCAAAAACCAAAGTTAGTAGGCCGGCGACACTATATAAAAAGACATTTTTTGTTAGCCAATATCTACTGGAATCATCACCCAAATAGGAATAGACCACAGCGGTGGTCATTAACACCACAAAGACGAGAACACTATGTACTACCCAACGTTCCACTTTCCAGGCGAACGTGCTTTTGTCACTTAACTGTCTAAAAGAATCGCCCGCTGTTTCTGCTAATCCGCCACAACCACAAACCCAAGAGCAATACCAGCGTTTGCCGTATTTATAAGTTAAAATAGGAGTGATTACAAAAATAGAAACAAGGCCGAAAATTAGTAAGCCAACACCAACATCTCCGGCACTTATTAAATTATCGACACGATACTGCTCAAAATTATAATAGTTAAGCGGCCAGATGTTTTTTAAATCGTAATAGGGAAGCGAAAAAGTATCAGAATTTAGTCGCGCCATAAATTCTGGAATTAAAAAGGCAAAAGCCAGTTGAAAAAACATTACCGATCCGGTGCGCAATTGTTCGTATTTATTATGGCGATACTTTAAAAGAAATTTATAGCCAAATATTAAAATGGCTAAGGTGTAAAGCGTACCGTAAACAAACCATTGACTCGCTGGGTTACCACTTAATAATTTACTTAACGGATCGAAAAGTGCCACCAAACCGGTGTTTGAAGCGCCGTCAACACCCAAACCTAACCACGCGGGTTTAAAATATAAAACAATATAGAACGACGTCAATGCAATACCTGTTATCCAACCTACCAATCCGCGCGAGGATATCGATTTAAAGTAAACGCCATCATTTTTAATGCCTTTACTTTTTGTTAAATACGCATTGTTTGCAAACCAAATGGCACCGGTTGCCATAAGACCTAACGCTAGAGTTAATGTAATAGCGCGATTAGGGAAGTTGACATTAAACAAGGCTAAAACGAGAATAAAAAGCCCAAGGATACCAATACCGGAAGCTAATTTTTGTTGGGTGGATAGCTGTTTTGAATTTGCTAAAGATAAGTTTTGGTCTATTTTACTACTCATAAAGCTATGTGTTAGGCGTTTTGTAATTTGTTCTGAAACGTTTTTAAGATGTCTTTTTCGAATCTTTTGAAGAATTCAGGATCAAAATTAGCGTCGTGTAAATGGTGAATTACATAATCAATAGCTCTTTTTTCGGTGAGCCAGCGATCGAAAACCTCGTGTTTCATACGTATTCCAAACGTGTTTATGCCCAGAAATTCTTGAGTCTCTTTATGGTAAGATACCGTTATACATTTAGTATCATCGTTGTGTTTCCAATGGAAATGGTTCTCGTAGTCAGGTTTATTTTTCTCACTATTCACCCAGCCATACGTTTGGTATTCTATATCCAAAAATTTCGCAGAATTAAACCAATGCCCCGGGTTGTAAGCCATTGTTTTACCGCAAATGGTTTGTGCTAAAACTTCGCCCATCATTCTTCCAGTATACCAAACGGCCTCAATAGGTCTTCGTAGACCAATCGCTTCGCGCTGTTGTGCGCAATCGCCAATAGCATAAATGCCGTCAATATTAGTTTCTAAATTTCGGTTAACGAGTATGCCTTTATCAGTTTCAATATTAGACGGTTTAATAAAATCTATATTTGGTGTTACGCCGGCTGTGAGTCCAACAACAGTGCACGGTATTTCTTCGCCGGTTCCCTCTATAATTATAGATTTAACACGGCCGTTACCATCATCAGTGATGGCTTTTAAATTGGTGCCAAGCCTTAAATCGATGTGATGGCTTTTAATGTGCCTATTAATCATTTCACTTTCGCCTACTGGTAAAACGCCGTTCCAAAAGCTTGTTTCTCTAACCAGAAAAGTGACAGGAATTTGCCGCGTGTTAAGCATTTCGGCTAATTCAATACCAATTAAACCGCCCCCCACAATTACGGCACGCTGGCACGCTTTATTATCTGGCGCCATTTCTTCGAGGGTGTCTAAATCTTGTTTACTATATAAACCTTGCACCCCTTTTAAATCTTGTCCTGGCCACCCAAATTTATTGGGTTTACTGCCTGTAGCAAGTATTAATCGATCGTAAGTAAGCGTTTCATTATTCTCAAAATGAAGGGTTTTCGAGTCTGTTTCAATAGTTTTTACTAAAGCTTTTTTTAACTCTATTTTGTTTTTTTTCCAAAAGTGATTTTCGTAGGGTTGGGTATGCTCAAACTTCATATGGCCCATATAAATATACATTAAGGCGGTTCGAGAGAAAAAATAATCGGATTCGGAAGAAACGATTGTAATTTTTTTGTCAGACAGTTTTCTAATATGTCTAGCTGCAGTAACGCCAGAAATTCCGTTACCAATAATTACAATGTGTTCCATAATTTTCTTTTGTTTACGATGAGTCGTAATGAAGGAGCTAAACCTAACTCAGAAATATACTTTTTTTGAATGTTTTCTCTAATTCGTGGAAAGATAGCTAAGATTTTTTTGTGATTACGGGTTTGGTTTTAGTTTTAACCTTATTTTTAGATTTGATAATTAATAAAAACAGAAGATGAAATACTTTATAGGGTACATTTTTTTAAGTTGTATGGTATTTCAATCGTGTACACAATCTAATGAAAAAATTAACGGCGTTAGTTTTGTAGCATCAAATAACGCTATTGCCGACGAACATTTAAGTCCAGTGGTGAGTCTCAATTCTAATTATGCGGCCTTAATGCCTTTCGGGTTTATAAAAACTTTAGAGCACCCAGACATTCTTTTTAATACCGAAAAACAATGGTTTGGTGAAAGAGAAGCAGGTGTTATTCAATATGCTGAAAAACTAAAAGCAAAGCATATAAAATTAATGATTAAACCCCAACTTTGGGTATGGCGAGGTGAATATACGGGAGATATTATAATGAAAACCGAAACCGATTGGCTGCTTTTAGAAACAGCCTATCGCCATTTTATTTTAGAATATGCGCGTGTTGCGGAAGCCGTAAATGCCGATATTTACTGCATAGGTACCGAACTGGATAGTTTTATCGCAGCACGACCAGACTTTTGGCATCAATTAATTCGAGAAGTAAAACGCGTGTATTCAGGGCAGCTCACGTACGCTGCAAATTGGGATGAATATAAACGTACGCCATTTTGGGGCGCTTTAGATTATATTGGTATCGACGCATATTTTCCGGTAAGTGACTCGAGAACACCAACAGTCGAAGAGTGCGTGAAAGGTTGGTTACCTTATAAGGAAGAGATAAAAAGGCTATCTGAAAGATTAGAAAAGCCCGTGTTATTTACGGAGTTTGGCTATAGAAGTGTCGATTTTTCGGGAAAAGAACCTTGGGTGTCCGATAGGCGTAAAACAACTTTAAATTTTGAAGCGCAAACAGCAACCACCAAAGCGTTGTTTGATACGTTTTGGAAGGAAGACTGGTTTGCGGGCGGATTTATTTGGAAGTGGTTTCATAATCATAACGAGTCTGGCGGAATGGCAGATACACGATTTACACCACAAAACAAACCGGTTGAGCGCGTAATACAATCACACTATAAAAAGTTTAAGTAATAGATAGTACGAATTATTTGCGCTTTGAAGAACAGTCGTTTCCCCTTAAAAACTGGTGTAATTTCATCCTCTTTTTGATCTAACAAGGTGTTGCTCAGAAGTGATTTTAAAAATCTAAAGAGAAAATGTCATTTTAATTCTTGTCTAGTTGTTAAAATCAAGTCTTCTTTCTTGATTCTAAAAGAGAAGTGATCTGAGGTCTTTTTATCACTCCATTTTTTTAAGGATAAACGTTAGGCAATGTTTTTTTTGTAGTATTGATAAAGTTCGTCTGCTGAAGCCCCACGCCATTTCTTAACGTAAATCGCCCAGAAATAGTACTGAAGTTTCCAAATGCCATTTTTTTCATACCGTCTTGCCGATGTAGTAAGCCATTCTTGAATGACAACAAACTGTTTTCTAGCATATAATTTATTGATGAGGTCGTTGTCCTCGTAGATTATAAAATCTTCGTTAAAACCTTCCAATTCAAAAAACAACGCTGTAGTAATAAACTGACTTTGGTCGCCACCACGGCAGGCACGCCAAGAGAAATGTGTTAAATAACTCGCTAATTGTAACCACCAATGAGAATTATCAAACTTCATTTTAAAGCAGCCGGCGAGATTGTTCTTGTTGATTTCATTTAGTATCAAAGCATCATAGTGTGCTGGCGGATACGAGTCTGCGTGTAAAAAATAGAGAACCTTCCCGGTGGCCAATTTAGCACCAGCATTCATTTGCTTTGCTCTACCTTTTACGGAATGAATTAGTATTAATTTTTCATTTTTAATACCTTTTACGCACCCTTGTGAACCGTCTGTGCTTCCGCCATCGACTATAATAATTTCTGAAATAGAACTAGGAGATGCCATAACCAAAAGATGTGAAATCAATCTTTCAATGGTTTCAGCTTCGTTTAAAATAGGGACAATAATGGTTATCATATTATTGTATACGAAAAAATTAGTGGTCTAGTTTTGCGCATTCAAACTCCAATCGTAATCAATGTAATCGACAGAGGTCTCGGCGTTTATTTTTATAGTACTATACAAGTTAATATAATCAATAACACTTCCGTTTTCTGTGAAATCACTTTTATACCATTTAAAGATTTCTGATATTTTTACTTTGTTTGAAGATAATTCATTTTTAGCAGAATTATTAATAAATTCTTTCGTCGCTTTTTCCATTAATTCCAGAACATTTGCTTCGGTATAAGCTTCACTTAATAATTTCGGACACGATGTCGATGCGCAATTAATTGCAAAATGAATTCTAGGTTCGTTCATTGTACGCAAAATGCCATTTTCTAAACCGGCTAAAGAAAAGTCTTTATCTCCAATTTTAAACCTGTCTTTTTTCCACGGACTGCTAATATCTTTAATACTTTTTAACGGGTAATTATCAATTATCAATTTAATGGTATTGGCATTGTACACATTTATAAAATAAGCAAGCTGTTTATTAACGCTCCAAGCTTCAGTTGGTATTTGATGTTCTAAATACGACACGTAAGTGTTTAGCTTTTCAGATTCATTTTTAAAACCTTTATAATTTACATCACCGTTTTTAGTCACATATTTCTTTAAAAGTGTGTTCCATTCTGAATGATCTAAATCGCTTTTTGTGCTAGTTTTATACGGCGCAATATCGGTATCCCTCTTTTTTTGTGGCGCAGGTTTTTCGGCATTATTCTCTACTTGCTTAACGGGTAGGCCTTGAGATGAAAAACAGCTAAAAGCTATGGATGCAACACTGAGTAATACAATTAAATTTTTCATTTGTCTTTTTTGAATGTTAATGGGTATAACTCCTGACTAATAAAATCCTTAGGAAAGGTTTCGTCGTTGTTAAAGCCCAATTCGATGTCTTTTCCGTTGTACGGAATGTAATCGGTTTTAAAAAGGTAATCCCAAAGGCTTAAGGTTATTCCGTAATTAACGCCATACCTTACATGTTTAGGCATTTCTTTTGCATGGTGCCAGATATGCATTTTCGGATTATTAAAAATGTATTTAAACATACCATAATCCCATCCAATATTAGCGTGGTTTAAATGACCGATGGCAATATTAAAAAAGTAAACTATAGCAACATCTTGAGCATTAAAACCACCAATAATTGCTAACGGAATGTACAAGAGCGATTTGTAAACCACCGGCTCCATCCAATGGTATCTTAAATGTGCTGCAAAACCCATTTCTTTAACGCTGTGGTGGACTTGATGAAATTGCCATAAAAAAGGCACACGGTGTAATAATCGGTGCGTGTTCCATTGCACAAAATCACTAATGATAAACAAAATAAACAAGCCTAATACTTTGGGCATTGTTTTTACATCGAAGAGTTGAAAACTATTTAGTGATACACCAATAAAACCTAAAGCATCGTTGAGTAGTGCGGCAACGGTTTCCGACAGGGCAATTAAAATAATAAGGTTAAGTAAAAAGAAATTGAAAAACATATAAAAGGTGTCTAGCCAGAAATCTTTTCTAAACAACGCTTGTTTTTTTCGCCACGGGAATACCATTTCTAAAACCCAAACGATTAAAGAAATAGCGATTAATCCGTAAAAAAAGTTATCCCAGTTGGTATCGAAAAACACTTCTTGTTTAAGGTAATTCCAATAGCCAGAATAGGCGTTTTTTATAAGGTCTAAATATTTTTCCAATTTATAATGTTTTAATCAATGCTTTAAAAAGAGAAATCATTTGCGGTTCGGCTTTCTCTGCCATTGCAATAATTTCTGAAATATCTACTGGTTTTAAATGGTCTGGATCGCACTCGTCTGTTAATACAGATACGGCAGCTGTTTTTAATTTTAAATGATTGGCAACAATAATTTCTGGAACAGTACTCATTCCAACGGCATCGGCACCCATAATTTTTAGCATTCTATATTCTGCTCGTGTTTCTAATTGCGGACCAACAACACTTGCATATACACCCTTATGCAGTGTGATGTTCTGTTCTTTTGCAATGGTTTCGATCGCTGAATTTATGTTTTTATTGTAAGGCGCACTCATATCTGTAAAACGTTCTCCTAAAGCTTCAACACCTTTAAACGCTAAAGGCGAACTCCCTTGAAGGTTTATATGGTCGTCTATTAGCATTAGCTCACCTTTTTTATAAGTGGTGTTAATTGCTCCCGAAGCATTAGAAACCAATAATGTTGTAATACCTAATTTTTCCATAATACGCACAGGGTAGGTGACATCTTGTAACGTGTGTCCTTCGTATAAATGAAAGCGGCCTTGCATTACAATCACTTTCTTACCTTCTAAGTTACCATAAATTAATTTCCCTTTATGAAACTCTACAGTGGCCGTTGGGAAATTAGGGATATTCTTGTAGCTTACTTCTTCAATAATTTCAATCTCATCAACTAACTGCCCTAAACCAGTGCCTAGAATAATACCAACTTCTGGCGCTTTAAAACCGCGTTCTTGTAAATAAGCAACCGTTTTTTCAATCTGTTTAATCATTTTGTGCTATAATATTTTGTAATGTTGAATTGTACACCAAGTCTTCATAAACATCTATATCATTTAATGTTTCTAAAGTGTGCACACTGCTATTTTTTAAATCGATCATAGTGTCTCTAAACACCGTTTCTGTTCCCCATTCTTTATTTTTAAACACTATCGGGTTCAGTGTTTTTAGGCCTAAAAGGTAATAACCGCCATCTTCTGCCGGTCCAATTACGGCGTCATTTGTATCGAGTGCCAAAAGAGCGTCGTTAATATGCGAAGGCTTAAGGTTATATAAGTCGCTTCCCACAATAATAACTTTCAAATAATTAGCTTTAAAAGCGTTTTCGAAAGCGTTTAACATTCGTACGCCTAAGTCGGCACCTTTTTGCAGGTGTTTTTGATAGTGTTTGGCCTCCCAAATATCATTATCCCTAATTTGTTCTGAGTAATATACCGCTTTGTCGCTCTCAATTTGACTTAAAACAGATTCGGTGTGTGCTATTAAAAACCGGTACACGCGCAATGCCGCTGCATCGCCAATAGTTTTTGCTAATCGGGTTTTACACTTTCCTAATTCGGGATTTCTTGTAAAGGTAATAATGATAGTCTTGGTTTTCAAAAGGATGTGTTTTTTTTAAGATTTAATTTTATTGGGGCGTTATACACTTTTATACCATTTTTTAAATAGGTACTCCACGATTCGTTAAAGGCGTGAATACTATCGGTTCGTTTTTCTAAAGTATTATAAAGTTCAAAGTTGTTGTTTTTCCATTCGAAAATACCGCCATATAAATTCTTAACATTATTATATCCCGCCTTTTTTAGTTTTTCGCCAATTGTCTCAGAGCGAATTCCTAGAGAACAATACACAACGATAGCTTGATTTCTATTCGTTATTTTTTGTTGAAGGTCTTCCACTTTAAAATCATTAAACCCCACGTGAATGGCGTTTTTTATATGACTCACCGCAAATTCATCCGGTTCTCTTGCATCTATAATTATCGCTTTCGTTGCAGGCATTGCTAACTCTTGAACCGATATATAAGGGATGCTATGCGTATTATGTTTTAGTAATACTTCGGAAAGTGCCTCTTGCGAAAACACGAATACATTTGATAGTAATAATAGTATTAAAAGACTGTTTTTCATAATTTATAAAACTAAAGTTAAACCTTGCATTGCACTTTCTTTCTGCGGAAGGATTTCGGTGTTATCCCAAATTCCAGACAGAATTGTCTTCGCGTAAGCTTCTGGTAAAATGCCGTTACTCATTAACGTATTTGTTAATTTATAATCGTATTCTAATGGATGATGGCTGAAGGTGAGTGCGTTATTTTTTTCTTCTAAAATAGCATACCAAACATTTGGAGAACCGTCGTTTGCCGGCATCCCGATAACACCAGGGTTAAGCCAGAGCTTTGTGTCTTTAGTCTCGTTAAAAGGGAGTCCGCAATGTCCTGCAATAATAATATCACTTTCGGTAGCTTCAAAATGTGGTTTTTTAAATTCCCATACAGTCGATTTAAAAATAAATTCTGAAATTAACGAAGTCGATCCGTGTACGACTGTTGTTTTTTTACCAGCGTAGTCAAAAGTTAAAAAATCGGGTAGTGTTTTTAGATAGTCCAAAGAGTCTTTCGATAATTTACTTTGCGCATACGGATACCACAATTTTGAAAAACTGTCGCACCGTGAGCCTTCGGTGAAATCGCAACCGCAATCATTTGCGCCTTCAATAAGTTGCTCTTCTACGTTGCCCAAAATACTTTTAGCGCCCCAGTGTTTCATTAATTGTACGGTTTCTTCTGGTTGAGCGCAATAGCCCACAATATCGCCAGTGCAGATGCAGTTTTCAGGAGAGATGCTTAAATCTTCGGCAATCGTTTTTAATGCTTCTAAAGCTTGAAGATTACTGTAAACACCTCCAAAAAGGAGCATTTTACCAGTGCGTTTTCCTAAATCTATCGTTTTGTTATCCATTTTGGTATAAAATATAAAATAATACAAAATGTAATTCCCCAGGCATTCACCCAAAGTAAATCGGCATACTTACCGTCAGTAAAAATTAAGGCATCGGGAAACCAATTAAACACTAATAGAAACCCAAAAACTATTCCACAAATAACGCTGAGGTAAAAACTTATTTTTGGGACTTCAATAGACCAAAATAGAAAGATTGGTGTTAACCCAATCACCATTGTTCCAGAAATTGTGGTTGCTGAAAGAATTTCGGCATTTAAAAAAACAGGAAGCGTTCCTAAAATGGCAATCGCGACCATAGATGCGCGACCAAAAGTAAGGTCTAGTCCCATATTTAAATCTACAGATAATAATTTCGAGAATGATGAGAATGTAGAATCTAAAGTAGAAGCCGCCGAGGTAATCATTATAAAATTTATTACTAATAAAATAACCACGCCAAAAGCTTTACCAACTTCTACTGCCGCTTGGCCGTTTAGTCCTTGGGTTTTAGCGTAAATGCCGATAACGCTAAACAGAATAATACTAATAGCGCCCAATAGTGTTGCCCACAGAAAACTTTTTAAAGTTACTTTCGGCGAGCTAATAAAAGCACGATCCGTTAAAACGGGATCGTGAAACGGGTAACTAAAAGATTGAATAATTGCTGCGAAAAACAAGTTTAATCCCATACTAAAACTCCAGGTTCCTGATTCTATAACAGTAGTAGTATGAAAGTTTTCTACTGAAAATATCTGCCATAAAATAACGCATAATAGAACAGTGAATAAACCCATCTGGATGACATCGGTAAAAATAGAACTACTTAAACCTCCTTTCAAGGCATAGGCTAAGGTTAATATAGTAAACACTAAAATAGCGCTGTAAAATGGTGTTGAACCATGCGCGCCAAAATACGAACCAATAACCATAGTGTTACTCCAAACCTCATTAAATAAACGAATTACAATTAAAATAGAGAAAAGTGCGACAGCGCGTTTACCAAATTTAGTCGTTAAAAACTGATGAATACTTTTAAAACCGCCTTTTACGCGCAACTGATAAATAAGTAGGCCGGCGACAGTAAAGCTTAAATAATAACCGGCATAAGCCACACCGCCCACAAGACCAAATTCTAGGCCTAAGTTTGCTGCATTGGTAATGCTTTTCGCGAAAATCCAAGAGATAATTAAACTCCCTGTAAGTATAAAAACATTGGGAGATTTCTTTTTGTGTGTCGCTTTAAAAAATTCAGATCTTGTTTTTGCTAAAGGAGAAATAATAAACAGTAGTATACTGGAACCTATTATTAAAATCCATTGCCAAATTTCTGTTGTCATACGTTAATTCTCGTCCCACCAAACGGGGATATTTATACTGTTATTATTTGTCGCATTTGCTGCCTCATTATAGTTTTCTGCATTTAGCGCGGCTTCTTCGGCAGGATAAGGCATTCTTATCGGTATTAAATCATTATTTAGACTTGCCGAAATAGGATTAAACTCAGGAAAACCTGAACGTCTGTATTCCACCCAGCCTTCATAACCATTGATAAGGTTTGCAATCCATTTTTGGGTTATTATTTGTTGTAAAGGTGTTGTTTCCGGAGCGGAAAAAGCGGCATTTCCCAATAAGTAATCAGTAGGCATTTCCGTTTGCCAATAGGCGAAAGCTTGTTGTACGCCCAGCTCGTAAAGTTCTTGAGCATTGGCTTGAATTAAGCCCTTATCGGCGGCTTCTGCTAATGCGAAATGGACTTCCCAAGCCGTAATAAAATTAGCGTCTAATACTGAGGTGTCGTCTCTAAAAGCAGCACCTGCTAAGGAGTAATTGCCCAATTCTACAGACGTCGAAGAGGCGTCGATACCATTAATTAAACCGTTAAATACGTTTGAAGTTGAATTGCTAAACGGTTTAAAAAAGGTGTTTACTCTTGAATCGTTTAAAGCGCTTAAAATGTCTTCCATTGTTTCCGATAAAACGAAATTATTAAAATCTCCAATGCGTAATTGTGCTAATCGGAAGCTGTTAGGGTCTGTGTTTGTGAAATTAAAAGTGGCATTATCAGCATTTGAAGCGATATAATTACCTTCCGTATATAGTGCTTGCAACTCTTGAGAAACATCAATTTTATCTGAAATCCGGATGAGGTGTTTAATCTTTAACGCGTTTGCGAATTGAATCCATCGGTTTAAATTACCGTCGAATAAAATATCACCTTCCAAAGGAATCGCGGCGTTGTAATTGGAAATAGCTTCCATACCGCGATCTAAATTATCTAAAATACCACCAGGTTCTAAATAAATAGCTTCTTGGGTGTCGTAAGCTGGAGTGACGGTGCCATTACCCCCATTAAACGCTTCAAAATACGGTACATCTCCAAATAAATCGGTTAATCCGGCGGTGAAATACGCTTTCAATATAAGTGCTGGGCCTTCGTAAACAGAATAGGTCGGCGTGCTGCGCGATTGATTTAAAATAATTTGATTATCTCTCAAATTGGTATAAAAAATAGGCCACGGATTCCCACCGAGTTGTGGTGATTTTAAAGCGTGACGATCGAATAAATTAAAATCTAGAGCGGTGCGGTGTTGCGCGAGTAAATCACCTGCAACAAAACCTTCATAACTCATTTGCTCGCCATAATCGTAAATTACCTGCCTTAAAAGTAAGCTAGGTTGTACAGTATTTGGTGCGTTTGGGTTGGTGTTAATCGTGTCGAAATCTTTGGTGCAACTGCTTAAAACTAGCAGCGCGAAACAACTTAAAAATAATTGTGCTTTTTTCATTGTTTTCATTTTTAGAAATTTAAATTGGCTTTTATTCCAAAACTACGCGTTGTGGCATAGCTCATATCTTCTACACCACTAATAAAGCCGGTGCCTTGAACGGCTAATTGTTCGGGGTCGGAGTGGGGGTTTTCAGTAATAGCAAATATGTTTTTACCAATTAAAGAAACCGAGACGTCTCCGCCTTCTTTTAGACCTAAAAAACCATTGTCTAGTGTAAACGCATAACCAATAGAAAACTGACGAAGTTTTAAATATGACGCATCATAAACATTGTTTTCTTCGTGGTTTCTATCGTAATACTGTCGGTAATAACTTTCAGAAGAAATGGCAACAGTATTTGGTTGTCCGTTTGCCGTCACGCCTTCAGCGATAATTCCATCTTCAGGTCTATACTCGGTAACGGCCAATTGCCCGCCCACCGAACCTAAGGAACGTGTTCTTGAGACGATTTCTCCACCTTGACGCCAATCGAAAAGAAAACTAGCATTCCAATTTTTATAAGTAAAAGCATTGTTCCAACCTAACGTAAAATCGGGATTATAATTCCCGAGTTTTTGAAGTGCGTTATCGGCGGTATAATTTCCATTTTCGTCAATGATAAACTGGCCATCTTCATTTTTTAAATATCCAGTACCATAAAAATCTCCAATCCGGCCGCCTTCTTCCACTTGAAACCAAACGGTTTGGTTGGCGCTATCGTAAATACGGCTGTACGCCAATGTTAATCGTCCACCATTTTGCGGGAGTTCTTGTACGGTCGCTTTATTAGTGGCAAAATTAAACGTGCTATTCCAGGAAAATGAATAGGTTTTAATAGGTTTGAAAGTGGCAATAACTTCAAAACCTTTGCTATTTACTTTTCCGCCGTTAACCACTTGCTGTTGGTAACCTGAGGAAATAGGAATGGGTAACGACACGATCTGGTCGGTGGTTGTGGCATTATAATAGGTGACGTCGAACTTTATGCGATCGTTAAAAAAGCGTAAATCGGTTCCAATTTCATAAGACGTCGTGCTTTCTGGCTTTAAATTAGCATTCGGAATCAGGTTTTGATTGCTAAATGTGGGCTGTCCGTTAAATGGTGTTTGCGATACAAAGGCTCCCGAGGTTTGATACGCATTGGTATCGTTTCCGACTTGCGCGACACTAGCACGAAATTTTGCGAAAGAAAATATTTTGGGTAATTTTGTAACATTAGACAGAATAAAACTAGCAGAAGCCGAAGGGTAAAAAAACGAAGTTCCGTTTACCGAATATGGTGTTGCCAATGCGCTCGACCAGTCGTTGCGCGCTGTAATGTCCAAATACAAATAGTTTTTAAAGCCTAATTTGGCGAGACTGTAAAATGAATTTATTCTTTTTTGAGAATCGTATTGAAAAACTTCAATTGGCGATGCGGCATTATTCAAATTAAAAATTCCAGGTTGCGCTAAATTTACGGTTTGGGATTGGGTGGTCGACGCTTTTTGATCCAATCTGTTGCCTCCAAGAGAAACATCTAGATTAAAATAGCCAAAGGAATTGTTATAATTCAGAAGGAAATCGGTATTGATTTCTCTAAAAAACACATCGTGTTCGGCATACGCTCCGTTTTTAAACCGATTGCTAGAGAAGGCTCTACGTAACGTGCGCTTTTCTGAGGAATAATCCATTCCTGTTCTTACAGAAAGACTGAGTTGTTCTGAAAATTGATGCTGAATGGAAAGGTTTCCAAACACACGATCACGATTGAAAGCGTTTCTGTTTTCGAATACAATGAAATACGGATTATCGAAATAGGTATAATTATAAGAATACTGCTGGACACCTTCTAGACCGGGCTGCCAATAGTTTTTTAAATTGTTCGTGTTTAGTGATCGTGGACCCCAAGCCACTAACGAGTAATTTACATTTTCACTGCCGTAACCATTTGCAGGGCGGTTATCGCTAGACGTGTTGGTATAAGTAATGGAAGACGCAATTTTGGTATTTTCCGTTGGTTTAAAAATAAGTTTTGTAGCCACCGTTTGTCGGTCGATATTTACACCGGGAATAATAGATTCACTGCGTAAATCGGTGAATGATAAGCGGTAATTTCCGGCATCAAAATCATCCGAAATAGCGATGTTATTTATGGTTGTAATTCCTGTTTTGTAAAAATCTTTTAAGTTATCGGGGTTCGATTTTAGTGCTGTAGGGGTAATCGCTACGCCGTTATAAAGCGCGGTATCACCACCACGAACTACAGTGCCATTCTCTAAATATACGGGGCTATCGTATTGGGGCGCAAATACGCCAGCATCAAGCCGTGGCCCCCAGGAATACGTAATACCGTCATTGATGCCGCCACCAAGTCCATCCTTAAATTCGAAATTTCCAGAATTCCCTTGTCCGTAGCTATTTTGAAATTCAGGAAGTTTAAATGCCAAGTCTATAAACACTGAAGTATTTATGCTAATTCCTAGTCCTTTAGATTGTTTTCCGCTTTTGGTTTTAATAACAATCACCCCGTTCGATGCTCTCGAGCCATAAAGAGCCGCTGCACTGGGGCCTTTTAAAACGGATATTTCTTCGATATCATCGGCATTGACGTCCATTGCACCATTACCGAAATCTATTTCTTGAAAACCTGCCGCCGCTTCATTTGTAAAATTAAAAACGGTAGCGTTGTTAATAGGGATACCGTCGACAACAAATAACGGATTGTTATTAGAAAAAGAGGCTTCGCCACGAATCGTGATTTTAGACGATGAGCCCACGCCAGTGGCTCCTTGAGAAATGGTGACACCTGCAAGTTTACCTGATAAGTTGTCCAAAAAATTTATGGTTTTAACCTCAGTTAGTTCTTTAGAATTAATCGATTGCACAGCATAGCCCAATTCTTTTGTGTTGCGCTCTAAACCCAGCGCGGTGACAACGACTTCATTTAAAGAGGTTGTGGATTCTGTTAGAACGGCATCAATATTGATTTGAGTGTTTACAGTGATGTTTTTTGATTCGAAACCGAACGACGAAAATGTCAAGAAGTCTTCCTCTGAAGCGGTAATAGTATATTCCCCGTTTTCGTTGGAACTTGTGCTATTTCCATTCGATGCCGTAATCGTTACAAACGGAATCGTTTCATTATCTGTTGCGGCGGTTATTGTTCCAGAAATTTTTGTTTGTGCATAGCTTAAAGTGGTCGTTAAAAGTAAAATGCAGACATAAAAAGGCCTCATATTGAATGTGATTAGTACGTAAAAAAAGTAACAGTGAGCAACAACGTTGCGTGATTTTATTCTAAGTACAGAGGAGAACCTTTATTAAAATAGGAGGAAAGTGACACGGAAGGGAAAGGTAGATGACGTTGAAGAGTAGTTTGCTCGTCGGTATTTATACTATTTAAAAGAAATTGTTTAAGTGTTTTTGAAAGACTTTTGAAGCTATTTATAATAGCTTTTATATCCTGAGAAGTATCAATATCGTAAAGTCTTTCTAAGAGGTCGAAAGTAATATTTTTTTCTGAAGCTAACTTTAAAAACGTTGTTGTTAGCGCTGCCGTTTGCCACGGCAGTTTTTTAAAAGCTTTGTCATTAAAAATATGTTTAGAAAGGCCCATAAGATAAAATCCGCCATCTTGGGAAGGTCCTAAAACTAAATCGTTTGTCTTTAACTTAGCAATAGTTTCATTTAAATGGGCTGTTTTTAAATGTGGCGTGTCATTACCAATTGTAATAATATTACGAAAGCCTTTATTAAAAACGGATTGAATTGCATTTGTAAACCGAGACCCAAAAGAGTTGCCAATCTGCTCTTTTTCTGAGATTATAAAATAAGGGATTCCGGTATTTATAACTTTAGATTCCACCTGTTTATTTAAGATGCTAAAAAGAGACACCGCCGATTTAAAAGGTTTGCGTTCGGCTTCCGTTGGGACCGAATTCGCGAAAATTAATAGGGCAATGTCTTTATTCTTCATTGTAAATTAAAGCAATCAAATAAAATGAGTTAAAAAATAAACGTTATAAAATTATGCTACAGATCCTTGACAGCTACTTCCTGATCCCGCCGTGCAACCATAACAATGTTGTGAGGTTCTAATGGTTCTATCATTTAATAAGTCTTCGTTATACTCACTAATATGTTGCACTTTACTCGCCACTTTTAAATCTAGCATTTGGTTAAAGTCGCAATCGTACAGCCAGCCGTCCCAACTAATCGAAATAGTATTAGTACACATTACACTGCTAACCGCTGCTGGATTGTAGGCTTCCACAAGCGAATGCATATAGTCCTCGTAATTTTCTGAGGCGATTAAATAGTCTAAAAAACGAGCGATAGGCAAGTTGGTAATGGCAAATAAATTATGAAAATCAATATCGAAATCTTCTTTTAAGGCTTTTTTGAAATCCTTTTCTAGAGCGTCCTGATCACCTGGTAAATAGGCTCCCGAAGGATTGTAAACTAAATCTAATCGCAAGTTACTTCCCGGCCTACCGTAACCTCTTTCGTTAAGTTCTTGTAAGGCTTTAACAGATTTATCGAAAACACCGCTACCACGTTGTTTATCGGTTTTGCCGCGAGTGTAATGTGGCATTGAGGAAATAACGTGCACATTATGTTCTTTGAAGAAATCGGGTAAGTCGTAATATTTTTTATTGGCTCTAATTATAGTCAAGTTAGAGCGCACAATAAAATCTTTAATCCCCGCTTTCGACGCTTCGTGAACAAACCACTTAAAATCGGGGTTCATTTCTGGAGCGCCACCAGTTAAGTCTAAAGTGTGTGCTCCCGTATTTTCTATAACAGCAAGACATTGCAACATCGTCTCACGCGTCATAATTTCCTTACGATCGGGTCCGGCATCTACATGACAATGTTCGCAAACTTGGTTGCACATATACCCTAAGTTTATTTGGAGTATTTCAAGTTTTTTTGGCGTTAGTGGAAATTGATTCGTTTCGGAAATTTTATCTTTAAAAGTCGGTAATTCTCCACTCTTAAAAATACCATTCGATAAAATATCAAGTTGCCTGTTGGTATTGGCTAAATCACTTTCTCTTTTTTGTAAGGATTTTATTGTCATTAAAAGGGTTTTTTATCGTGTATAGTGTTTACGTAAATTTTTAAATAGTGGTTTTAAAAAAAGCAATAATTACATTTCTAATTTGTTTACTTTATTCATCATTTGTACCCCGTGTACTAAAGTAGCACCACTTTTTATGGCAGCACCAACGTGCAAGGCTTCCATCATCTCTTCTTTTGTAATACCGCGTTGTAAGCCGTCTTTTGTGTACGCGTCTATACAATAGGGGCATTGCTCGGTATGTGCTACGGCAAGTGCAATAAGCGATTTCTCTCTAGCTGAAAGGGCGCCTTCTTCAAAAACGGTACTGTAATAATCAAAAAATTTATCACCTAGTTCTTGATTCCATTCGCTAATTTTTCCAAATTTCTTTAAATCGGCTGGGTCGTAATATGTTTTTTGCATTGTGATCGGTGTGTTTTAATTGAAAGCGTTGTATCGAGTAATTATATGTCGAAAAGATAAATAATACTTAACAGAAAAAAGGTTTATAATGTTTCTTTTTCTGGTGGGACGGTTTAAGTGAAGCTTCAGTAGTCCCTAATAAATTAAAATGAAAAGGTAGTTTTTCATTTTAGTGTTGTTTTAAAGGGGTAGTCTACTGAAAGAACTTCTGTAGTGACTATAAAAAAGTGCTGAGAAACACAGGTTTAAAATGAATACCCAATAGCAAAATTGAGCACAGGTTCATCCACTTTAAAATCGTAACGTTGGCCTTCTGGTAACGACGGATCGTGAAAGGGAGCAGCCAAATCAAATCGGATCACAAAACCTTGAACATCGATACGTAAACCAACACCAGCACCCATTCCTAATTCGTTTATAAAATTCGAAGTGAATTTATCTTTACCACCAAAAGTAGGATTCGCTCTTGAATTCCACACATTTCCCGCATCGGCAAAAACGGCGCCTTTAAAGAAAGAAACAATAGGAAAGCGATATTCGACATTGGCTTCCAGGCGAATGTTTCCTGTTTGGTCAAAATATGTGCCGTCGCTTTGAGCGTCGTTACCTTCGTTATACGTTCCAGGGCCTAGCGATCTAATTCTAAAAGCACGCACACTATAAGGGCCACCAGAAAAATATTGTTTAACGAAAGGAACAACATCCGAGTTGCCATATGGGAGACCATAACCTGCAAATAGGCGAGTGGCCAACGTTTGCTCTCTTTTTTTTCCAAAGTTTAGGTGAAATCTTAAATCGATATCTGCTTTCGCGTATTGCGCATATTGCAATCCTAAAAAGACTTTAGGTTCTCCCACATCTTTTTCTTTTCCGAACAAGCTAATAGAATTTCCGGCAACGTCTAAGGTGGTGTTTACGAAAAACTGATTAGGGTCGTTAGCATCGACCATTCCGTTATAAGTAAACGAAAAGGTTAAGCCCGATATAAACTGTTGGTCGAAACTGCGTTTTAAAAAGGGGTTGTTATCTAAGATCTCTTCAAACTCTGATGTGGTATTCGATAAGCTCGTGTAGTTTATAGAAATGGGATTAAATTGATACGTTACATAGCGGTTAGAGTCCCATACATAACCAAATAAACCGCTACCCGAAAGTAGTGTGTATAACTTGCTTCGGTTTAAGTAATTGGCACTCAGACTCACTTTTGTTTTGGGTATAGAATATTTAAAAAAGGCATCGTTTATTTTAAAAGGGCTAATAACGCGCGGAAAAATCATTTCGGCTTTTAAACCTAACTCTAAACTACTTAACCCGGCGTTGTTACCGCTTGCAAGTTGTGTTTCGTAGCCAATATTAGAACTTACATTAAAGGTTTCCCCGCCGTTAAACACATTCCTATTACTATAGGTTAGGGCCAAATGTGGGCCAGCAAAACTGTTGGATTTGGTAACGGCTTGTAATTCGGCGCGAAAAGCACGTTTGGTTAACGGTGACAAAAATATGTTGGCCTCTAAAGCACCCAATCGGTCTGTGGTTGCCGTGTCGATTTCTTTATATTGAATGTTTACATATTTGTACGCTCCAATGCTCGAAAGACGTCGTGCTGTATTTTTTGAGGTCTTCGGATTGTAATAAGATCCTTCTTTAAGAGTGATAAATTTATCTAAATATTTAGGTTTAAAGAACAGAGAATCTTGATGATAATCTTTAGCATTGAAACGTTCTGTGCTGGCGATAACAGAATCTTGCAAATCGTAATCGGGATAAATATTTACTTTTTTAATGACGTATGGTACGGTGGCTTTTTTAGGAACTTGGGCCTTCAGTTTTAGGAATAAATTAAAACGTTTGTTGTTGTATTGCGTGGTATCGGCTTCAAAAATAAAAAAATCGGAATTTAAGTTATAATATCCTCTTTCTTTTAATTCTGAGTCTATACGCTGCCGCTCTAATTTCATATTCCCTAAATCGAAACGCATTCCATCTACAAAGGGTGTTTTTTCTGTAGCGCGTTTTACATCTTCGTATATAGGCGCCCGCATCGAATCTAATTGATAGCTAGCCATTGTGTATGGTTTTAATACTTTTAGGGTGTAGGTTACCGATGCTTCAATGGCTTCTTCTTGAAAATAGGACGCTGTCGTGCTGTAAAAAAAGCCGTGATTTTCTAGTCGGTTTCTTAATATATCTTCAACTTCAAACGTTTTTACATCCGATTGATATACCGGTTTTTCACCAATTTGTTTGTATATCCAGCGATTTATAAAGCCAGGTTTTTCTTTTTGTGTCTTGTAGTAATAAAACAAACCAGGACGCATACCTAAGAATTTTGAGTTTGGTTCTGGGCGTAGAACACCTTCTAGTTCCGATTTTAATACATCGACATCTTTAATCGTAGAATCGGCGTTGATCTCTATAGTTGCACCGGTATACAAACGTTCACCTTCAGGAATGTATTTTTTAACACTACACGAATATAAGAGGAGCGCAAATAAAGCTACGCAAGAAATATGTTTTAAGACTGTTTTCAAGATTTAGTTCTTTTTCTGTTCGATACTTTTATTAATTTTTTCTTCTTTCGCTTTTAACTTTTCCTTCATGGCGTCACGTTTAGCGTCGCGTTTTTCTTTTTGTTCTTGACGAGAACGGAATATGGCATCCCAAAGTTCGTTAAACTGATTGAATTCTTGAGTGAAAATTAAGCCAATTCCACTAACAATTGTTTGCCCGTCGATAACATTTTCAAATTCACTTTTTCTAAACCCTTTAAGGCGGTATCTACCATCTTCGGTTAATGTGTATTCTAAACTTACATTTCCAATAAGTGGCGCTTCTTCTCCTGCCGGGCTACTGCCTTGAAGATCGATATCGCTACCCACGCGAACGGTTAAGCGATCGTTAAATAATTTTTTCTGAGCGGCGATATCCAACTGTGTGCGATCGGTTGGTGCATCACCTTGGTAATCGGTATAGCTGTTTAATCCGAAATCGACTTCTATACCCGAACTCCCTAATAATTTATCTGAAAACGCATTTAACTGTCCAGATACGGCATCGTTGAGATTATCGCGGGCAATAGTTGCAAAACCTCCCGAGCTACCATCACTTCCAGAATCGGGATAAAAACGATTGAGAACCAATAGTGAAAATACTTGACGGTTTAATTCGCCTTCTTGCTGATTAACTTGCTGCACGCGACCATAAACTTGACCGCCAATAGCACCTTGTTGTTCTTCGGGCATATCTAATCCAAAGGATATTTTAGGCTGAAGTAATTCTCCATCAATATTTAGGTACACATTAAACGGTAGCACTTGTCGGTACTTGCTTTTTACTGAAGGATCTGCGCCCGAAATTTGAGGAGCCATTAAAGCTGATGCTGAGGTTTCTATGTTATAGATTGCTCTAACATCTAGTTTTGCATCAAAAGGATCTCCAGACCATGTTACGCGACTTCCCGGCGCGATTAGGAATTTTCTGTTTACTAGATTGTAGAGATTTAATTCGTAATGACCACTGGAAATTTCATAGCCACCGGTTAGCGTTATTCGGCCGTTAGGTGTCATTGTGAAAATAAAATCACCTTCTCCTGAAACTTTAAAATTATCTCCAGTTTCTTCATCGATTACAATAGTAACGGCGGCATCTTTACCTATTTTTAATACGGATGAAATATCGAAACCTCGAATGGTTGCTGTTTGTTCGTCAGTTTGAGAAAGAATAGCATCTGGGTTTTCACGGTTTACAAATACCACGACGCCGTCGCGTTCTTCAATATTTGATAATGTAGAAGGCATTACGTAGGTAATATCGGTATCGGATCCCAAAGTTAGTTCCGCGTTTAATTTTGGTATTTGTAAATCGCCAGTCAGTCTTGCATTGGCATTACAGCTTGCTTTACCATAAAAAGCGGTATTGTCTTTTTTCGTCGCATTTAAAATTTGAAAATTATTGGCTTTAACCTCTAAGTTAAACGTAGGGTTTAAAGCATTCTCTGTGCCAATAGTTCCTGATAATATCAGCGCATTTTTATTGGCGTCTAAAATGGTGAAATTAGACAGCGATAATCCTTTGTTATCCACCTTTAATGTTTCGTTAACCAGTGTGAATTTGGTGTTTAATTTGGCGATGTTAAAGCCAGCATCATTAAAAGTTACTGCCCCTTTATATTGCGGGTTAGCGGTGGTGCCTGTAACTTTAAAACCTCCAGAAAAACTACCTTCTGTATCTTTTATTTCACCTAAGGTTAGCGTGTTTAACGCTTTCATTTTAAAAGTGTTTATATCCAAATCTAAATTTAAATTCGCTGATTTATTAGTCACTCCATAATCACCGGTAAGATCTAAGTCTATATCTCCACCTTTTAATCCCGCATTAAAATCGTAGTTGCTCCCACCAAGAGATTTGGCGTCTAGTTTTAAAACACCCAGGTCTGTTTTTAAGACTTCTAATTGATCAATGGTTAAAGCGGCAATAATTCCGGTATCTTTAAAAGGCTCCTCCAAAATAAAATCACCATTTAAATTTCCTTTAGCAATACTAGTTTCAGGGTTGAAATAGCTAAAAAATTCACTAATACTAAAGTTTTTAAAAGCAATCGCCATGTGACTTTTAGAAATGCGTTCTAATTTATCTGTTATTTCGATAGACTGGTTTCCTCTCGAAATTTTAAAATCGTTGTACTCAAACTTTTTATCGGTGATAATCACTTCATTACTATCAGGAATCGTCCACTTCTGTTTATTTAAAATTAAGCTGTCCGGACTTACCGTAAATCGTAATCCTTTTGGATAGGTTGTTATTTTTGTATTTACATTTAATAACGTTTCACCGTCGTGGTAGCCTAAAAAATTAAGCAAAAAGCCGTTGTCGGTTTGGTTACCATTAATAACTGTTTTTGGCATTAGTAATGGGCCTGCTTCAATACTTTTAAACCCTAAATTAAAGTTAAAGTCATTTTTATCTGTCATCATAGAAAAAGCCAAACTATCTAATTTGTTTCCGCTATAATTTATATGTGGTGCTGTAATATTCGCTATTAAAATCCGCGCTTTTTCATTGTAGTTAACAGATACATCAATAGTATCAAGGTCTTTAATGTTAACTAAAAACACATCGTTAAGTAAAGGTGATTCAGAAATGCGTCCTTCCAATTTTAAGTTTACAGGTCGCGCGATAGTATCTGGCGCACGTTCATCGTCATAAAAATAACTTAAAACGTGGCGTCGTAGAGAGTTGCTAAATGTTTGCGGATCGCTATTAGACTGCACTACCAAATTAAGCATCTTGTTAGTAACCCAAACCGAAGTTGTATCTTTATCTACGTGTGCCTTAGCCTTTAAGTCTCCTAATAAATACGTTCTATTATCGTAAATAACTACGCCATTATCAATGTGAGTAGACACGTCGTAATTACTACCATTACCTTTAAAGTCTGCGAAAATTTTCATTCCCGTTTTTACATTGCGATCCATTACGCCAAGCGCTTGTAAATCGGCACCAATAATGTCTAATTCTATAGACGCTTCCGGAGAAATAGAATCTAAAACTATAGCTGCATCTAAGGCGATGTCGAGGTTTTTGTCTTTATATTTCGAGTTTATTTTACCTTTTCCGTCTTTAATGTCTCCATTAATATTAAGGTTTTTTATGTCATAATTATTAAGTTGAAAACTAGAAACCGTAGCGTTTAATTTCGCGTTTAATGCATTTATATTGTTACCGCTTCCAGAAGCCGTTATAGTAAGATTTAAAGCACCAAATTGTGGGTCGTTAAGTAACTCGTTAACTTTGTAATCGTCAATAAGGATATCGGCATCGAAAGATACAGTATCGGTGTTTTTAAAATGGCCTTTAATCGTTGCAATTCCTTGATTGGATGTTAGTTTAGCTTGCGCTTCAATAGCATCGCGTGTACCTTTTACACTTCCAACGAGTAGCACGTCTTCGGGCAAACTAACACTTAATTCTTTCTCGTCTATAAATTGAATAATATCAGAACGCTTTGTTTGTGCTGAAAAATTGGGGATATCAATATAAAGCAATGCTGGTTTTGTGCTATTATTTATGATTCCGTTTATAGAAATCTTAGTCATTTTACCCCAATTTACGTAGGTATTAGACACCTTAATTGCAGCTAAAGTTCCAGAAGCTTTTAGGTTTCCTGTAATTAGTTTATTGCTGAGTGAATCCATATAGGGATTCTTTCTAAGTTCTGGCTGAAGTTTAAAGATGTCTTTTAATGAGACGCTAAAAGCTGGCAAATCAAGTTGAACTTTAGTGGTTTCTGGAGTTTTTATAAGCTGAGCAAGGGAGGTGTAGTTTAAATTCGCAAATCCCGAAATAGCATTATTATTAAGTTTAAAATTGAAATTTTCAAGATGCAGTTGTTTGTCGGTAACGTTTAAGTTGAAAGCCAATTGTTTTAAATGAAGCCCAGAAAATGCTTTGCTAGTAAACTGATTCATTTGTAAGCCCGCTTTTTTATCCTTCAAGAAAACATCTGAAGCTTTTAAAGTAAACTCGCTTAACGATATAGCATCTAGATTTAAGCTGTTTTTGATGGGTTTGGCATTACCAACGCGGTAATCGACAGCGTTGTTTTCTAAATCGATGGCGTCAATAGTGACTAATAATTGTGGACAATTAAGCGATTTTATAGTTGCTTTCGCTTGCTCTTTGGTGTTTTTTACCGTTTCTGTAAGTCCGTTAACTTCAGTATCCGTATGAATACGGATTTTTGAATTTTTTAAACGAATAGTTTTAAAATTAATGTCGTTATCGATTAAATTTATTTGAGGGATTTCGGTGTAAAATTCATCAATATCAAGATCAGCAATGATGCGATCGGGTTGTGATTCGTAATAAGCCGTCACATTTTGAAGACTTAGAGTTTCAACTGAAAATTTAGGTAATGGTATCTTTGACGTCGTTGTGTCTGCTGCTACAGGTTTCTGAATAAATTTGATCTTTGCGTCTTTCAACGCAATATTTGAAGCTTCGAAAACCATCATCTCCATATTTGTAGTGTTCATCGTAGCATCGAACTTTCCAATTTTAAATCGGCTATCAATTCCAGCGACGGCGTCATCAAAAACAATATCGATATCTTTAAAGTTGAAGGTTCCTAAAATGAGGTCAAGGGGTTTCGAAGCAGTCGTGTCTGCGGCAACGTTTGTGGTATCTGCTGGGGCAAACGCATCAATTAAAAACTGAAAGTTATAACCAGAAATAGAATCTTTTCTTATAATGTTGGCGCGTAAACCTTTCCAGTTTAATTGTTCGACACCAATGGCTCCGCCTTTTATAATGGAGAATAATGGCACGTCTGCTTCAAGTGACTTTGAATAAACCAAAGTGTCGCCTTTTTTGTCTTCTAAAAACAAACCCTCTAGTTGAATATTACCATTAAAAGTGATAAAAAGCTTATCGATTACGACGTTTGTATTGGTTTTGTTAGAGACATAGTCTACCGCTTTAGCTACAATAATATTTTGTCCCCAGGGGCTTCTTATAAATAAAATAACCAATAACAATAAGAGAATAACACCCAAGAGTACGCTCAGCGTGCGGCGTACAATACGGTGTTTTCTTTTTTTAGGGGGCTGAGTTTCTATGTTTTCTGTTGTATCCAAAGGTCAAAAGTAAGTTAGTAAATCTACTACAATTAGCGTTATCTCTATAAAGATTAACGCAATTAGTGTTTTCTTTTATAATTTTTATTAAAATTAAAAGGAAAGACTTTTAGGAATGCTCTAAAAGCAATAGTAGCAAATTACAAATGAGATAAAATTAAAAAACCCCGAAAACATAAGTTTTCGGGGTTTTATGGTGGTGCCTCCAGGAATCGAACCAGGGACACAAGGATTTTCAGTCCTTTGCTCTACCAACTGAGCTAAGGCACCAGCGCTAATTGCGGTTGCAAATATAAGAGCTATTTTAATATCTACAAAACAATTTTTATAAAATTTCGTTTTGTAAGTTTGTATTTCATCAATTTATACTATGAATTTAATTATTGATATCGGTAATACGCAAGCTAAAGTGGCTGTTTTTGAGGGTAATAAAATGGTGTTTAGAATTCAGACGGATGCTGAAAATATTTTTAAAAAAATTGAAGAAATTCAGAAAAAATATGAAAATATAGAGAAAGCCATCGTTTCTTCGGTAGGAAAACTAGATAAAAACAGTTTCGAAACGCTAAAAAAGGACTTTCAGCTTTTATTTTTAGATCATAATACGGTATTGCCTTTTAAAAATTTATACAGCACACCAAAAACATTAGGAATAGATAGGATTGCTTTGGTTTGTTCTTGCGTAGAAAAATACGCGAATAAAAACGTATTGATAATAGATGCTGGAACCTGTATTACTTACGATTTTATTACTGGGGATAACGAATATTATGGGGGTGCCATTTCACCAGGATTGAGAATGCGGTATAAAGCGCTGCATAATCAAACTGCAAAATTACCGTTATTATCTTCTAAAGTACCTGACGGTTTAATTGGTAATTCAACAGAACAAGGGATACACTCTGGTGTGTTTAATGGTGTTGTGTTCGAAATTGAAGGAGCTATTCAGACTTACAGAAAAAAATATGGAGATTTAACAGTTATTTTAACAGGAGGAGACACGAAAATGTTGTCTAAACAATTAAAAAGTAGCATATTTGCGAACTCAAATCACCTTTTAGAAGGATTGAATTTTATTTTACAATTTAACACAAACTAATGATAAAAAAACTTGTATTAGTTTTTATTGCGCTATTTGCAATTCAAAGTTACGCCCAAGAAGGCACGCAATCACCGTATTCATTTTATGGTATTGGAAGCCTTAAGTTTAAAGGAACTGTCGAGAACAGGAGTATGGGAGGACTGAGTGTTTACAAAGATAGCGTACATATCAATTTAAGAAATCCAGCTAGTTATGCGGGGAAAAACTTAGGACTTATTCCTTATAATGGTGAAAATAGACCCGTAACATTTACGGTGGGAGGTAGTCATACTTCAACAAACTTAGAAAGTAACTCTGGGGAGTCTAAGGTAAAAACATCAACCTTCGATTATTTAGCATTGTCTATTCCTGTGGGTAGATTTGGTTTCGGAGTGGGTTTAATGCCTTTTACTTCGGTAGGGTATAAACTAGAAAATAACCGCGCAGATGGGCAAATGGATACTCGTTTTCAAGGTAAAGGAGGCTTAAATAAAGCATTTTTAGGTGCGGGTTATCAAATTACCGATGGATTAAGCGTTGGTGTAGACGCCAGTTATAATTTTGGAAGTATAGAAAATAGTACGGTGCTTTTTAGGTATAATGATGAAGGCGAATTACTGCAATCGCAATCTCGAGAAAGTAATAGATCTGAATTAAGCGGATTAAATTTTAATTTTGGTCTGCACTATCAAACAATGATTAGCGATAAATTAGAATTACAATCGTCGTTTACATATACGCCTTCTGCTAATTTAACCTCTAATAACGAACGTACATTTGCTAGTATTATACTAGGAAATGATGGTAATGAATATTCTGTTAATACTCTAGATGCCGATTTAGAAGGGTCAGGGCTTTTAGAAACAGAATTAAAACTACCAACAAAACTCACTTTTGGAGCCGGTCTAGGAGAGCCTAGAAAGTGGTTTGCTGGTGTAGAGTATGAATTTCAAAAAACGAGTGACTTTTCAAATCCGTTATATACTTACGAAAATTCAAGTGGAACCGAAACAGTACGTTTCGAAAATGCATCTCGAGTGTCTCTTGGTGGTTTTTTTATTCCCGATTATAATTCTTTCTCAAGTTATTGGAACCGCGTGGTCTACAGGGCTGGGGTACGATTTGAGAACACCGGTTTAAATGTTAGTGACCAATCTATAAAAGAGTTTGGCATATCTTTTGGAGTAGGTGTACCAGTTGGAAACTTATTCTCTAATGCCAATCTAGGATTCGAGATAGGACAACGTGGTACAACCGACGCTAACCTAATTCAAGAGAATTTTGTTAATTTCAACCTTAGTTTATCGTTAAACGATAGATGGTTTGTAAAAAACAAGTATGACTAACAAAGTATTAAAATAGAACTATGAAAACGAAGATCACAGTATTAATTGCAGTATTATTTTTAGGACTAAACGTTAGTTTTGGTCAAAACGAGGAAGCGTGTAGAAACAAGCTTTCTATAATGGTCGAATATGCAAGATCGAAAAACTATGAGACGGCTTATAAACCGTTTATGGAATTGAGACAAGAATGCCCTAAATACAATAAGGCCATTTATGTATTTGGAGAAAAAATTCTTAAAGATAAGATTGATAATACTACAGGAGTAGAACAAGTAGCTTTTATAAACGACCTAGTTAAATTATGGGACGAAAGAGCTTTGAACTTTGCAAATGAAACGCCGAAAGGGGAATATGACTCTAAACAATGTCAGTTAAAATACGATTATAAAACAGAGCTAGGTTTAACAGACGACCAATTATACAGTTGTTTTGATGCTGCCTTTACTGCGGATAAAGAAACGTTTGAAAACCCAAAGAGTTTATACGTGTACTTTAAATTAATGGTAAATTTATATGATACGGATAAAAAAACGGCACAAGAGTTATTTGATAAGTACGATGATGTTGTTGAGAAAATTGAATTTGAAGTTGAAAAAGCGTCTGTTGGTTTAAATAAAATTGTAACTAAAGAAGAAGCAGGAGCGGCCTTAACTAAAAAAGAAGGACAGTACCAAAGGTATTATACTTCTGTATTATCGGCTTTCGATCAAATTTCTGGAAGTGTAGATTCTGAGTTAGGAAACAGAGCAAACTGTGAAAACTTAATTCCATTATACGAAAAAAGTTTCGAAGCTAACAAAGCAAATGCGACGTGGTTGCAAAGAGCTGCTGGTAGAATGTCTGCTAAAGAATGTACTAGCGACCCGTTATTCTTTAAATTAGTAAACGCATACCACGACTTAAGTCCGTCGGCAAACTCTGCATACTACTTAGGAATCTTAAAAGATAAAGAAGGTAAGTCTAGCGAAGCTCGTGGATACTATGAGCAAGCAATTAGTTTAGAAACAGACAATTTCAAGAAAGCTAAATTATACAAGAAAATTGCAATTAAATTAAAAGCAGTTGGTAACTACGGTCAAGCAAGAACGTATTACATGAATGCTGTAAATGCCAACCCATCAGATAAGAGTCCGCACTTACAAATAGCAGGAATGTACTCAAGTAGTGCTAAAAACTGTGGTACCGATAACTTCTCTCAAAGAGCAGTATTTTGGTTAGCAGCTGCAGAAGCGCGAAAAGCAGGAAGTTCTAATACAGCGGCGAGATATGAAGGTTTAGCGCCCTCTAATACAGAGATTTTTAATGCAGGAAATGCCGGAAAATCTATAACAATTGGATGTTGGATTCAGAGAACAGTAACGGTTCCAAATATATAATGAAGTTACCTTTATTACATACTATTAAATACGGAGTCATAGCAGTTGCTATGACTCTGTTTTTTTCGTGTAAAAATAATTTTCAAGAGGTTAAAAAAATCGGAGTTTCCGATAACGAACCCTTGGGAGTTGCCGAAAATATAAATGCAAGGCGAACCGATTCCGGACGTGTTGTTGCCAATTTGGTGAGCCCGAAAATGTTAGATTTTGGAAATCGTAAATTTGGATACTCTGAGTTCCCAGACGGCGTAACGCTTTATGTTTACGATGCCAACCAGCAGAAAAGCACTATAGTTGCCGATTATGCAATTCGTTACGAAGGTACCGATCTTATCGATCTGCAAGGCAATGTTGTTGTTGCTACAGCACAAAACGATACGTTATTTGCAGAGCAACTGTATTTCGACCAAACCAAGGAGTGGGTGTTTACCAATCTTCCTGTAACTTATAAGTCTGCAGACTACATAACGCACGGTAGCGGCTTCGATTCAGACAAAGACTTTACCAAAGCCGAAGTTCTAGAAATTAGTGGGCAATTTGCTGTTCTAGAATAAGTGTTTTTAACCACTTATTTTTCTTACCTTTACTTTAAAATTGATTATAATGAAATTGTTTAAAATCTTTCAATACTCTTACTTAGTATTTGCTGTCTTGTTTTTATACGACGCCTTTTCTAATTGGGGAGTGGAACAATCAAGATCGTATTCTTCCCTGTTGTTGGGAGCTTTAGCGATATTTATGTTTTTCTTTAGGCAGAGATTTAATGAAAAGATCGATAATAAAGACAATAAAAAATAGATGTCTACCACCATTATTATTACAATAATAATTATTGCCTTATTGCTTTCTGCTTTTTTTTCAGGAATGGAGATCGCCTATGTTTCGGCTAATAAAATCCATATAGAAATTGAAAAAAAACAAGGTGGTTTTCTAGCAACCATTTTAAAACGATTAACCGCAAAACCGTCTAAGTTTATTGCCGCTATGCTTATTGGTAATAATATAGCACTGGTTCTATATGGGTTTTTTATGGGCGATTTGTTAGTGGCGTGGTTTCAGTCTATGTTACCAACCACCAATGTATTCGCTAACTATCTGCTTACCGATTTAAGCTTGTTAACACAAACTGTTTTATCGACACTATTAATCTTATTTACAGCAGAATTTCTTCCGAAAGTGTTTTTTCAGATTTATGCCAATACCTTTATTAAGGTACTCGCTTTTCCTGCCTATATTTTTTATACGCTGTTTTCTTGGATTTCAGATTTTGTGTTATGGATTTCAGATTTTGTGTTGCGTAAATTCTTTAAAACGGAGGGTGACATTGTACAATTAGCTTTTACAAAAGTGGAATTAGGAAATTATATTAGCGAGCAAATGGAATCTGTGGAAGAACACGACATCATCGATAGCGAAATCCAGATTTTTCAAAAAGCACTAGAGTTTGCCGATGTTAAAGCACGTGAAGTAATGGTGCCTAGAACCGAAATTATTGCGGTTGAAATTAACGATTCTGTAGACAATTTAAATAACTTGTTTGTACAAACGGGATGTTCAAAAATATTAGTCTATAAAGAAACGATTGACGATATTGTAGGATATGTGCACGCTTTCGAACTCTTTAAAAAGCCACAAACCATACAGGCGATGTTGCTTTCTGTGAAATTTGTTCCAGAAACAATGCTCATCAACGATATTTTAAACATTCTTATTAAGAAAAGAAAAAGTATGGCTGTTGTTCTGGATGAATACGGTGGGACTTCAGGAATATTAACTGTCGAGGATATTGTTGAAGAGCTATTGGGTGAAATTGAAGACGAACACGATACAGCAGTATTAACCGAAGAAAAGATTGACGACCATAACTTTGTGTTTTCTGCACGTTTGGAAGTCGATTACCTAAACGAACATTTTAAGCTTCATCTTCCTGAAGGTGAGAATTATGAAACTCTAGGCGGATTAATTTTGGATTATACAGAAGAAATTCCCCATCAAAATGATATTGTTACGATTGATAATTTTCAGTTTAAAATCATTGAAGTTTCTAATACTAAAGTAGATCTGGTACACTTAAAAGTAAAAACTGACGACTAAAAATCTGGCCTTATAATACGACTCTATTAGGTATAGTAAACCCCTTTGTTAAAATTAAATTAATTAATGAGATGTTCTTCTTTTATTATTAAAGAGAAAACTGTATTTTCGCTCACTATATTTCATATAATCTATTCAACCGATGGCAATTTTAAATAAAATAAGACAAAAAACAGTTGTTTTAATCTTAGTAATCGCACTAGCCTTATTCGCTTTTGTATTATCAAGTTTATTCGATAATCAGAATGCGTTATTTTCTAAATCTCCTAATGTGGTTGCTACCATAAATGGAAAAGATATTTCTCGTCAAGAATTTATGGCAAGAGTAGAGGCGCAGCAAACTCCAAATGCAACGACAACGCAAATAATGAACCAAGTTTACGAAGCTGAAGTCCGTCAAGCAGTGATGGGAACGCAATTCGAAAAATTAGGTTTAAATGTAGGTAGACAGCAAATGAGAGATTTGTTAAGAGCAAATTTAGAGTCTAGTCCTCAGTTTTTAAATGAAGATGGTGTTTACGACGAATCAAAATTAAACGCTTATATCGCTAACCTAAAAGAAACATCGCCTGAAGCGTATGCACAATGGATTAGTTATGAAGATAACGTATCGTCTGGAGCATTGCAACAAACCTATTTTAATTTAGTAAAAGCTGGAACAACGGCAACGTTAGCAGAAGGCGCTCTAGAGCATAAATTAGAAGGTGATAAAGTAGATATCAAATTCGTGCAAGTACCTTACACATCTATTGCAGATAGTAGTATTGAAGTATCGAAAGGAGATATTGAGAATTACGTAGAGAAACACAGTAAAAAATACGAAGTGGACGCTTCAAGAAGTTTACAATATGTAAAATTCGAGGAAGTGGCTTCTTTAGAAGATGAAACAGTGCTTCAAGAGGAGCTTATCAAATTAATTAGAGGAAACATTTCTTACAACTCTGAAACTAAGAAGAATGATACGGTTGTAGGTTTTGCTAATATGAGTGATGCTAAAGCAGAAGTTTTCGTAAACGAAAACTCAGATGTAAAATTTAATAATGGGTATGTTTATGAATCAGCAATCGCTGGAGCATTAAAAGATAGCATTTCAAAATTAAATACAGGTGATGTTTATGGCCCTTATAAAGAAGGAAGAACATTTAAGGTAGCAAAACTAGTAGCACAAACAAAATTACCAGATTCTGTAAAGGCAAGACATATTTTAATTCCTTTTATAGGATCTCGTGCAGCAGCTCCAGAAACAGTACAAACAGAAGAGCAAGCTAAAACAACCTCAGATAGTTTATTAGCGATTATTAAAACAGACCGTTCTAAGTTTGTAACGTTATTAGATTTCTCAATCGATAAAGTAAGTAATGAAGAAGAAGGTGTTTTAGATTGGTACACATACAATACAATGACGCCTGCATTTAGAGATTATACCTTCGAAAATAAAAAAGGAGACATCGGAGTGGTTAAAACTGATTTCGGTTTTCACATTGTAGAAATATTAGATCAGAAAAACGAAAAACAAGCTTACAAATTAGCTACTTTAGTTAGAAACATTGAGCCTTCTATAGATACAGAAGACACCGTTTTTAGAGAGGCTTCAAATTTTGTGCTGAAGGCAGATAATAATAATTTTCAAGAAGTAGCTAAAGAAAAAGGCTTTCCAATATTTCCTGTAAGTGGCGTTAAAGTGTTAGACGAAAACATACCAGGTGTAGGAAACCAAAGAGAAATTGTGCGTTGGGCTTTTGAGAAATCAAGATCTGTAGGCGATATTAAACGATTCTCAGTTTCTACAGGATATGTTGTTGCCCAGGTAACAGCTAAAAATCAAGAAGGTTTAATGAATGTAGAAGATGCTTCAGTAACTGCAATTCCTGCAATTAGAAAAGAGAAAAAAGCACAATTAATTAAAGAAAGAGCAAAAACGTCTAGTATTGAAGATTTTGCTGCTTCTGAAGGACAAACGGTAAAAACCGCGTCGGCCATTAATATGAAAAACCCCACAATTGCAGGTGCTGGTAAAGAGCCCTTGGTTGTAGGAACAGCTTTCGGATTAAAAGAAGGAGCAACCTCTAAAGTAATCGCTGGAGAAAAAGGAGTGTATATGGTTCAAGTTACTAAAACAACGCCAGCTGTGACATTAGATAACTACCAGTCGTATTCGAACCAAGTTGGTGAGCAGAAATTAAATTCTGTAAATACAAGGTTATACAGCGCATTAAAAGAGGCTGCAGAAATAGAAGATAATAGAGCGAATACTATTCAATAAAATAGCGTCTCATTTTAACATAAAAAAGGTCTTGCATATTATGCGAGACCTTTTTTGTGTTTATTGTGTATACAAACTAAGCGCCTAATATAAGATCGTTATACGCTATTATGGTGTTATAATTTTTGCTGTTGAAGTAATCGTAGACATACGCTTTAGTGCCCGTAACTAAAATAAAGTCGCCTCCCCAGCCTCCTAAACTCTTAATGGCGTTGTCAAAATCCGGGAATAGATCGTCTTTAATTGGCGTTTGATTAGTGACGTGCGCGATTAGGATTTCATGTTCTGTTATAAGGGCATCAAAAATTAATCGGCTATCCGCTTTTAAAAGCTGAGATGTTATCCTGTTTATTTTTTGAATAATGATTTCGCTATTGGTTTTGTATTGTTTGTAGGTGCTAATAGCGTCGCGACTGTTTTGTTTTTTATTGCGGTGAACAAAAAACAACTCGTCTTTAAATCGCGGATTAAAAGAGATTTCCTTAATTTTTGGCGGATTCCCAACTTGGTAAAGAATAGGCGCATTGTGCCGCGCGCAAGCAATGTCGTAACCACTACCACCAAAAGAATGTAAAAGAAGCGTCATAGGGTTAACATTAGCCCAAAGTGCCAAGTTATTTATTAAAGTAGACGACGAGCCTAAGCCCCAATCGCGAGGAAAATCTAAACGGGTGGATACTTTGTATCCGCTATGGTGTGTTAGGAAATCGGGGTTTTCTTTTTTTGCTGTTTTTAAAAGTGCAGTGAGTTGTTTAGAAACGGGGTCTTCAGAGTTATTCGCTACAGATGTTAATGTCTCTATATTAAAAGTGTCTTGAAACCAGAGGTTGCCTTTCTCATCGAAACTTGTCCAAATAATGTTACGATCAGTAATTGGTTCTACATCTAAATGCTGGCCCAATTTTGTGGGTAACGCAAAAGCATTTGCGCCGTCTAAAACGACATATTCCCCCGTAATTAATAATTTACCGTTACTGTAAAAAGACTGCATCATTTTTATTGTCTTAGCGCATTAATGGCTTCAACAACAGCGCTGTGCGTAACCGTATGGGTTTTAAAATAATCTACAATCGTTTTCTTTTCATTAGCGGTCGCTTCAAACTGATTTAAAATATTCATCAAGTGCATTTTCATATGGCCTTCTTGAATACCTGTTGTCGTTAGCGATTTTATAGCTGCAAAATTTTGCGCTAAGCCGGCAACAGCAACAATTTGCATTAATTCTTTAGCTGATGGTTTTCCTAAAATGTCTAACGCTACTTTTACTAGTGGGTGTAAATTTGTTAAGCCTCCAACGGTTCCTAGTGCTAATGGAAGTTCTGTCCAAAACGTGAAAATGCCATTTTCAACTTTAGCGTGTGTTAAACTGGAATATTTACCGTTACGAGCCGCATAGGCGTGTACGCCAGCTTCAATCGCTCTAAAATCATTTCCGGTGGCCAAAACAACGGCATCAATTCCGTTCATTATACCTTTATTATGTGTTACTGCGCGATAGGGTTCAACTTCTGCAATAGAAATAGCTTGCACGAATTTTTTAGCAAACAACTCAGGGTCTTCAATATTTTTATCGATGAGTTCTTCAATTGGGCACGAAACTTCTGCTCTAACAATGCAATCGGGCACATAATTAGATAAAATACTCATTACTATTTCTATGGGTGAATCCAAGTGCTTTTCAGCTTCAGCTTTAAAAGTTTTTGCAAACTGTTCCAGGCACGAATTAATAAAATTAGCACCCATCGCATCTAACGTTTCGAAAGTGGCGTGCAACTGATAATACCCCTTAATCTCTGTAGTTTTATCGTTTAGAACAAGGTCTAAAATACCACCACCACGGGCGTCCATATTTTTAGTAATGTCGCGCGTTGCTTCCAGTAATTTTGGTTTTACAGCAGTGTAAAAGGCGTGCAGTTTTTCGCTATTGCCGTGAAACATAAAGTGAACTTGACCAATTTTAGTCGTCGATAGCACTTCGGTTTTAAAGCCGCCACGAGACATCCAGAATTTTGCAGCTTTACTAGCTGCGGCAACTACCGAACTTTCTTCGATAGCCATAGGAATGGCGTATATTGTATTGTTAATTTTAAAATTGGGCGCGATACCTAACGGTAAATAATAGTTAGAAATGGTGTTTTCTATAAATTCGTCATGTAATTGCTGTAGTTTTTTATCCGAATTTATATATTGTAAAAGCGTGTCCTTTGACGCTGTAGATCCTGAAAGATAATGGGTTACTATCCAATCTATTTTTTCAGATTTAGATAATTTTGAAAAGCCGGAAACTGATTTTTGCATTGCCTATAATTTTGTACAACAAAGATACTATTCTCATTATAAAAGAAAATGCATTTGTTCTTTTGTTACACTTTTAGTTTTTTTAAACTATAGGTAGGAATCCAATCTGAAACAGATTGCCGCGAACACAGTAATTAACTGTTAATTTTAGCTATATTTTGCATAATTTTTAGTAAACTTGGCATTATTTTAATTTTACTTATACGAAATGAAATTATACAAAATCTTTGCTCTTACTTGTTTTTTAGTAACATCTTTAATATCAGCTCAAAACAAAGAGATTTCCCTAGAAGAGATTTGGGATGGAACCTTCAGAACACAGGGAATGGATGCCCTCCACTCCTTAAAAAATGGTAAACAATATTCGGTTTTAAACGTCGATAGAGCCACAGGAACTACAACAATAGATATTTACGATTATAGCACCTTAGAAAAAACAAAAACGTTAGTAAGTTCTGCCGATATTGAGGGCTTGCGTTATTTTTCTGATTATACCTTTAGTGCTAATGAAAATAAAGTGCTTTTAGCGACTAATGAGGAGTCTATTTTTAGACGCTCTACTTTAGGTAATTATTACGTTTTTAATTCGGTAACCGAAGATGTAATTGAGATTGCCGAAGAAAAAATACAAGAACCAACATTTTCACCAGATGGATCGAAAGTCGCTTATGGTCGCGATAATAACATCTATGTAAAAGATTTAGAGTCGGGTAAAACCACTCAAATTACTTTTGATGGTGTAAAAAATAAAATTATTAACGGTATTACCGACTGGGTTTACGAAGAAGAATTTGGCTTTGTTCGCGCTTTCGAATGGAATGCCGACAGTAATAAGATTGCGTATATAAGATTTGATGAAACTCTGGTTCCTGAATTTTCAATGGATGTTTACGGTAATAATTTGTACCAAACCCAAACGGTATTTAAATACCCGAAAGCAGGTGAGGCCAATGCTATTGTGTCGCTTCATATTCATAATTTAGAAAGCAATAATATGCGAGCTGTGACTTTAGATAAAAAATACAGCGATTTCTATATCCCTAGAATAAAATGGACTAATGATGCTGATGTTTTAAGTGCTCAATTTATGAATCGCCACCAAAACGAGTTGGATTTATGGATGATTGATGCTGAAAAAAACACGGCCTTTATCGCCATTGCTGAAAAAGACAAAGCCTATATTGATGTTACCAATAATTTAACTTTTTTAAAAGATGATAGTTTTATCTGGACAAGTGAAAAAGATGGATACAACCATATTTATCACCACGATAAAAAAGGAAAATTAATTAATCAAATCACTAAAGGGAAATGGGAAATAACCGATTACTATGGTTTTGATGCTAAAACAGATAGAATTTATTACCAATCGGTAGAGAACGGATCTATTAATAGAGACGTGTATTCTATTAGTTTAAAAGGAACGAAAAAGCAACGTTTGTCTGATAATACAGGAACAAATAGCGCAGATTTTAGCGCTGATTTCACTTACTTTATTAATTCATTTTCTAATGCGACAACACCGCCTAGCTACACTTTAAATGATGCGAGAACGGGTGAAGTTGTAAAAGAGATTAAAGATAATACAGAATTAGTAGAAGCATTAGCGGCGTATAAAATGTCGCCAAAAGAATTTAGCACGATTGCGGTAAATGGTAACGATTTGAATATGTGGACCATTAAACCTAAAGATTTTGATGCGTCTAAAAGCTACCCGTTATTTATGTTTCAATATTCTGGCCCTGGTTCTCAGCAGGTTGCTAATAAATGGCATAGTGCAAACGATTATTGGTACCAATTACTTGCGCAAAAAGGATATATTGTTGCTTGTGTAGATGGAAGAGGTACAGGTTTTAAAGGCGCTGACTTTAAAAAAGTGACACAAAATGAATTAGGAAAATTTGAAGTTGAAGACCAGATTGAAGCCGCTAAACAATTAGGGGATTTAAAGTATATAGATGATAGCCGTATAGGAATATGGGGCTGGAGCTATGGTGGTTTTATGAGTAGTAATGCTCTATTTAAAGGAAACGACGTCTTTAAAATGGCGATTGCTGTGGCACCCGTTACAAGCTGGAGGTTTTACGACTCTATTTATACAGAGCGTTATATGACAACACCACAAGAGAATGCGAGTGGTTACGATATGAACTCACCAATAAATCACGTCGATAAATTAAAAGGAGATTTTCTTTTAATTCACGGTACTGCTGATGATAATGTACACGTGCAAAATACGATGCGAATGGTTGAAGCTTTAGTACAAGCTAATAAACAATTTGAATGGATGATTTATCCAGATAAAAACCACGGTATTTACGGAGGTAATACACGGTTACATTTATACACAAAAATGACTAATTTTATCGACCGTACATTGGGAGATAAAATTGCGAAGTCAGAATAATAATGGGCTTAGGCTTGAGTATTAAAAACTAACGATCAATTAATTAACTGATAAAATTATGGCGAATACAGCTACAATAGCAAAACACAAAGAACTCTTTGGACATCCAGTAGGTCTTTATATTCTATTTTTCACCGAAATGTGGGAACGTTTCTCGTATTATGGAATGCGTGCCATTTTAGTATTATATCTTGTAGCAGAAACACAAGGCGATAATGTTGGTTTAGGTTGGACTAATGGTGAAGCGTTAGCACTTTATGGTTGGTACACGATGTTAGTTTATGTAGCTTCTATTCCTGGAGGTTGGTTAGCTGATAAATTTCTAGGTCAGAAAAAAGCCGTTTTATATGGCGGTGTTTTATTGATTCTGGGACACAGTGTTTTGGCCATAGAACAAATGTGGGCATTTTACGCAGGTCTAGGTTTAATTGTTCTTGGAGTGGGTTTACTTAAACCAAACATTTCAACTATGGTAGGTGGGCTTTACAAACAAGGAGATATTAGAAGAGATAAAGGATTTACAATTTTTTATATTGGTATTAATGTGGGCGCCTTTTTAGCGAGTTTAATTGTGGGGTATGTAGGTGAAGTTCACGGATGGCATTATGGTTTCGGTTTAGCTGCAATAGGAATGGCTTTAGGGTTACTTCAATACCTCGCAGGTCAAAAATACTTGAAACATGTTGGTAATTTTACAGGCGCATCAGAAAATGAAGAAGAAAAGGCGGCTTTAAAGAGACCTTTATCAAAAATAGAGAAAGATCGTGTAATTGTACTATTAATGTCTTTCTTATTAGTTATTGTTTTTTGGGGAGCATTCGAGCAAGCAGGTGGATTAATGAATATCTATGCTATGGACAATACCAATAGAGCGCTTTTAGGATGGGAAGTGCCAGCGTCTTGGTTCCAGTCTTTTAATGCTATGTTCATTATCTTTTTAGGAACTACAGTAGCTGCATTTTGGGCACGTAGAAAACTAAAAGGAAAATTATCTTCATCACTTTTTAAAATGATTTTAGGATTAATTATTATGGGAACAGGATTCTTTTTTATGTCGGCTGCTGCCGCGCAATTTGAGAGTACTGGCTCATCAGCTATGTATTGGTTAGTATTAGCTTATTTATTTCATACGGTAGGAGAATTATGTATTTCTCCAGTTGCCTTATCTTACATTACTAAATTGGCCCCTTTAAAATACGCGTCGTTAATGATGGGTGTGTTTTTCGCTATGACTGGTTTAGGTAATAAATTAGCCGGCTTGTTAGGTGAATCGGCTTCAGAATATGGTGAATTCACCATTTTCACCGGTATTGCTTTGTTTTGTGTGCTTTTTGGACTCATTGTGATGCTTTTTAGAAAGAAATTAGAAACGCTTACGCACGGTGCCGAAGATAATGAACGTGAAATAGAAGATGAAAATGAAGGTTATGAAGTAGCTAAACAATAAATTAATAATTTATATATGAACACTGATATTGAAAATCTTTTTAAAGACAAGGTGATTGGTCATCCTGCGGGCTTGTTTATTATCTTTTTTACTGAAATGTGGGAACGTTTTTCCTTTTACGGAATGCGTATTCTTTTAATATTATTTTTAACGGCTCCAATAATTAGTGATAACCCAGGTTGGGATTGGCCTAGAGAGCACGCTTTAGCGTTAATTGGAACTTATGGTTCGCTATTATATTTAACACCAATCTTAGGAGGTTGGCTAGCAGATAAATATACAGGGTACAAATGGGCCGTAATTATTGGTTGTTTTTTAATGATGCTAGGTCATGCCTCAATGGTGATCGATTCACCTTGGGCATTATACTTAGGATTAGGATTATTAATTGTAGGTACCGGTTTCTTTAAACCGAATATGACATCGATGATTTCAGCGATGTACGAGGGTAAGGAGTCTAAAAAAGATGGCGCTTACACCATTTACTATATGGGTGTAAATGCTGGTGCATTCTTCGGAATGATGCTTTGTGGATATTTAGCGGAAAACCTTGGGTGGCATTACGGTTTTGGGTTAGCTGGAATTTTTATGCTTTTAGGTTTGATTCAATTTTGGTTGGCTAAAGATTTCTTTGGAGATATTGGCGAAAGACCTTCAAAAGAAGTTAAAGTGGATATTGCTTTAAACATGTCTGAAGATAATGTGCACGTCGATGAAGCTAAATTAGCTCAAGAAAAACAAAACCCGTTTACAACGGTCGATTTAGTATTAATCGTATTGTCTTCATTAGGAGGTTTACTCTATTTATTTAACGACCCGATGTCTAAAATTGGTGATATTAATTTCTTAGACTTTCAAATAGGAGGAATGGACGGTTCTAACGTCACTATTTTAACAGCCTTAGTCTTATTTCTACACTTAATCATTACAAGAATTTCTAGATACACGAAAATAGTTAGAGATAAAATTATTGCGGTATCTATATTTGGCGTTTTTACGGTATTCTTTTTCGCTGCATTCGAGCAATCTTTAGGCTCTATGACGCTTTTTGCTCAAGATTATACAATGCGATCGCTAACAGGAACATCTGCGATACTATTTAAAATAGTCGATTTAATTTTAACAGTGGGACCTTTAGCTATTATTACTTGGGTTTTGTTTTTGTTATTCAAAAAAACATTCAAAAAAATTCCAATTTCAAACATTGTCTTAGCGCTCTCTTTTGTGGTGTTATGGGGTATTGTATATTACAAAGTAAGTAACGAGTTTAGCAAAGAATCTACCGAAGTACCGGCAACTTGGTTTGGTATCTTGAACTCTTTCTTTATTATTTCGTTAGCACCAGTATTTTCTAAATGGTGGGAGAGTAAGTATAACCCAAGTGCGGCAATGAAATACGGCCTCGGTTTAGTGCTTTTAGGTTTAGGTTTTGGAGTGTTAGTAATTGGTACATTAGGTATCGAGCAAGGGGCTAAAACAGCGTCTGTAAGTATGATATTTTTAATTTTTGCTTACTTATTACATACTATGGGAGAATTATGTATTTCTCCAGTAGGATTATCTTATTTAAGTAAATTAGTCCCGGCTAGAATGATTGGCTTCATGTTTGGTATCTGGTATTTAGCTATCGCTATCGGGCAAAAAGCAGCGGGTACAATGGGAGGAATGATCGATAAAATTACCGAAGAATATTCGTTAAGTACCTTCTTCTTAATATTTACATTAGTACCAATTGCTATTGGTTTAATTTCGGTGGTCTTAAATCCAATATTAAAACGTTTAATGCACGATGTAAGATAACATCAGTAAATAATACAATAAAAACGTCTCGTTTGAGGCGTTTTTATTTTTTTGTAACTTTGGAATACCTTTTGAAGAGATAGAATTATGAAAAAACACATACTACTTTTAGCGGTTGCACTTTTAACAACCATAGTTGTTTCTGCCCAAGAGATAAACTGGGTAACTTTAGATAAAGCAGTGGAGCTGCAACAGAAAACACCCAAAAAAATTATAATGGACATGTACACAGCGTGGTGCGGTCCTTGTAAAATGTTAGATCGTAATACCTTCTCTAACCCTGATGTTATAGAGTATGTAAATAGACATTATTACGCTGTAAAATTTAATGCCGAGGGTAACGATGTTGTCCCTTTTAAAGGAAAAACATTTACGAACCCTAATTACAACCCTGCGCGCGCAAAATCGCGAAATTCTGCACACCAGTTAGCGAGTTATTTTAAAGTTCGGTCGTACCCGACCATATTGTTTTTAGATGAAAAGGCCGATTTTCTGGCGCCAATTATTGGCTACAAAACGCCTCAAGATTTAGAACTTTATCTTAAAATGTTTAAGAATAATAAGCATACGGAAATGTCATCTCAAGATGCTTTTAATGTTTATTTTAAAGCGTTTAAGCCCGAGTTTACAAACTAGACTTTTAGTATTCCATTATAAAAGCACCCTTTTCGTAAGTACTATGAAAAGGGATTCTTGTTTTTAAGCAAGTGGTTTTCCAGCGGGCAACATAAGACTTGTAATTACTCCCATCTGCAATAATGGCTTTGGGTTGTAGCGTCTTTAAAAGTCGGTTTAAATTTATTTTCGGAGAATTTATTAAAATAATATAGTCCGGATTTAAATTTGTTATGTTGTACACGCCTAAACTATCAATGAGTAAAACATAGCGATCATTATAACTATAAAGCGATTGTAAAGTGTCGAAACGAGTTGAACCAATACGCTGTTCCGTCACATAAGATTCTAAACTTCTAAAGTGATCGATACTGTCTAAATTTGAAGCAATGTTCAACGCTTTATTCTCTTTTTTGCCAAGTATAGTATATCGTGATTTATGAAAAACAGTAAAACTAGAGTCTGAAGATTCAAATTCGGAATAGATTAAAACACCATAGAAGACGACAATAGAAATGAACGTTAATCGCAACCATTTATAAGTGCTATTTTTAAAATAGCCGATTAAAAATACAATAATTAGATACCCTGATAAAACTTGAAGTAAACTGAAAGAAATTCCTTTTAATAAAAAGGCGTCGTGCTGAGATATCCAAGCCATTAAGGTATTCATTAAACCAATAATGCCACCATAAAAATCCGCTAGAAATTGGGGTAACAGTGCCACTGAGGCTAAAGCGATAACCAGAATACCCAAACCTAGAATTACACCTAAAAACGGAATGATAAGGAGGTTAGCAATAAAAAATAAACCAGGAATTTGATGAAAGTAAAACAAACTTATGGGCAGGACCCCAAACTGTGCAGCAAGGGTTACTGTAAAAACATCCCATAATTTTTTAGGGATATAATATTTAGGCGTCCATAAATTAGCCAACAACGGTTGGATACTCACAATAGCGATTACTGCCAAATAACTCAATTGGAAACCGACGTCGAAGAGGATTAAAGGTTTACATAGAACCAAGATTAGTATCGAGAATGCTAAAGTGTTATAAATATTTGTAGGCCGTTTTGAATGCATCGCAAAAGCGACGATGCTAAACATCGTCACTGCGCGTGTAACCGAACTGGAGAGTCCTGCGATAATAGCAAAACACCATAAAAGTATAATGATAATTATACCCGCGATCAATTTGCCGTTTTTAAAGCGATGTAGGGGTTTAAACAGGAAAGTGAGGAGGTATAATATTAGACCAACGTGAAGTCCAGAAACCGCAAGAATATGAATCGCTCCGGCATTTATATAATGTGTGGTGATGTCTTTACTAATATCTTGCCGCTGACCTAAAATTAACGCGTTAATAATAGATAATTCATCTGCTGAAAAATGATAGGTATTAAGTGAACTGTTAATATGTTTTCTAATGGCATCAGCATAACCGTATATGGTGTGTTTTTCAGTGCTGATCAAGAATAATTGCGGTGTCGTCGTGTAGAGTTGTTTGTAAATATATTGCTTCTCTAAATAAGCTTTATAATCAAATTGATTCGGGTTTAACGGATTTTGTATGGGGTTTAATGCCGTTTTGGTAGTGTAAATATTGTCTACATCCAAACGGGAAGTGCTATCACTTTTGGCAACATTCAACAACGCTTTTCCATAAGCAGTGCGATCGCCAATGTTTAAAATATCTATAATATATTTTTCACTGTAAAGAGAGGGTTTTAACAGACTTTTAATTCTAAAAGTAATTGGTTGTTCTGTAGTAGCGAGTTTTAAGTAATGAGTGTCGTGACGCTTTTCATTATGTAAATTGGTGAATAAACTACCGAAAGAGATCGTCGTTAAACAAACGATTAACCCGAACGTAAACGACTTTTTATGTCTCTTACGTTCTATAAAGTGAACGATACCTAACAGAACAATAGAGCTGCTAGCAAAAAATAGGGATAATGCGTTAGGAATAAAATAATAAAAAGCCAACACTATTCCAATTATGAAATATAATGTTAGCTTTATGATATTGAAATTCAGGAGTCTCACTCCTAAATATAGCAAATTTATTACAATACGCGACGCGCTTGTACAAAAGCAAAATACCAATATTTTTCAGCGAGATCAGAAATCATTACACCGCGACTTGAAGAGGAGTGAATAAATTCTACTTTACCTAACCGAGACGTGGTAACAATTCCTACGTGGTTTACTGTTCGACTATTTTTAGAAGTTGCAAAAAATAAAAGATCGCCTTCTTGAACTTTTTTTAAATCTACCCAATTTCCGTGCGTCGATAAAGTACCCGTTGTTCTTGGCATCGCAATGTCTTCTTCTTTAAATGCGGTGTAAATAAGTCCAGAACAATCCATTCCTCTTTTTGTCGTTCCACCGTACTTGTAACGCGTGCCTTTATACCTTTTAGCATTTTTCACAATGGCTTCAGTAACCTCATTTATTTCTTTTTCAGCACGAGGATTACGGTCAGCAGTTTTAGTCGTTCTAGACTTTTTAGTCACTACTTTGCCGGTATTTGTCGATTTACAAGCAGAAATAGATACGAGTAAACATAAAATTAAAATGATTTTTCGCATTATTTCAGAGTGTTTATTGAGTTGAAAATTAAATGGGCCGTAGCTTCACTAGCACCTTTGCCGCCTAATTTTTTTTCTAATTCGTAATAATTCATAAAAAACTTAGCACGTTCTTTAGTGTCTAAAATAAGATCCAGTTCTTTTCTTAAACGCATCGTGTTAAAATCTCCTTGGATCAATTCGGTAACGGCTTCTTTGTCCAATATTAGATTCACCAGCGAAATATATTTCAAATTAACTACGCGCTTACCAATTTGGTACGATATCCAGCTTCCTTTATAAGCTACCACTTGCGGGACTTTAAACAAAGCAGTTTCTAAAGTTGCTGTGCCAGAGGTCACTAACGCCGCATTGGAAACGCTTAATAAATCGTACGTTTTGTTAGATAGAAAGTGAACGTTAGATTTCTTAATAAATTGCGAGTAGAAGGCATAATCTTGTCCGGGAGCACCAGCAATTACAAATTGATACTTCTTATAATGATCTACTACACTTAGCATTACAGACAACATTTTTGTTATTTCTTGCTTGCGACTTCCGGGTAGTAAAGCTATAATTGGTTTATCGCTCAGTCCATTATCGGTTCTGAATTGGTATTCGGTAACTTGAAGTCTATCTGAAATTTCGTCAATTAGCGGGTGCCCAACAAAATGCACCGGAAACTGATGTTTTTTCTCATAAAATTCTTTTTCAAACGGAAGGATAACGTACATCGCATCGATATCGCGTTTTATAGATTTTATTCTGTTTTCTTTCCACGCCCAGATTTGCGGTGAGATATAGTAATGATTTTTGAAACCTTCTTGTCGCGCCCATTTTGCAATTCGTAAATTAAAACCAGGGTAATCGATGTAAATAATAACATCGGGAGCGTAAGCTGCGATATCCTTTTTACAATATGATAAGTTTCTAGTAATCGTTCTTAAGTTTTGTAAAACTTCTACAAAACCCATAAACGCCAATTCTTTGTAATGCTTTACGAGCGTGCCACCTACCTTTTGCATAAGATCGCCTCCCCAAAACCTAAATTCGGCATTTACATCTTGAACTAATAGCGCCTTCATAAGGTTGGCGCCGTGTAAATCGCCAGATGCTTCACCAGAAATAATGTAGTATTTCATTCTATAAATCTTAAAATTTATTTAAAATAAAAATTAAAGCCACAACAACAATAGCAGCTAAAACACCTTTTGCAATATCTTCTTTTTTTCTATTTAAGAATAAATAGAAAACGGGTAAATTTAATAAAACACCAATACTTGCACGTTTGCCTAAAACGGTGGTCGATGTTATTTTATCTATAATTTGATCACTGTTGAGTCCCACTTGCATACCTATAAAAATGGTATAAATAATCACGCCAATAGTGGTGGTTACTAGTCCTATTACAAAACCTAATAAAATTTCTTTTTTATTCATTAAAACTCCACGTATTTAATTTTTGAATGCTATGGTGCGCAGTCAAATCAAAATGAACTGGGACCAAAGAAATATAATTGTTTTTTAAGGCCCATTCATCGGTATCTTCACCTTTATCATAATTAACAAACGTTCCGGTTAGCCAATAATAATCTTTGCCTTGCGGCGTTTGTCTTTTGTCAAATTCCTCTTTCCAATTCGCTTTCGCTTGGCGGCATATTTTTACGCCTTTAATCTCTTTTTTATCAATTTTAGGAATGTTTACATTAAGCACAACACCTTCTGTTAAGCCATAGTCGAGCACATTTTTAGCAATCGCTTTAATATAATGTTTCGAAGCTTTAAAATTAGCATTCCAACTGTGGTCAAGTAACGAAAAACCAATAGCAGGAATCCCTTCAATTCCAGCCTCAATGGCAGCACTCATAGTGCCCGAATAAATAACGTTAATTGAAGAGTTCGACCCGTGATTAATACCCGAAACACATAAATCGGGTCTTCGGGGTAAAATTTCATTAACCGCGATTTTCACACAATCGGCCGGCGTACCAGAGCAACTATACGCTTCATAATCTTCCGCTTTAACTTTAATTTTTTCAAGATGTAACGTGGAGTTCAAAGTTATGGCGTGTCCCATACCGCTTTGCGGACTATCGGGTGCAACCACAACTACGTCTCCCAGTGTTTTCATTATATTCACCAAAGCAATAACGCCAGGTGCAGTAATGCCATCATCATTTGTGACTAAAATGAGGGGTCTATCGGCCATAGTATAGTCGTTTTTGTAGGCTAAAATACATAAATTCTCAAGGAAATTAGTAATTTGAGGGCTTTAACAAAAAATTAGTGTCAAATGAAATTGTTGGCACAGTTTTTTCTTTACTTTAGTGGAATCAATCCCTTACTGTGAAAAAAATAAGCGTTTTTAATATTAGACAGGTAATTAGATTATTATTTGAACGCGCAAAATAAAGAGAGCTCAATATGAAAAGTAGATATAATATTTTAATGCTCGTATTGCTATTGGCCTTTGGCTCTTGTAGCTTTACAGCGAAAGTAGATAACGATCCAGATAAAGATAAACTGTTAATTCAAATTGTAACTCTAGCTTTAGAGCAGTTGCATTTTCAGCCTAAAGAATTGAATGATAATTTTTCGCAAGATGTTTATAAAACGTACCTAAACCGGATAGATCCTTTAAAAAGGTTCTTCTTACAGTCAGATATTGATGAGTTTTCAAAATTTGAAAATGAAATAGATGACGAGCTTAAAAATTATGAAATCGCCTTTTTTAATTTAACCAACGAACGTTTGGTGCAACGAATGCAAGAATCCAAAGATGTTTATAAAAAAGTATTATCTAAGCCTTTCGATTTTAATGAGAGTGAAGTGTTTAATACCGATTATGAAAATCATGGTTACGTTAAAAATAAAAAGGAGTTGAATGAACGTTGGAGACAAATTTTAAAATTTAGCACGATTTCTGGCTACGACGATTTAGTAACGGCACAAAAAAATGACACTATTGTTTCTGTTGAAGGAGAGAAGAAAGAAATAAAATCACTTAAAAAAATTGAAGCAGAAGCACGCGAAGAAACGTTGAAAAATTTGGATGCCTATTACACCGATTTTATCGACGATATGCAACGTAAAGATTGGTTCTCGATGTATATTAATACTATAGTGGAAGGGTTCGATCCACACACAACTTATTTTGCGCCGAAAGATAAAGATAGATTCGACCAGCAAATGTCTGGAAAATTAGAAGGTATTGGAGCGCGACTACAGAAAAAAATGGATCATATAAAAGTGGTCGAGCTTATCTCTGGCGGACCAGCTTGGAGAGGTCAAGAAATTGAAGTGGGAGATCTTATTGTAAAAGTACGTCAAAAAGGAGAGAGAGAATCCGTGAGTATTGTTGGAATGCGTATTGACGATGCCATAAAATTAATAAAAGGCCCGAAAGGATCTCAAGTAATTTTAACAATGAAAAAGGTCGATGGTACGTTTAAAGATGTTGAGTTAACGCGAGATTTAATAGAGCTTGAAGAAACGTATGCAAAATCGTCTACAGTTATTAAAGACGATAAGAAATTCGGGATTATTAATTTGCCTAAATTTTATATAGATTTTGAAGATTATAGCGAAAGAAATGCGGCGTCTGATGTGAGGCAAGAAATTGAAAGACTCAAGGAAGAAAATATTGAAGGTCTTATTCTTGATTTAAGAAACAATGGAGGGGGATCGCTTAAAACTGTTGTAGATATTGCTGGTTTATTTATAAAAGACGGACCAATAGTGCAAGTTAAATCTACAAACGCACCAAAAGAGGTGTTAGAAGATACAGATCAGGCTATTGTCTGGGATGGTCCATTAGTAATTATGGTAAACGAGTTGTCGGCATCGGCATCTGAGATTTTAGCAGCTGCAATGCAAGATTATAAACGCGCAATTATTATAGGGAGTAAACAAACCTATGGTAAGGGCACGGTTCAAAATATTATAGATTTAAACCGAATGGTGAGACAAAATTCACACGGTGATCTTGGTGCTATCAAAATTACACGTCAAAAATTCTATCGTGTAAATGGAGGGTCTACGCAACTAGAAGGCGTTAGGAGTGATGTGGTTATTCCAGACCGCTACAGTTATGTGGATATTGGAGAACGCGATCAAGACCACCCATTAGCTTGGGATAAGATTAGTGCTGTAAACTTCGACAAGTGGAATGGTTATTACGATTATGACGCGACAATTTCGAATAGTAAGATTAGAATGGCAAATAATAATCAGTTAAAGCTTATCGAGGAGAATGCACAGTGGATTAAAACACAAATGGATAAAAATAACTTCTCTTTAAATTATGACGACTATAAGATGGAGTTAAAAAGTAACGAAAAAGTATCAAAAGAATTTGATGCTATTTCAAAATACGAAACGAACTTAACTTTTGGGTCGTTGCCTTACGAAACGAAGTTGTTTTCTAAAGACACTATTTTAAAAGAGAAAAGAGACCGCTGGCACACTAATTTAAGTAAGGATGTTTATGTAGAAGAAGCGCTGAATGTGCTTAATGATCTTAAAATGTCCTACGAAATTAATAAAGTAGCCAATATAAAAGAGTAATCTAAAAATGAGTATACCATCGCACTCATTGAGTCAATTAGCGCTCCAAAAGTTTAAAAAGAACTTTTGGGGCGTTTTTAGTTTGTGTTTTATTATAGGAATTGGCATTATAGCGGTGTTTGCGTATGCGTTTGCACCAGATAATTCTCAAAATGCAAACCAAATGCACGTATCTATAGCTTCGAAATCGCCTGGGTTTTCGGTAACGATGCTGGTGTTGCCATCTCAATTGGAACACGGTCAAAGTTTTTTTGATACCCTGTTTTTTGGGAAAATAAATACAACGACAGAGATTCCTGTTTCAGATTATAATATTTCACGAAACACAATATATTACACAGAGTTTGCTACCGATGGGTTAATAGGACTAGAAAAAGAGGTTACCATTGATTTGGCTATTGCTCCAGATTCTTTAATTCGAGAACAACGTTTTTTATTGGGAACAGATAAATACGGTCGCGATTTATTAAGTCGCATATTAGTTGGCGCTAGAATTTCCTTTTTTATAGGCTTTGTAGCTGTCTTTATTTCATTAGTTATTGGTGTGTTTATGGGTAGTATTGCCGGTTACTTTGGCGGTAGAGTGGATGCCCTTATCATGTGGGTTATTAATGTGACATGGTCTATTCCTACATTACTGTTAGTGATTGCAATCACTTTAGCCTTAGGGAAAGGGTTTTGGCAAGTATTTATAGCGGTAGGGCTAACAATGTGGGTAGAAGTGGCTCGTGTGGTACGTGGTCAAATTATAAGCGTTAAGGAAAACCAGTATGTTACGGCGGCAAAAGCTTTAGGGTTTAATAATTATAGAATAATTACAAAGCATATATTGCCTAATATAATGGCGCCAGTAATTGTTATCTGTGCCGCTAATTTTGCGGCGGCAATATTGGTAGAAAGTGGTTTAAGCTTTTTAGGAATAGGGGCGCAGCCACCAATGGCAAGTTGGGGTGCTATGATTAAAGATCATTATAATTATATTATTCTAGGGAAACCGTATTTGGCAATTATTCCAGGACTATGTATTATGTTTTTGGTAATGGCATTTATGTTAATTGGTAATGCCTTACGCGATGCCTTAGATGTTAAAAATTAAAGAAATTAATAGCTTATTTTGGTGACGTCACCATGTTTTGGTTTAGGCTAGCGATGTATTCTAAAACGTCTTCTTTTCCAATATCTTTAGAGGCTGATGTAACAAAATGTTTGGGCATCTCTTCCCAGGTTTCTAGCATCACTTTTCGGTAAGCCTCCACGTGCCGGTCTGCCGCATTGGGTTTTAATTTATCGGCTTTTGTAAAAATGATACAAAACGGCACTGCTTTCTCTCCGAGATATTGCATAAACTCTAAATCGATAGGCTGCGGATCGTGTCTAATATCTACTAAAACAAAAGCACACACTAACTGCTCACGAAGATCAAAATACTGCGTAATAAATTTCTGAAATACTTTCTTGGTTGTTTTTGATACTTTGGCGTAACCGTACCCTGGTAAATCAACGAGAAACCATTCGTTATTAATTAAAAAATGATTTATTAATTGCGTTTTCCCTGGTCTTCCCGAAGTTTTTGCTAAACTTTTTCTGTGGGTAAGCATATTAATAAGCGAAGATTTTCCAACGTTACTTCTGCCTATAAATGCGTATTCTGGCATTAAATTCTTAGGGCATTTAGCCACGTCAGAATTACTCATTACAAATTCTGCAGATTTAATTTTCATTGTATTTAATTTTTGTAGAAATCTTATGTTTTAAAAGACTTTCAGTGATAATCGGGTTTAAAGTAAAAACGGAGTAGGTATAATTAAAAGCCTCTTTTTTGTAACCACTCGTCAAGAATGGTATTGAATTCTTCAGGATGTTCCATCATAGCAGCATGGCCACATTTATCAATCCAAAATAAATCGGAGTCTGGTAATAACTCATTAAATTCAACGCCAACATTTGGAGGTGTTACGGTGTCATTTTTTCCCCAAATAATGCACGTTGGTGTCGTCATTTTTGGTAAATCTTTAGCCATATTATGCCTAATAGCACTCTTCGCAATTGCTAACGTTTTAATTAGTTTATTACGGTCGTTAACAGTTTCGTAAACCTCATCAACAATTTCTTTAGTGGCAACGGCAGGATCGTAAAAGACTTCCTGTGCCTTTTTCTTCATGACTTCGTAATCGCTACGTTTGGTGTACCCACCGCCCATTGCGCTTTCGTACAAACCCGAACTACCTGTAATAATTAGTGCTTTTACATGTTCAGGATGCAATTTAGTATGGTATAAACCGATGTGTCCACCTAAAGAATTTCCCAATAAAATAACCTCATCAAAACCTTTGTACTCGATAAATTCGTGAACAAACTTTGCGAAGGATTTAACGTTGGTTTTTAATAGTGTTCTACTGTAAATAGGTAACTCAGGAATAATAACCTGATAGCCTTTTTTGCTGAAGTGATTAAGTACTCCTGTAAAGTTACTTAAGCCTCCCATAAGCCCGTGTAGCACAATTAATGGAGTCCCTTTACCTGCTTCGATATAAGTATATTTTCCTTCTTCTTTTATAGTATGAGTCATTAAGTGTCATCAAATCTGTTAAAGCAAATATAGTTATTTCAATCAAAAAAAATAATATAATATTGCGATTGTTAAGTAAAGCTTTTAAAAACAGATGTTAACAAAACTTTAAGTCTCGTTTTAATCATTTTTAAAGAGTTGAAAAACAGTTATTGAACCGTATGTGTCTCTATATTACGGTGTTTAAAATGTGGTTTTCAACAATTACTTATTAACAAAGTGGTAAATTGTGGTAAAAAGTGGTATATTTTTCAATATATTTGAATTGTAAACCAATTTCATTTTTTAAAACGCTTTGAACTCATTAATAGGAACATACGAATGTAAAGCAGACACAAAAGGACGTGTTATGCTTCCTTCTGCGCTTAAAAAGCAGTTGTCTCCGGTGTTGCAAAATGGGTTTGTATTAAAACGTAGCGTTTTTCAGGCGTGTTTAGAGTTGTATCCTATGGCAGAATGGGAGCTATTAATGCAAAAAATGAATGGTTTAAATCGATTTAAAAAAAAGAATAACGATTTTATTCGACGTTTTACTGCGGGTGTAAAAATTGTAGAGGTAGATACTAACGGAAGATTATTAATACCGAAAGATCTTATAGGTTTCGCAGGAATATCGAAAAACATTGTAGTCTCTTCAGCAATTAATATTGTTGAAATATGGGACAAAGATAAATATGAACAAGCCATAGACGATGCTGCTTTAGATTTTGCAGATTTAGCTGAAGACGTTATGGGACAAGACGATGAGACAGATGGAATATCATAATCCAGTATTATTAAAAGACACCGTCGACGGCTTAAATATCAAGGAAGATGGTGTTTATGTCGATGTTACTTTTGGTGGTGGTGGCCACAGTAAAGAAATATTAAGACGCTTAGGGCCTAACGGAAAATTGTTTGCTTTCGATCAGGATGCCGATGCGCTGGAGAATAAAATAGACGACCCAAGGTTTACGCTTATTCACGAGAATTTTAGATTCGTAAAACGGTTTTTAAGGTTTTATGGAGCGAAAGAGGTCGATGGAGTTTTAGCCGATTTCGGTGTGTCTTCACATCAGTTTGATGTCGCAGAACGCGGATTTTCAACACGTTTTGACGCGGATCTAGATATGCGAATGAATCAGAAAAGTGAGTTGTCTGCGTATCATGTGGTTAATGATTATCAAGAAGAAGATTTGCGTAGAGTTTTAGCGCAATATGGCGAATTACGAGCAGCTCCAGCGATGGCAAGTTTAATTGTTGAGCATAGAGAAGAGCAGCCTATTAAAACTAGTGAGCAATTAAAAGAGGTGTTAAAAAAGTTTTTACCACCACGACACGAGAATAAGGTGTTAGCACAAATATATCAAGCCATTAGAATTGAGGTGAATCAAGAAATTGAAGCTTTAAAAGAATTCTTAATGCAAACGCCAGGTATTTTAAAACCTAACGGACGCTTATGTTTTATATCGTATCACTCATTGGAGGACAGGTTGGTAAAACGATTCATAAAAAACGGAATGTTTGAAGGTGAGCCAGAACGCGATATGTTTGGAAATTACGAAGTGCCTCTAAAAAAAGTAGGGGGTTTAATTGTGCCTTCAAAAGAAGAAGTGAAAAGGAACAGCAGATCACGTAGTGCTAAGCTTCGAATTGCTGAGAAATTTAAGTCTTAGTAAAATAATAGATGTGAATAGAAAAACTGAATAAGACGAATTATCTGTAATGAGAAAAAGTATTCATAGTGTATTAAGAGGACGGTTCCTAGTCAGCGACGACTCTTTTAAAAACTGGAAAATGATTCTGTTTATTTCGGTGTTAGCCATTGTAATGATTGCCAGTTCGCACAGTGCCGATAAAAAAGTATACAAAATAGCACGACTAAAAAATGAAGCTAAAGAGTTGCGATCGGCATTTATAGATGGAAGAGGGCGCTTAATGGAATTGAAAAAAGAATCGTCTATTGAGATTAAAATGCGAGAAAAAGGGTTAAAAACCTCCGAGGTACCGCCTCAAAAAATAAAAGTAAAACCACAAATCTAAAGTTCAGTCGTGGCAGTAAACGAAAAGAACATATTAAACCGATTGTATTTTATAGCTGGATGTATGTTCATCTTTGGGCTTGCTGTGGTTTTTAAATTGCTTACTATTCAGTTTGTTGTCGGTGATAAATACCGAGCGTTAGCAGAAGAACGAACGGTTAAAGATGTTATTATTCCTGCTAATAGAGGTAATGTGTATTCGGTAAAAGGAAACTTATTAGCGACTTCCATTCCTAAGTACGACATTCGTATTGATGCGATAACGCCTTCAACTAAAACTTTTCAGAAATATTTAAAACCCTTAAGCGACTCGTTGTCTGCTTACACTGGTCGAAATTCTAGCTACTACCAAAAAGAAATTAAAAAAGCCCGAGCGAATAAAAATAGATATTATTTACTAGCGCGAGATATTGGATATGCAGACTATATAAGATTGCGAAACTTCCCGATGTTAAATCTTGGCGCTTATAAAGGCGGATTAATCGTTGAGCAAAATACAAAAAGAGAACATCCAATGGGTGAAATCTCGATGCGGACTATCGGTTATGAGCGCAAGGACGATGACGGTAATATTACGCGTGCAGGAATAGACGGGGCTTTTGGTGAATTATATTTACGCGGAGTAGACGGGCACAGATTAAAACAAAACATAGGAAAAGGACGATGGAAACCAATTGTCGATTATAATCAAGTCGAGCCAAAAGATGGGTACGATGTTTATACTACCATCGATGTTAACGTGCAAGATGTTGCGCATCACGCACTTTTAGAACAGTTAGAATTATACAAAGCGGAGCACGGTTGTGTGGTGGTGATGGAAGTGAAAACAGGAGAAATTAGAGCGATTTCTAATTTAGCTAAAAGTCGATCGGGAAAGTATTACGAAAAAAGAAATTATGCGGTTTGGGAGTCTCATGAGCCGGGGTCCACTTTTAAGGTGGCGTCATATATGGCGGCTTTAGAAGATAAAGTAGTAGATACTTCTACCGTTATAGATACTGGAAACGGTGTTAAAGCATTTTATGGTAAACGTGTGCGAGATTCGCGTCACGGAGGTTATGGTAAAATATCGGTAGGGCGTGCGTTCGAGGTGTCTTCAAACATAGCAATCGCATCGATTTTAGACGATGCCTATGCAGAAAACCCGATGCAATTTATTAACCATCTTAAAGATTGGGGATTAAATACAAAATTGGATGTCGCTATAAATGGTGAAGGCGCGCCAGTAATTTACGAACCTGGTGATAAAGAATGGAGTCGTAACGCATTACCGTCTATGGCTTACGGTTATAACTTAAGGTTGACACCACTGCAAATGCTAACGTTTTACAATGCCATTGCAAATGATGGTGAAATGGTAAAACCACATTTTATTAAAGAGGTAAAAGAATTAGATAAAGAAATAAAAGTATTTGAAAAAGAAGTGCGTCGCGAAAAAATTTGCTCTGATGCTACTTTAGGTGCTATGCAAGCGATGCTTAAAAAGGCAGTTAAAAACGGAACGGGTAGAAATTTATATTCTAAACATTTCTCGATGGCTGGAAAAACGGGGACCGCTCAAACAGAGTACTGGATGAAAGACTGGAAAGAAAATCCAAGATACGTATCGTCTTTTGCTGGTTATTTCCCTGCTGACAATCCTAAGTATTCATGCATTGTGGTAATACACAAACCAAGTACTAAAAAAGGGTATTACGGTGCCGATGTTTCGGGGCCAGTTTTTAAAAAAATTGCAAGAAAAATTTTTACCGATACACCAATTATAGACGAAATAGAAACTCTGGAAGTAGTTAATGCTTCCGTCGACGATGAGTTTCAGAATTATTATAAAGTGGCAAATACCTATAAAACCATAATGCCAAATGTTATTGGATTACCAATTATGGATGCTCTGGCGCTTTGTGAGAATTTAGGGCTAAAAGTAAAAATGGAAGGCGTAGGTGTTGTAAAAACGCAATCGATTCCGAAGGGACAAAAAGTAAAGAAAAATCAAATCATAGTTTTAGAAGTATAGTGAAATTATTAAAAGACATATTATTTAAGGTTGCAATCCAATCGGTTGTGGGAAGTACGGAGGTTTCTGTAGAGGCCATCCATTTTAATTCTCAGAAGATTGTTGAGAATGATGTATTTGTCGCTATAAAAGGAAGCACGACCAACGGGCATACATATATAAAAAGTGCGATTGAAAAAGGAGCAATCGTTGTGGTTTGCGAGGTGTTGCCAGAACAAATTGAAACGGCGGTAACCTATATTGAGGTGGCGAGTTCGAGTAGGGCTTTGGCTATTATGGCTTCTAATTTTTACGGCAATCCGTCGCAAAACTTAAAATTAGTTGGTGTAACGGGGACTAACGGAAAAACCACGATAGCGACTTTATTATACCAATTGTTTAAAAAGGCGGGGTATAAAGTAGGATTGTTGTCTACGGTAGTCGTAAAAGTGGATAACAAAGATTTTAAAGCAACACACACAACACCTGATTCTTTATCGATTAACAGGTATTTAAAAGAAATGAATAATGAAGGGGTTGCGTTTTGCTTTATGGAAGTGAGTTCGCACGGTATTCATCAAAATAGAACAGAAGGATTGCAGTTTGAAGGTGGTGTTTTTACTAACCTGTCGCACGATCATTTAGATTATCACGACACGTTTGCAGCGTATCGCGATGTTAAAAAACGTTTTTTCGATCAGTTGCCGAAGCAAGCGTTTGCTTTAGTAAATACCGATGATAAAAATGGAGCGGTTATGCTTCAAAATACAGCGGCTAAGAAATACACGTATGCTCTTAAAAGTTACGCGGATTACACGGCGCAAATTTTAGAGAATTCCTTTAACGGATTGCTTCTTAAAATTGATGGAAGTGAGGTTTGGACACGATTGGTAGGTGATTTTAACGCTTATAATGTACTGGCGATTTTCGCTACTGCAGAATTACTAGGACTTGAAAAAGTAGAAGTGCTGCGGTTAATTAGTGAGTTGAAAAGTGTAAGTGGACGGTTTCAGTATTTCATTTCAGGTAATAAAATAACTGCTATTGTAGATTATGCACACACGCCTGATGCCTTAAAAAATGTATTGGAAACCATAAATAGTATCCGTACAAAAAACGAGGAACTCATTACGGTTGTTGGCTGTGGTGGTGATCGCGATGCCACCAAAAGACCTAAAATGGGGCATATTGCTTCGGCCTTAAGCACAAAAGTGGTGTTTACAAGTGATAACCCAAGAAGTGAGGTGCCGGAAGCTATTATTAAAGACATAGAAAACGGAGTCGAGCCACAGAATTTTAAGAAAACCCTATCGATTACCGATAGAGAACAAGCTATTAAAACCGCCTGCCAATTGGCTAATTCTGGAGATATTATCCTTATCGCAGGAAAAGGACACGAAACGTATCAAGATATTAATGGTATGCGTTTCGATTTTGACGATTATAAGACAGTAGAAAAAATATTAAAGCAATTACAGAAATAATATGTTGTATTACCTATTCGATTTTTTAGAAAAACATTATGATATCCCAGGGCTTGGCGTGTTTCAGTACATCACGTTTAGAGCGGCTTTAGCTATTATAGTATCCTTGTTGATTTCTACAATTTTCGGAAAAAAAATCATAGGGATTTTACAGAGAATGCAAGTTGGTGAGTCGGTTCGCGATTTAGGATTAGACGGGCAAGTAGAAAAAGCAGGAACGCCAACAATGGGAGGTTTAATAATAATTATGGCCACGTTAATCCCTGTGTTGTTATTTGCCAAATTAAATAATATTTATGTAATAATGCTCATTATAACCACCGTTTGGATGGGGTTAGTGGGGTTTACAGACGATTATATAAAAGTATTTAAAAAAGACAAAGCGGGACTTAGTGGCAAGTTTAAAGTCCTTGGTCAAGTAGGATTGGGGATTTTTGTGGGATCGGTAATGTATTTTCATCCTGGAGTTACCATTAAAGAAAAAAATCCCGTAACAGAAATACAAGTACAGACTGAAGTCGTTTCGACCACGATAAAAAGTGAATTTAAAGAGGAAACAGGGTCTATAAAAACAACCATTCCCTTTGTAAAAAATAACGAGTTCGATTATGCTGAAATTATGCGATTCTTTGGTGATGATTATGCCAAATATGCGTGGTTAATTTTTATACCTATTGTTATTTTTATAGTAACAGCAGTCTCAAACGGAGCTAATTTAACCGATGGAATCGATGGGCTCGCCGCAGGAAGCTCGGCTATTATAGTCTTCGCCTTGGCAGTCTTTGCTTTTATTTCGGGTAACATTGTGTTTTCAGATTACTTAAACGTCATGTTTATTCCACGACTTGGTGAGCTCGTAGTTTTTATCGCCGCGTTTATTGGTGCGCTAATCGGGTTTTTATGGTACAACACGTATCCAGCCCAAGTATTTATGGGTGATACAGGGAGTTTAACTATAGGTGGTGTTATTGCTGTCATTGCAATCGCCGTGAGAAAAGAGTTGTTAATTCCGGTGTTATGCGGAATCTTTTTTGCCGAGTCTCTATCTGTAATACTTCAGGTAGCTTGGTTTAAATACACAAAGAAAAAATATGGTGAAGGCCGACGCATATTTTTAATGTCGCCGATACATCATCACTATCAGAAGAAAGGATATCATGAAAGTAAAATTGTAACCCGTTTTTGGATTGTTGGAATTTTTCTCGCCATTCTCTCTATAGTAACACTAAAATTAAGATAAGTACCATATTATCACTGAAAACAATGAAGAAAAAATTGAACATAGCCATATTAGGAGCAGGAGAAAGTGGTGTTGGTACAGCATTGCTAGCTAAAGCCAAAGGCTATACAGTTTTTGTTTCAGATAAAGGAAAAATAAAAGAAAAGTATAAAAACGTTCTTATAAATAATAGTATCGATTGGGAAGAAGAAGCGCACACGGAAGCTAAAATTTTAAGCGCCGATGTTGTTATGAAAAGCCCCGGAATACCCGATAGTATTCCGCTGGTAAAAGTGCTTAAAATGCAAAATGTGCCTGTTATTTCAGAAATTGAATTTGCCGCTCAGTTTACAAAAGCAACTATTGTGGGAATTACGGGAAGTAATGGGAAAACAACAACAGCCGCTTTAACGCATCATATTTTAAAACAGGAATTAAATGTGGGTTTAGCGGGTAATATTGGAGACAGTTTTGCTAAGCAAATTTTAGAACACGATTTTGAGAACTACGTGTTAGAAATTAGTAGTTTTCAGTTGGATGGCATTGTAGGTTTTAAACCTGAAATAGCTGTTTTAACAAATATAACACCAGATCATTTAGATCGCTATGAGTATCAGTTTGAAAAGTACATAGAATCTAAGTTTAGAATAGCGCTAAATCAAACAAAAGACGACTATTTAATTTACGATGCCGATGATGAGGTGATCGTAAACTGGTTAAAAAATAATACAATAGAATCACAATTAGTGCCTTTTTCATTAACTAAGAAACAAGAAAACGGTGCGTATTTGGATAAAGATAATATAGTAATAACAATAGATAACGATAAAATAATTATGCCATCAAATAACTTAACATTAGAAGGAAAACATAACGTAAAAAATGCAATGGCAGCTTCTACTGTAGCACATTTATTAAAAATTAGAAAACAAACTATTCGCGAAAGTTTAGAGAATTTTCAAGGCGTAGAGCACCGTCTAGAATTTGTACTTAAAATAAATAAAGTACAATATATAAATGATTCTAAGGCCACCAACGTTAACGCTACGTATTATGCTTTAGAAAGTATGGAAACACCCACGGTTTGGATTGTTGGCGGAACCGATAAAGGAAACCAATACAAAGAATTGTTTCAATTTATAAACGAAAAAGTAAAAGCAATAATTTGCTTAGGGGTCGATAATACCAAGTTAATGGAGAACTTTGGAGGTATGGTAGATATTATTACCGAAACGCAATCTATGAGTGAAGCTGTAAAAATGGCTTACAAATTAGCAGAGTCTGGCGATAGTGTATTGTTATCTCCAGCGTGTGCGAGCTTCGATTTATTCGAAAGTTACGAAGACAGAGGGCGTCAGTTTAAAGATGCCGTAAGAAACTTATAATATAGACATTAGGAATTCTGTGAAAGAAAATGCTAAAAATATAAACTTAAAAAAGGTTTTTGCAAACCTTAAGGGAGATCGATTAATATGGGCGATAGCGGCACTATTGGCTATATTTTCATTTCTTCCGGTCTATAGTGCTTCTAGTAATTTAGCATATGTGGGAGGAAATACCAATACATTTGGTTTTTTAGTAAAACACTTTATGCATTTGTTTCTAGGGTTTTCTATAATGTACGGAATACATAAAATTCCTTATCGTTATTTTCGCGGACTTTCTATGATTATGATGCCTTTAGCTTTTGTGCTTCTGGTGGTTACAATAATGCAAGGCACAACTATTGAAGGCGCTAATGCAAGCAGATGGATTCGTATTCCGTTTGTAAATATGTCGTTTCAAACTTCCACATTAGCCTCAGTGGTACTAATGGTATATGTTGCGCGATATATGTCTAAAATGAAAGATAAAGTAATTTCATTTAAAGAATCAATTTTACCACTTTGGTTGCCGGTATTTCTACTATTAGCCTTAATTTTGCCTTCCAATTTTTCGACGACCGCTATTCTATTTGTTATGGTAGCAATGTTGGTGTTTTTAGGCGGTTATCCTATTCGTTATCTAATAGTGATGTTGGCCTTTGGGGTTTTAGGATTGGTACTGTTTGTTTTGGCGGCTAAAGCATTCCCCGAAGCGATGCCTAATCGTGTAGATACGTGGATGAGTCGTGTGGAGAATTTCTCGAATGGAGAAGATACAGAAGCCGATTACCAGATTGAGAAAGCAAAAATAGCCATTGCATCAGGAGGTATTAAAGGTTTAGGGCCAGGGAAAAGTATGCAAAAAAACTTTTTACCGCAGTCATCTTCCGATTTTATTTTTGCAATAATTGTTGAAGAATACGGGTTAATAGGGGGTATCTCCCTCATAATTCTATATATGTGGTTATTATTTAGAATTGTTATAGTGGCTCAAAAAGCCGACACCATTTTTGGAAAATTGTTAGTGCTTGGCGTGGGCTTGCCCATTGTATTCCAAGCGATGATTAATATGGCGGTTGCCGTAGAGTTATTCCCTGTAACAGGGCAAACGCTGCCACTAATAAGTAGTGGAGGTACTTCTATTTGGATGACCTGTTTAGCAATAGGAATTATTTTAAGTGTAAGTGCCAAAAGAGAGGAGATTTTAGAGCAAGAAAATAAAGAAGAGAGTCCGTTAGAAATTCTTTCGGAAGCTATATAACTATAAACAATACGTTATCGTAATAAAGTGAATCGTAAAACAAACACATATAAAATTATATTATCTGGCGGTGGTACTGGAGGGCACATTTACCCTGCAATTGCTATTGCCAACGAATTAAAATTCCGTTATCCTGAAGCGCAATTTTTATTTGTAGGTGCAAAAGATAGAATGGAGATGGAGAAAGTGCCTAACGCAGGGTACGCTATAAAGGGGTTATGGATAACAGGGATTGAGCGAAAAGTATCGTTAAAAAATATGATGTTTCCGTTTAAGCTTATTAACAGTTTATATAATGCTAGGAAAATAGTTAATCAGTTTAAGCCGGATATTGCTATTGGAACCGGTGGGTTTGCTAGTGGGCCGCTATTGCAAGTTGCGGCGTCTAAAGGCATCCCAAGTATTATTCAAGAGCAGAACTCATATCCAGGGATCACCAATAAATTATTGGCCAAAAAAGTGCAAAAGATCTGTGTGGCTTACGACGGATTAGAGCGTTTTTTTCCGAAAGATAAAATAATAAAAACGGGTAATCCAGTACGACAAGATTTGCTAAATATCGGTACGAAAAAAGAAGAGGCAATGCGCTATTTCGATTTAGTTGGCGATAAAAAAACCTTGTTAGTTCTAGGTGGAAGTTTAGGGGCTAAAGCAATAAACGAATTGCTAAAAAAAGAATTAGATTTTTTACAAACGCAGAACCTTCAAATAATATGGCAATGCGGAAAGTTATATTACGAGAGTTATAAAATTAACGGACATACAAAAAATGTCCAAGTGCACGCGTACATAAATCGTATGGATTATGCTTATGCGGCGGCAGATTTTATTATCTCGAGATCTGGTGCGGGCTCGGTTTCAGAGTTGTGTATCGTAGGTAAGCCGGTGGTGTTTGTGCCGTCGCCATATGTTGCCGAAGACCATCAAACCAAAAACGCGATGGCTATAGTAAAAGAGAATGCGGCGCTGTTAATTGCTCAAGAAGATTTAGAAGTTGATTTTAAAAATAAGTTTTCGCAGTTAATAGCATCGCCAGAAAGACAACAGCAATTGAGTGATAATATTAAAAAATTAGCACTCGTTAACGCTACAAAAGAAATTGTAGACGAAGTGGAGAAATTATTAGAACAGAAAAAGAAATAAAAAATTAAAGCCCCCTGTTTAGGGTAAAGCAATGAATTTAGAAAGAATACATAACGTTTATTTTATAGGTATCGGTGGTATTGGTATGAGTGCTTTGGCGCGCTATTTTAAAAGTAGTGGCAAAAACGTGGCGGGATACGATAAAACCGAAACAGACATCACTAAGTCTTTGATAGACTCGGGTATTGAAGTGCATTATGAAGATTCTATTTCTAACGTAGATTTTGCGTTTTATAACACTTCTACAACCCTTGTCGTTTATACGCCTGCTGTGCCTAAAGACCATAGACAATTGGCCTATTTTAACCATAACCGATATGATATTTTAAAGCGTTCGGAAGTGTTGGGTTTAATTACTAAAAACAGTTTTTGTCTAGCTGTTGCAGGTACACACGGTAAAACAACAACCACAAGTATTTTGGGACATATTTTGTACCAAAACGATGTGAAATTAACTGCTTTTTTAGGCGGAATTAGTGAGAATTACAATTCTAATTTAATAGAAAATGGTAACGAAGTTAGTGTTGTAGAAGCTGATGAGTTTGATCGGTCGTTTTTAACCTTATCGCCAGACATTGCTTGTATAACCTCTATGGATGCCGATCATTTGGATGTTTATGGCGATGCTTCGGAATTAATAAAATCTTTTGAAGCGTTCGTTGGAAAATTAAAGCCCGACGGGAAACTGTTTGTAAAAAACGGATTACCCTTAAACGGAATCACATACGGTGTTGAAGATGACGCCGATTATTCAGCTCAAAATGTTATTATTAAAAATGGAGGGTATGTTTTCGACTTTAAGACGCCGACAACGGTGGTTAAAAACGTAGCATTTACTTTACCGGGGCGACATAATTTATCGAATGCTGTCATTGCTTTGGCAATGGCTACCGAGTATGGTGTTTCAGTGCAAGATTTGACTGGCGCATTAGCGACTTATAAAGGTGTTAAACGCCGATTTACCTATCAAATACAAACTAAGGATTGTGTTTTTATAGACGATTACGCACACCACCCTGCCGAAATTAACGCCGTGCATCAAGCAGTACGAGAAATGTATCCCAACGATAAAGTGCTCGCTGTTTTTCAGCCGCATTTATTTTCGAGAACACGAGATTTCGGAAACGCGTTTGCAGACAGTTTAGCGCAGTTTGATGAGGTGCTATTATTAGATATTTATCCAGCTCGCGAGTTGCCAATTGAAGGTGTTACGTCGCAGTGGTTATTGAATATGATAAAGAATAATAACAAGCAATTGGTTAGTAAAGAGGACTTGATTGAAAAAATTAAAAAAAGTAAAGCGCGTGTGGTATTAACCATTGGTGCAGGAGATATTGGAGCGGAAGTGTCAAATATAAAAAAAGCATTGAGCGGTGAAAATTAATTGGAATAACATAAAGTTGGTGTTTCTATTAGTGCTAATAGTGTTTTTGTATGCGTTTTCTTCAGCTCGGAATAAGGATAGAAAAATTTCTGAACCGGACATTGAATTTGTGGGAGAACAAAATTTATTTATCACACATAACGATGTTAGTAAATTGTTAATACTAAATCAATTAGGTGGTTTAGATATTACGAAAGAAGCTTTAGATTTGAATAGGTTGGAGATTAGTTTACTGTCTAATCCTATGATTGCTTCGGCTAAAGTTTATGTTAGTGTGAATGGCGATTTTTCAGCAAAAATAAAACAAAAGAAGCCTATTGCAAGAATAAGTACAAAAGATGCTTTCTATATTGATAGTCAAGGCGGACTAATGCCACTGTCTAATAATTATACAGAGCGAGTGCCTTTAGTTACGGGCCAAATAAATAAAGATGATATGGGAAATGTTTTCATAATAGCGCATACAGTATATAATGATGCCTTTTTGAGAACCAACGTTGTGGAGATACATCAAAATGAAGATAGGACTATCGATTTAAAGTTAAGACAGTCTAATTTCATAGTGCAGTTAGGAAGTTTAGAGCATCTCGATAAGAAAATAAATAATTTAAGAGCGTTTTATAAAAAAATATTACAAGATAAAGCGGTAAATAAATATAGCAAAGTAAATTTGCAATTTGATAACCAAGTTGTATGTACCAAAGTATAAGTTATGGATCATAATATAGCAGTTGGATTAGACATAGGAACCACAAAAATTGTGGCGATGATAGGTCGTAAGAATGAGTATGGAAAAGTTGAAATTTTAGGTATTGGAAAATCCAAAAGCTTAGGAGTGCACCGAGGTGTGGTTAATAATATTACCCAGACCATTCAATCTATACAATTGGCTATTCAAGAAGCAGAAGCAGCAGCCTCTGTTAAAATTGAAAGTGTTACAGTGGGCATTGCAGGACAACATATTCGTAGTCTTCAGCATAGCGATTATATCACTAGACCAGATTCTGAGACGGTAATTGATGAAGAAGATATCGACCGTTTAATTAACCAAGTACACAAATTGGTTATGCTTCCGGGAGAAGAAATTATTCACGTATTACCACAAGAATTTAAAATCGATGGGCAATCAGAAATAAAAGAACCTATCGGTATGTATGGTGGACGTTTAGAAGCCACTTTTCACGTGGTTGTTGGCCAAGTCTCATCTATTAGAAATGTTGGTCGGTGCATTAAGAGTGCGGGGCTAGAGCTCGAAGGGATTACCTTAGAGCCTTTAGCATCGGCGCATGCGGTATTAAGCCAAGAAGAAAAAGAAGCGGGAGTGGCGTTACTTGATATTGGTGGCGGTACCACAGATTTAGCGGTATTTAAAGATGGTATTATCCGTCATACCGCAGTTATTCCTTTTGGTGGTGGGGTAATTACCGAAGATATAAAAGAGGGATGCTCGATTATTGAAAAGCAAGCTGAATTACTGAAAATAAAATTTGGATCGGCGTGGCCAGGCGAAAATAAAGACAACGAAATTGTGTCAATTCCTGGTTTAAGAGGTCGCGAGCCTAAAGAAATCACACTTAAAAACTTGTCTAAAATCATTCACGCTCGCGTGGTTGAAATAGTAGAACAAGTCTATGTTGAAATTAAAAACTACGGACACGAAGAGCAAAAAAAGAAATTGATTGCTGGAATTGTATTAACAGGTGGCGGCAGTCAGCTTAAGCATTTAAAGCAGTTAGTAGAATACATTACAGGTATGGACACGCGTATTGGGTATCCTAATGAGCATTTGGCCGGCGATAGCGACGAGGCTATTACAAGTCCCTTATTTGCCACTGCTGTAGGATTAGTAATGGATGGATTGAAACGTCAAGAAAGAAGAAAAGTAGAAGCGAAAATTGAAGAAGAAATAGAAGAAAAAATAGAAGAAGAAGCGGCTAAAGAAGAGGCAGAACAAGAAATAGTAGAACCGCCAAAAAAGCCAAAGCGTTCGTTTTTAGATGCCTTAACAGAAAGAGTGAAGGATTTTTTGGACAACGCAGAATAAAGATAATAATAATACAATTACGCCGTAAATGGCGTGTATAAATAGATTAATTGATCCAGTAAAATAGAATTTATGAGCAACAAGGAATTCGAAAGCATCGCATTTGATTTGCCAAAAAACCAATCAAATGTTATAAAAGTTATTGGTGTTGGTGGTGGCGGTAGTAACGCTATTAACCACATGTTCTTACAAGGTATTAAGGGAGTAGACTTTGTAATTTGTAATACAGATGCACAAGCACTCCAAAATAGTGGCGTACCCAACAAAATACAATTAGGCGTAAATCTTACCGAAGGTTTAGGTGCCGGAGCAAACCCAGAAGTGGGCGAACAGTCGGCAGTAGAGAGTTTGGAGGAAATTCAACGCATGTTTGGTTCCAATACTAAAATGGTCTTTATAACCGCAGGAATGGGCGGAGGTACCGGAACTGGTGCGGCGCCGGTTATAGCTAAAATGGCTAAAGATTTAGATATTTTAACCGTAGGAATAGTAACAATGCCCTTCCAGTTTGAAGGGAAAATGCGAAACGAACAAGCGCAAAAAGGAATCGAAAACTTGAGAGCTCAAGTCGATTCTTTAATTGTTATTAATAATAATAAACTTCGTGAAGTATACGGAAACCTTGGTTTTAAAGCAGGTTTCTCGAAAGCCGACGAAGTGTTAGCGACGGCCTCTAGAGGTATCGCCGAAGTAATAACGCATCACTATACTCAAAATATTGATTTACGTGATGCTAAAACAGTACTAAGTAATAGTGGTACAGCAATTATGGGATCTGCTACTGCTTCCGGACAAAATCGCGCTCAAGATGCTATCCGTAAAGCTTTAGATTCGCCATTATTAAACGACAATAAAATTACTGGAGCCAAAAATGTATTGTTGCTTATCGTTTCAGGAAATCAGGAAATTACTATCGATGAAATCGGTGAAATTAACGACCATATTCAAGCCGAAGCGGGTCACGGTGCGAATATTATTATGGGTGTTGGTGAAGACGATAGCTTAGATGAGTCTATCGCTGTAACTATTATTGCTACAGGATTTAATGTAGAACAACAAGACGAAATTTCTAATACAGAAACTAAGCGCGTTGTACATTCTTTAGAAGAGGAGCCAAAAAAAGCAATTAAGCCTATAGAGCTTACAACTCCAAGTCCTATTGCTGCAGTACGAAAGAAACCAGAACCTGCTCCAGTGGTAAAACATACTTTAGACTTAGACGAAAACGTAGATCCTTTAGCACAATTTGAAAAAGGAAATGCGTCGAAGCAAATAAAAGAAAAGAAGGAAGTACAAAAGAGACCTTTAACAATGGCCGATTTAGGAATTATTCCTACCACCGATGTCATTAAGAATATAAATGTGGTTAGCAAAGAGGTGTCGTCTGTTAATGAAGCGGAAGAAGATTTCGTTATCACACCATCGCAAGAACACACGGAGGATGAAAACGAAGAACCTGTTTATAACAAACAGCAAATTACGTTAAGCTTCGATATGCCTTTAACAGAAGAATCTATTGAAGATACAGCTCAGCACGCACCGCAGGCAAGCTATGGCCAGCCAGAAGCTAAAACAAACCCAGCGCCTACGCCAGAAAGTAGAACACAACCCGTTACGCCAATAGTTTACGATTTAGAAAGTGAAATAAAAGATTTTGAAGTTAAAGATCCTGTTGAAATTATTCCGGTAAGCACTTCAACAAGTGCTGGCGAAAAACGTTACGCTCTAGATGATTATGACCTGGCCGATTCTTCAATGAATGCCTCAAAGAAGAAACAACCAGAAGTTGAGAAAGATTTTGATGCTGAAATCGAGTTCAAGAAAAAGGTCGTTAAAGAAATTGTTCCTGAGGAGGTAGCGGACGATTTAGACCCAATGAATAGTTCTATTTCTGATATCTTAAAAGAAAGAGCAGACGAGAGAAGACTTAAAATGAAGAACTTTAATCATAAGTTTAATACGTCCAAGATTGATGAAATAGAAAAAACTCCCGCTTACAAGCGACAAGGTTTAGATTTAAAAGATGCGCAACACTCCTCAGAGTCTAATGTGTCAAGAACAAGTTTAGGTGTCGACGATAACGACGATATTCAATTAAGAAGCAATAACTCTTTTCTACACGATAACGTAGATTAATCAAAGTTTTTGTGATTAGTAGCAAGAATGTAATGACTTTATTACTATAACCCGAAAGTTAAAGCTTTCGGGTTTATTATTTTTTATCAGAACACATGAAAAATAGAAGAGTAATAGAATGCGAATGCGTATTTACTTATAATTTATTTTTATCTTCGCAGTCAATAAATGATACAATTATGAGTTTATCAACTAATATAATGACAGCGCTTAAAGACGCTATGAGATCTAAAGATCAGACGGCTTTAACAGCATTAAGAGCGGTGAAATCTGCAATACTATTAGCGCAGACAGAAACAGGGTCTAAAGAAGAGTTAACAGAAGAGCAAGAGCTTAAGATCCTTCAGAAGCAAGTAAAACAACGCAAGGATAGCGCTGCAATATTTTTAGCGCAGAATCGTAAAGATTTAGCAGAGCCAGAATTAGCAGAAGCAGAAGTTATAGCTCAATTTTTACCAGAAGCAATGAGCGAAGAGGCTATTGCTAAAGTGGTAGAAGACGTTATTAGCCAAACAGGAGCAAACGGTATGAAAGATATGGGTAAAGTTATGGGAATGGTTAGCGGTCAATTAGCAGGTAAGGCAGACGGTAAAACGATTTCTAATATTGTTAAAGAAAAATTATCTTAAGTTAACTACTTATTATAAAAGGCTCTGTAGCTCAATTGAATAGAGCACTGGATTTCGGCTCCAGCGGTTGGGGGTTTGAATCCCTTCAGGGTCACTGAAAACACCACTAATAAGTTGTTTTTTAATAGCTTAGTGGTGTTTTTTATTGAAAACACTTTTCTAAAATGTCTAGTCCTGAATAATCGCTACAGAGTAATAAAGGATTAAATTTAATATTTAAAGCTGAACAATGACTCCATTGTTCAGCTTTTTTGATTTATAAGTTTTCATTTCTATTTTACATTGTTTGTGTATTTGATTTGGAGTCAACATATGATTTG
>NZ_VSKN01000107.1:0-598 GCF_008086185.1 Bizionia gelidisalsuginis
AATGTTGGGAAACAGCGACGTTTAATACAGAAAGTTGTACTTGGGAGGTAACAGGAGAACAATCAGCAGAACCAATCACAGAATGTTATGAAACCGCAACGTTTAATAATGATACGTGTATTTGGGATGTAACAGGAACACAAGCAGCAGCACCAGCGACAGAATGTTGGGAAACAGCGACGTTTAATACAGAAAGTTGTACTTGGGAGGTAACAGGAGATCAAGCAACCGAGCCAGCGACAGAATGTTATGAAACGGCGACGTTTAATAATGATACGTGTATTTGGGATGTAACAGGAGAACAATCAGCAGCACCAGCGACAGAATGTTGGGAAACAGCGACGTTTAATACAGAAAGTTGTACTTGGGAGGTAACAGGAGAACAATCAGCAGAACCAATCACAGAATGTTATGAAACCGCAACGTTTAATAATGATACGTGTATTTGGGAGGTAACAGGAACACAAGAAGCAGAACCAACCACAGAATGTTATGAAACGGCAACGTTTAATGACTCTACTTGTAGTTGGGAGGTAACAGGAGATCAAGTAACCGAGCCAACGACAGAATGTTATGAAACCGCAACGTTTAATAATGA
>NZ_VSKN01000108.1:0-577 GCF_008086185.1 Bizionia gelidisalsuginis
TTGGTTCTGATTGTTGTGTTCCTGTTACCTCCCATTCGCAAGTATCGTTATTAAACGTTGCCGTTTCATAACATTCTGTCGTTGGTGCTGCTTCTTGTGTTCCTGTTACCTCCCAAATACACGTATCATCATTAAACGTTGCGGTTTCATAACATTCTGTCGCTGGCGCTGCTGATTGTTCTCCTGTTACATCCCAACTACACGTATCATTATTAAACGTCGCCGTTTCATAACATTCTGTCGTTGGTGCTGCTGATTGATCTCCTGTTACATCCCAACTACAAGTATCATTATTAAACGTTGCCGTTTCATAACATTCTGTCGTTGGTGCTGCTGATTGTTCTCCTGTTACATCCCAAATACACGTATCATTATTAAACGTTGCCGTTTCATAACATTCTGTCGTTGGCTCGGTTGCTTGATCTCCTGTTACATCCCAAGTACAACTTTCTGTATTAAACGTCGCTGTTTCCCAACATTCTGTCGCTGGTGCTGCTGCTTGTGTTCCTGTTACATCCCATATACACGTATCATTATTAAACGTTGCAGTTTCATAACATTCTGTGGTTGGAGCTGC
>NZ_VSKN01000109.1:0-575 GCF_008086185.1 Bizionia gelidisalsuginis
AACCACAATCAAAACAATTCTAAAAAGTAAAGAAAACCATCTAATTATATTCAAATGCTGACCCCGGCCTATCGAGGATCTATCGTAAAATTTGAAATGAAGGCACCGTAAAATTTTAGGCTGTTTGAGCTAACAAAAATCAGGAATGGATTACTGATCACTCCAGCGAGTTCCTAAAATTTAGGGGCCGAATGATAAATTTAGATAGAGGGTCGTAAGCCTAGACTTTTTTGTTTCTTTTTTGGGCAATGCAAAAAAGAAAAAGAATAATAAGCCAGATCAATCTTAAAGCAACAGCACACACTATTTGAACCAAAATCAAAACAATTATAAAAAGTAAAGAAAAATATCTAATTATATTCAAATGCTGACCCCGGCCTATCGCCGATCTATCGTAAAATTTGAAATGAAGGCACCGTAAAATTTTAGGCTGTTTGAGCTATCAAAAATTAGGAATTGATAACAGATCACTCTAGCGAGTTCCTAAAATTTAGGGGCCGAATGATAAATTTAGATAGAGGGTCGTAAGCCTAGACTTTTTTGTTTCTTTTTTGGGCAATGCAAAAAAGAAAAAG
>NZ_VSKN01000011.1:0-110154 GCF_008086185.1 Bizionia gelidisalsuginis
ATAGCAAAAGATGTCAATGCGAAAACATATTTTACACGACCATATACCTCTCAGGATAAAGGAACTGTCGAAAATAGAATAGGTGTTATAAGGAGGTTTTTTCCAAAGAAAACAGACCTTAGAGAAGCCTCAGTCAAGAGAATAAAAGAAGTAGAAAAATTGCTAAATTACAGACCAATTAGAAAGTTTAATTATAATAACCCTATTGAAGTCCTAAATAATAAGTGTGTTGCACTTATGGGTTGAACTCAGCAATAACGTTATTTAGTAATTTTAAATTAGTTTTTATGTTGTTACTGCTACGCTTTACGAAATATGCTAAAATCTAATTAAATGGTAGAAACTCCATTTAAATCGGTAGTCAATACGTTACTCATATAATTAAAATATGGACGAATAGCTTTAAATGAATCACTTACAAGGTCGGTGAAGTTAGGATCTAAAACTTCGGCATCAGTAAAGTTTTTAGTAAATATAAATTGCTTCTTTCTTATTAAATCTATGTTTTTATGATCGCGGCTAAATCCTTTGGGTGCTGTTTTTACTTCATCCCCAGTAAGTGTTCCCCAAGTGTTTTTTAAGACTGCTCCTTCTAAAACCTCACGCATTTCACTCGCATCAGTTTCAAATTCTTTGCGGATTCTTAATAAATCGGTTGGCTCTGGATTCCAAAAGCCTGCAGCCATAAAACTTTTATTATTAGGTTGGATTTGCAAATAATACCCACCTCTTAGTTCTGGTTTCACCCTATGAAAAGACCCTCCAAAATGTATTTTATAAGGTAGTTTGTTTTTAGAAAAACGCACATCGCGATAAATCCTAAAAATCTTCACTTTATCTACATTGTCGTGTGTATTCAGGACTTCTAAAATTGAATTATAGACTATTTTTATTTCGGTTTCAATATTTCTAAATTCTTGTTTATTGTCGGCAAACCATTCTCTATTATTATTTTTTTCTAATGCGTTTAAGAATTTAAATATAGGCTTTGCATTCATTTTTGTGACTTTTTTTAGTTTTTAAAAATAGAAAAAGCCTCGGAATACCCGAGACTCTAAGCTAATTAGTTATTATAACTAATTATTTTAATGGTGTACAGCACATTAATCTACTGCATCTTCAATATCATCTGCAACATCTTCAATAGCGTCTCCTGCAGATTTTTCTTCTCTACATCCTGTAAAAACAGTTGCCATTGTAAATAATACAATAAATGTATAGGCTAATTTTTTCATTTTTGTGGTTTTTAAAGTTAATATTAGTTTTTAGTTTAAATAAATATAATCAATTTTCAACTAATTTTCGCTTCTTATTATAATTTTATTATTGACTACATTTTATTGTTATTATTACTTTTTTAACCCGCCATTTATAAGTGACAGTATAAAAAGCACTATAAATATGAAGAAACATATTTTAGCTATTCCAGCTGCTCCTCCGGCAATGCCTCCAAAGCCTAAAACCCCAGCGATTAATGCAATAATAATGAATGTGATGGTTCAACGTAACATAATTTCTGGTTTTAAGGTTAATATTAAATTCTATTGCTTTTCTTCTTTTGGTTGTTTCTCAACGTTATTTTTGTCTAATGTTAATTCGTTATCAAATTGTAATGTTCTTATAGGGAACGGTATATTAATATCGTTTTTATCGAATGCTTTTTTTAATGCGATAATGGCCGTATTGATGGCTCTAAGTTTATAAATGGCTTTATCACCCTCAATCCAAAATCGGCATAAAAAATTAATAGAACTCCCCCCAAACTCTTGGTAATAAAATTCTACATCCTCCTCTTTTTCAATGCCTTTAAAAGCATTGACTATGGTTTTTTTTGTTAACTCTTCAACAAATTCAAGGTTAGACTCGTAACCCACACCGCAATTAAAAGAGACTCTTATTTTTGGCGTTAAAGAATAGTTTTTTACTGGATTTTCTAGAATATTCTTATTCGGTATCATTACCATATTATTATCAGCCTCTCTAACAACAAAATTTTTAAGGCTAATTTCTACAACTTCTCCAGAGAATCCATTGGTTTCTACCCAATGTCCTAATTCTATAGATTTTCTAAAACTAAGTACAATACCAGCAAATGTATTACTTAGTGTACCTTGTAATGCCAAACCGATAACCAATCCGGAAACCCCTGCCGCTCCAATTAACGTTTCTAACGTTTTGCTCAAATTGAGCACTCCTAACGCTAGAAATAACCCTATAGCAACAACAACAATAGTGGTCATTTTAGAAATGATATTGACTAGCGAATCTTGGTTTATGCGTTTAGAAATTAATCGTTTTACTAATTTTGAAGCATATTTGGCGATATAATAAAAAGCGACTAATACTATAATTGCTATTAGTAAATTAGGCAGATTTTTTACAAAAGCATTAAACCAACTTAAAAGTTTCTCTGATAATAAATTAAATGATTTGTTAATTTGATCTTGCATTTTTAGTCGTTAGTTATGGGTTAATCAATAGGTGGTTAGAACATTTTTGTAATGACATTATAAAACGGTGAGTTACCTTTTTACCGTTTTTAATTCATTTACGTTTAAATGTTCTTTTGCTTTTTTAGACCAAGCATTTAACATCCAACTCGATTTTTCTAACTCACGAATGTAAGCTCCAATTAAGTCGATAGTTCCCTCGTCGCCCGCACTGTTAGCTTTCTCGATAATTTCAGACATTTGCGCTAAGATTTTTTTATGATCGCCTATTAACTCAGTAACCATATCTTGGTCTGACACTAAAGCATTTCCTTCTTCTAATGATGATATTTTTAAGTAGTCACTAAATTTACTAACAGGGTGATGTCTTAGTGTTAATATGCGTTCTGCAACTTCGTCTATCTTAACTTTAGCATCGTTATACATTTCTTCGAACTGAATATGTAAATCGAAGAAGTTTTTCCCTAAAACATTCCAGTGAAACGTTCTTAGTTTTTGGTAGTAAATATGGTAATCTGCCAACAACGTATTGAGATCCATTACTACAGGTAATAATTTTTCGTCTTGTATATTTAAATAGCTCATAATTGAATAGTCTTTTTTGGTTTCCATTCAATATAAACAGAGTATTAGGCGAAGTCAATTATTTTAACATATTTTAACCTTACTGTCAATCTCTTAACGTAAATTATGTTAAAATAAAATATAATTACAAATAATTTTAACAGTTTTAAATCATATTACTCAAAATCTATTTTGCTTAGAATTAATCCTGAAGCTGGTGCGATATACTCCATTTTGGCAGTATTTTCTACGGTTAGTGAGTTCTTAATATCGTCTAAACTCAATTTACCTTTACCCAAATCGAATAAAGCCCCCATCATTAATCGTATTTGGTTTCTCATAAAACCTTTCCCCTTTACTCTTAACATATACGTGGTTTCTGGAAAGAAATTGGCAGTGTATTTTGTGTTTTCAACAAGTTCACACAACAAGAGGGTTCGGGTATAAATACCGTGATCGGTTGGCCGGTAACTATAGCTTTTAAAATAGTGTTCTCCCTCAAAGAGTTTGGCGCCTTCTTTCATTATCTCGATATCTAAATCGTCTAAAATAGTTGTTAATATAGGCGCACAAAAGGGGTGAAACTTATCTCCATAAGCGAAAACATAATTGTATTCTTTAAGTTTTGAATGCTGAATAATATTAAACTTAGCGTCGACTTCACGAATGCCCGTTGCTCGAATATCTTGTGGTAAGTTATGATTAAATAACGTTAAAAACGTGGTTAAATCTTCTATGGGCTCGTATAGAAATAATTCGAATGCAGCATTTTCTGCCGAAACCATAGCATCCGTTCTGCCGGAGCTTAAACTTTTAAAACGTTTTCCTTCTAAAATAAAATTCAGTGTTCTGTCCACCATTAAATGAACCGTTTTCAGGTTAGGCTGCTTTTGCCATCCGTGAAATCTATATCCTAAATATTGTAAAGTAATAACGTAGAAAAACTTCTTCAAAATTATATAATTTTGGCCGAAAGTAGTTTATAAAATTACATTTCGCAAAATTTTAATACCTTGTATTTTATAAACTAAATAAAACATTAATATATGTCTAAAATCATTAAACAAAAACTACCCATTTGGTATTGGATTATTGCTGCCTTTGCCTTGCTTTGGAATGCTTTAGGCATTTACAAATATTTACAACACGCTTACCAAACCGAAGCTTTTAAAGCGCTGTACCCCGATCTAGAAACCCTAACAATGGTTATAAACACTCCAGATTGGGTAATGGCTGCATTTGCTACCGCTGTCTTTTTTGGTTTTTTAGGAAGTGTGGCGCTTTTATTAAGAACAAAATGGGCGAAACCCCTTTTACTAATATCTTTAATAGGGATTACTATCCAACTCACCTATAATTTGTTTATAAGTAACGCTTTAGAAGTTTACGGACCAGGGGCGATTATTATGCCAATGATGGTTTTAGTTTTTGGTTTCGTGATTTTTTACTTGGCTAAAAAAGCGGAAAGTAAGGGTTGGATTTTATAGCGGATTTAAATTAAAAATATCAAGTCTTGATTTAACTTAAATATACTAAGGATAAACCAAGACTTTTAAAATAATAAGTCTCACTTCGCACGAAGTTATTTTGTTTCCTACTTCTCTCTCTCCTTTAAAACAGTTACCACATCGTCAATTTTAAAGCCTTTTGCTTGCAATAATAATAAGTAATGAAACAGTAGATCTGCACTTTCACTTAAAAATAGCACATCGTTATTATCTTTAGCTTCAATAACCACTTCAATGGCTTCCTCTCCTACTTTTTGTGCCACTTTATTAATTCCTTTTTCAAAAAGTGATGCGACATACGATTTTTCAGTATTACCAACTTTAATTCGAGCTTCAATAGTTTTTTCTAAATTAGAAATAAACCCATAATGTACCTCGTTTTTGGTGTTCCAACACGTATCAGATCCTTTATGGCACGTCGGTCCTTCGGGTTTAACGAGAATTAATAAGGTATCGTTATCGCAATCTAGTTGTATGTCGACTACGTGTAATACATTTCCACTTTCTTCACCTTTCATCCAAAGCCTCTGCTTTGTTCTACTATAAAATGTTACTTTTTTAGTTTTTTCAGTGGTGTTAAAAGCGTCTTCATTCATATACCCCAACATCAATACATTCTTGGTATTGCTATCTTGGATTATTGCAGGCACTAATCCATCATTATTTTTATTAAAATCTATATTCATTCTTTTATTTTTTTATGTTGTAGCCTTTTTTATATTATAATTTGCTTATAGACGCATAGGAATACCCTTATTTTGAAGTTCTCTTTTTAAATCTGGGATAGTGATTTCATTAAAATGAAAAACACTGGCAGCCAAAGCGGCATCTGCTTGTCCTAAAGTAAAAGCCGCTACAAAATGTTGTATAGTTCCTGCGCCGCCTGAAGCAATAATAGGAATATTCAGACTCTGAGATAATTTCGCTAACGCTGAATTTGCAAAACCAGATTTTGTACCGTCATTGTTCATAGAAGTAAACAAAATTTCTCCTGCCCCCCTACTTTCAACTTCTTTTGCCCAATCGAACATATTTAATTTTGTTGGTATGCTTCCGCCGGCTAAATGCACAATCCACTCCCCATCGATTTCTTTCGCGTCGATAGCCACCGTAATACATTGTTTACCAAATTTCTTAGATAACGCATTAATAAGCTCGGGATTTTTAATGGCTGAAGAATTTACAGACACTTTATCTGCTCCCGATTTTAAAAGCCTATCAACATCCTCTATTGAAGAAATACCACCACCAACAGTAAACGGAATATTAATGTGCTCTGCGACCTTTAAAACCATCTCTAAAGTGGTGTTTCGTTCTTCTAAAGTAGCAGAGATGTCTAAAAATACAAGTTCATCTGCCCCCATATCGGCATAGCGTTTTGCTAATTCTACAGGATCGCCGGCATCTCGTAATTGCTTAAAATTAATTCCTTTTACGGTGCGTCCGTTCTTTATATCGAGACACGGAATAATGCGTTTTGTTAACATAATATGTGATTTGGATTCTATAATATTCTTTAAATTAGTTAAACAAAACGTTCTAGTTCTTTTAAACTGATTCGGTTTTCGTAAATGGCTTTTCCTATAATTACAGCTTCACAGCCTAGCGCTTTTAGTTTTGGCAACTCATCGATACTTGAAATACCACCAGAAGCTATTAATTTTATAGATTGATCTGTACTGTTACCGTTAGAACATTCTGAAATAATTTTTTTATATAAATCGAACGACGGCCCTTCTAGCATTCCATCTTTCGCGATATCGGTACAAATAACGTATTGAATTCCTTTTTTCTGGTATTCTTTTATAAAAGGTACCACTTTTAAACTGCTTTCTTCTAACCAACCACTAATGGCAATATTTTCGTTTTTACAATCGGCTCCCAAAATAATTTTCTGAGAACCGTACTTAGCCACCCAACTTTCGAAAATTTCGGTATCATGCACCGCGATACTTCCTCCCGTTATTTGCTTTGCTCCAGAATTAAAAGCCGTTATTAAATCGTCACTAGATTTTAATCCGCCGCCAAAATCTATTTTCAAATTTGTTTTTGTGGCAATATTTTCTAACACTTTGTAATTCACAATATGCTTTGCTTTAGCCCCATCTAAATCCACTAAATGTAGGTAAGTAATCCCTGAATCTTCAAACTGTTTGGCAACCTCCAAAGGGTTTTCGTTATATATTTTTTTTGTGCTGTAATCGCCTTTCGTTAAGCGTACACATTTACCGTCTATTATATCTATTGCTGGTAGTATTCTCATAAGTTTCTTTGCTGCTAGTCATTATTAAAATGACGATCTCTTTCTTTATTTTTTACTGAATGTTTTTAAAATAGCTTACTCTAAGGTCAAAAAGTTCCTTAAAAGTTGCGCGCCAATTTCACCGCTTTTCTCCGGATGAAATTGTACCCCATAAAAATTATTATGTTGTAAGGCTGAAGCGTAATCCAAATCGTAATGGGTTGTTGCAATGGTTTGCGCGTTTGTTACCGCATAAAAACTATGCACCAAATACATAAACGCGTCTTCTTTAATGTTTTTAAACAACCCCGATTTTAAATTGGTAATAGTATTCCATCCCATTTGAGGCACTTTAACAGCCGTAGAAAATTGTTTCACTTCGGTGTTAAAGATCCCTAAACCTTTAGTACTCCCCTCTTCTGAGCTGTTACATAATAATTGCATACCTAAGCAAATGCCTAAAACGGGTTGTTTTAAAGTAGGGATAAGAAGGTCTAATTTACTGTTTTTTAACATTTCCATAGCGCTACTCGCTTCTCCGACACCAGGAAAGATAACTTTATCTGCCACACTAATCTCTTCTGGATTACTAGTTAGTTTTGCCGATACGCCTAAGCGCTTAAAAGCAAATTGCAAGCTTTTAATATTTCCAGCGCCGTAATCTATAATAACTACATTCATTATCTGTTCTTTAATATTCATTAATAAATACCTATAGCACACCTTTTGTGCTGGGTAACACCATTTTCTCTGTATCGCGTTTTACAGCCATTTTTATGGCTTTAGCAAAGGCTTTAAAAATAGCTTCAATTTTGTGGTGTTCGTTTGCACCTTCAGCTTTTATATTTAAGTTACACTTTGCCCCATCGGTAAAGGATTTAAAAAAGTGAACAAACATTTCTGTGGGCATTTTACCAATCATCTCGCGTTTAAAATCGGCTTCCCAAACTAACCAATTTCTACCGCCAAAGTCGATCGCTACTTGTGCTAAACAATCGTCCATTGGTAAACAAAACCCGTAGCGTTCCACTCCTAATTTGTTACCTAATGCTTCTGCAAAAACGTCACCTAAAGCGATTGCCGTATCTTCAATGGTGTGGTGTTCATCGACATCTAAATCCCCAACAACTTTAATGTTTAAATCTAATTGACCGTGTCGTGCAATTTGATCTAACATATGGTCGAAAAAAGCAATCCCCGTGTCTATTTCACTATTGCCTGTTCCGTCTAAATTTAATTCAATAGCTATTTTAGTTTCATTAGTATTTCTAATACTACGCGCAGAGCGTTCTTTAAGCTTTAAAAACTCGTAAATCACCTTCCAATCGTTTGTTTCTAGAGCTATAAAAGATTGTAAATCGGTTTGTTTTACTGTAATTTCACTCGTTCCTAAATTAGTATTATCATTTATAAAAATAGCCCGAGCATTTAAATTTTTTGCCAATTCTACATCGGTTAAGCGATCTCCAATAACAAAGGAATTTGTTAAATCGTAATCTTTAGAGAAATACTGGGTTAATAACCCTGTATTTGGTTTGCGTGTGGGCGCATTATCTTTAGCAAAAGTTTTATCTATAAATTGTTCTTTAAAGATAACACCTTCTGCTTCAAAAGTTTTTAGAATAAAATTCTGAACGGGCCAAAACGTGCTTTCAGGATACTCTTTAGTGCCTAAACCATCTTGGTTGGTAACCATTACAATTTCAAAATCTAATTCAGTCGCTATTTTACTTAGATATTGAAACACTTTGGGATAGAATTCCAGTTTATCGAATGCATCAATTTGTTCATCGGCCGGTTCCTTAATTAGTGTACCGTCTCGGTCTATAAATAATACTTTTTTCATTTTTAAATTCTATTTTAAAGCTTCTAAGCTTTGTATTAATAATGCATTTTCCTTGGCTGTCCCAACGGTTAAACGTAAACAATTATGGCATAACGACTCGTTTGTTCTGTTTCTAATCACAATGCCCTTATTAATTAATTCACTATACCGTTTTGTAGCATTATCAACTTTTATAAGCACGAAATTACAGTCTGACGGATAAATTTTCTCAACGCAATAAATGGACTTTAAAGCTGAAATTAGAGTGGATCTATTGTTTTTAATCCGTTCAATTTCTTCAGAAACAGTATCGATGTTTAACAGTCTCTCTTTTGCTTTTTCTTGAGTTAATGCGTTTACATTATATGGTGGTTTTATACTGTTAAGTACGCGCGTTATTTCTGCAGAAGCGTAACACACACCAAGTCTAATCGCCGCTAAACCATAGGCTTTAGATAAGGTTTGTGTAATAATAAGATTAGGGAATTGCTCTAATTTGTTTAACCAACTTTGTTGCTCTGAAAAATCGATGTATGCTTCATCTATCACTACAACACCCTTAAATTTACGCAATAATTCGTCAACACTATCTCCCGAGAAACTATTTCCAGAAGGATTATTAGGTGAACATAAAAACAAAATTTTACTATGTGCTGTGGCCGCCTCTAAAATAGCGTCGACTCGTGGTTGAAAGTCTTCGGTTAACACTACTTTTTTAACCGCTACAGCATTTATATTAGCCAAAACCTCATACATACCATAGGTTGGCGGCAGGGTGATTATATTGTCTTGATTGGGCTCACAAAACGCTCTAATGATTAGGTCTAAGATTTCATCGCTTCCATTACCTAAAACTATATTTTCTATCGGACACTCCTTTATTTGTGACAATAGATTTTTTACTTCTAATTGTTGCGGATCGGGATACCGATTAACGCCATTTTCGAACGGATTTTCGTTAGCATCTAAAAACACCATCGCATTGCTTTTTTCCTGAAACTCGTCGCGTGCTGAAGAGTACGGTTTTAAGGCCTTTATGTTTGCTCTTATTAAATGTTGTATACTCATTATAAATCTTTTAATCGGATGGAAACGGCATTTTTGTGAGCGTGTAGGCCTTCAGCTTCTGCCATTATTTCAATTGTTTTACCAATATTTAACAACCCTTTTTTAGTGATTTTTTGAAACGTCATACTCTTCATAAAACTATCTAAATTTACTCCCGAATAGGCTTTACTAAATCCATTAGTAGGTAAAGTGTGGTTGGTTCCCGACGCATAATCGCCAGCACTTTCAGGTGTAAAATTACCAACAAAAACGGAGCCTGCATTGACGATACCGTTACAATAGAACGCTTCGTTTTCTGTACAAATTATAAAATGCTCGGGGGCGTATTCATTTATTAAATCTAAAGCTTCTGCATCATTCTTCACCAAAATTAACTTAGAGTTTTCTATTGCTTTTTTTGCCATTGCCTGCCTTGGCAAAACCTTTAACTGTTTTTCAACCTCCTTTTCGACAGCAGTAATTAAAGGTTTTGAAGTTGACACTAATAGCACTTGACTATCGGCCCCGTGCTCTGCTTGACTTAACAAATCAGAGGCCACGTATTCCGCATTAGCGGTAACATCGGCCATTACCAATAGCTCACTGGGACCAGCAGGCATATCGATTGCAACACCGTATTTTGTAGCTATTTGTTTCGCAACGGTTACGAATTGGTTTCCGGGACCATAGATTTTGTAGACTTTAGGAATGGTTTCTGTACCAAAAGTTAGTCCGGCAATAGCCTGAATTCCACCAATTTTAATCACTTTTGAAACGCCACATAGCTGCGCCGCATACAAAATTTCGTTAGCTATTTTACCCTCTTTATTTGGTGGCGTACATAAAACAATATCTTTACAACCCGCAATCTGGGCAGGAATGGCCAACATTAAAACCGTTGAAAATAAAGGAGCCGTCCCACCAGGGATGTACAATCCTATTTTTTGAATCGCTCTTTTTTCTTGCCAACACGTAACACCTTCTTGGGTTTCAATTTCTATTTTTGTGGTCTTTTGAGCTGTGTGGAATTTTTCAATATTAGATTTAGCTTGCTGTATGGCCTTCTTTAATTCTGGCGAAACCGCTTGAGTTGCTTGATTTATCTCTTCTTCTGATGCAGTAAAGCGCGTTAATTGCACACCATCAAATATATGTGTGTATTTTGAAACGGCTACATCGCCATTTCTATTAATATCATCGAATATTTCATTGACAGTTTTTTCAATGTCATTTACTGTTTGAGTTGGACGCTTTAAAAGCTCAGCCCAACAGTCTCTTTTAGGGTTTTCAATTATATTCATTACACTACCATTTTTTCGATTGGACATACTAAAATTCCTTGGGCACCTGAGTCTTTTAACGCATCTATTACCGCCCATAATTCATTCTCATTAATTACTGAATGTACAGAACTCCAACCTTTATCATCCAAAGGCAATACGGTTGGACTTTTCATTCCAGGTAGTAATTTTATAATTTGCGCTAGTTTTTCGTTTGGTGCGTTTAAGAGTACATATTTCGAGTTTTGACCTTTTAAAACCGCACGCATTCTAAATTGGATGGTATCTAATAAGACTTTATTTTCTTCTGAAATTTTAGGAGATACAGCTAGCACAGCTTCAGATTTTAATAAGACTTCAATCTCCTTTAATCCGTTTTTAAATAAAGTACTACCGCTAGAAACGATATCGCAGATAGCATCTGCCAACCCAATATTTGGGGCAATTTCTACCGATCCACTAATAACGTGCAAGTCGGCCGTTAACTTATTTTTCTCTAAAAACTGATTGACCGTGTTGGGGTAAGAGGTGGCTATGCGTTTACCTTCTAAATCTCTTAAACATTTTGCTTTAGAAGACTTTGGCACAGCAATAGAGACCTTACATTTAGAAAAGCCTAGACGTTCTACAATAGGTAAATCTTCCCCTTTTTCGATTAAAACATTCTCCCCGATAATAGCGATATCTACAACGCCATCTCTTAAATACTGTGGAATGTCGCCATTTCTAAGATAAAACACTTCTAACGGAAAATTTCGTGCCGATGCTTTAAGTTGTTCTTTACCGTTATCGATTGATATTCCAATGTTTTTTAGAATTTGCATTGACTCTTCGTTGAGTCGTCCAGATTTTTGAACTGCAATTTTTAATTTACTCATTTTAATTAGATTTATTAAATTTGAGTAAATCGATAGTGAGTAGAAACAAAAAACCCGTTTGATTTACTCAAACGGGTTTTAAAAATATCTTGGTTTTATTCAATACACTTTCACTTCGCTTGAGAGCAACTATGAAAATGATGATGGAATTGAATAAATGTCATTGTTCTTGTTTTATTGAGTGCAAATATCGTTAATTTTATTCTGTAAAACCAAATGTTTTATGATAAAATTCTAACATTAGCTTATTAAGACGTTTAGTTTCCTAAAATTATTGGCATTCCGCTATCTCCAGCTCCAATTACAACCACCTTACTATTAGGTGATTCTGATAATTTTATCGTAGCTTCAATACCTTTGTCTTGAAGGATTTTATCGGTTATCGATGCGCTTAAAATTCTATTCGCATCTGCTTTACCTTGCGCTTCAATAATTTGTTTCTGTGCTTCTTTAGTAGCTTTAACTAATCTAAATTCATATTCTAAAGACTCTTGCTCTTGCTTTAATTTACGCTCAATAGCGTCTTTTATAGTGGATGGCAACGTTACATCTCTAACTAAGACTTCGTTTAACTGGATATATTGATCTTGCACTATATTTTTTGTTTCTACAAAAATTTCTTGCTGAATGGCATCACGTTTACTAGAGTATAATTGTTCTGGTGTATAACGTCCTACAACGCTACGAGCTGCCGATCTTATTGCTGGTAATAGCACACGATCTTTGTACATCTGACTTTTTTCTTGATGTAATTTAGCCAAATCTTCGAATCTAGGCTGAAACCAAACTGAAGCTTCTAATCTAATATCTAACCCGTTTGAAGATAACACATTCATTTGCTCTAAAATTTCTTGCTGACGCACTTCGTAAACAGTCACTCTGTTCCAAGGGGCAACAATATGAAATCCTTCACCTAAAGGTGGCTCGTCGGTTACTACACCGTTATCAAAGGTTCGATATAACACACCTGCTTTACCGGAGTCAATCGTTACTGTCGATTTAAATAATACTATTAAAAGTATTACAATTCCTATTATTATTGGTATTCCTACTTTTGGTAATTTGTCCATTTACTTCTTTTTTATTTATTTAAATTAATCCTTTATATTTTCTTAAAAACCATTCTACTGAAAGACTTAACGCTATTAATGCTAATAAATACTTCCAATCTATTAATGGCACTGTACTTTTATTACTTTTCTGAAGCGGTTTAAAGGCCTCATTTTCCGAGAGATTATTAAACATCTCACTATAATTATCTATATAATAACTTTGTCCGTTACTATTTTTGGCAATGTACTCTAATTTTGATGCATTAGCATTATAAAACTGTTGTTCTACGCTATATTCTAAAATTTTAAATTGGCCTGCTTTTGAAATATTTTCAGACTTAGTTCGCACTGTAAAACTATATTCGCCGGCGGGTAAATCGTTCAAATCGGCTTCGTATACATTATTATTTAACAAGAAAGGCACTGCTTTAACTAGTGTATTGTCCTTATTTTCAATCGATAAGGACAGCGCTTCTGTCTTATCAAACTCGTAATTTTTATTAAAATAGTGTGCTTTTATAACCACATTAGTCGCTCCTTGATAAAACGAATCGAAATCTAATTCCAGTCTATTCTTTCGTTTATTAGAACTTAAGTACTGAATAATTTTACCAAAAAAGTTATCAAACTCATTAAAATTTTCGGTATTTAGGTAGTTTTGAGCCCGCCATCTCCAAATGTTCTCTCCAAATAAAATGGCTTCACGTTTCGAGCCGACTTCAAAAGTGGCTAAAAGCGGCTCGTCTGTTTTAAAGTTTCCAATGGTTTTATACAATAGTGTTTCTAGAGGTACAGAAAATTCGGGTGCTCCAAAAGATGACACTAAAGGTGGTAAAGATACGAAATTTAAATCTTCAACAATAAACGCAGAATAACTCGTATTTAAATGGGCTTGGTAGTCTTCGGTTTGTGAGGTAATATCTTGCCTGTAATTTTCGGACTGCGCATTTAAAAAAGTCCAATCGGTTTTTGTGCCTGTTATTACAAATTTATTCTTGTTAACATCTTTCATTTCAGCAAATAACTGACTAAAACTATTGTCTGGCTGGTAAACAATAACCAACTGAAAATCGTCGAGCTTCCCTAGTAATTCATTCGGTTTAAAGAGGGTTACAGAGCGTTGCTCGTTTGTTTCTATACTTTTTTTCAATGCGCCTAAATCGGGATGTAACAACGCACTCACTAAAGCTACATTTGTTTTCTGGTCGATGACTTCAACCGCAAAATCTCTTACGTTATTAACTTTGTTTTTTTCGGTGTTAATTGGCACTAATGTCGCCTTGTAAGCGTGCACTCCAACCTTGTTTGCTGGTAAATTAAAAGAAATGACTTCAGACGTTTTTGTTTTTGAAAACGACACAATTTTTGAAAATACTACAGCATTACCCTGTGTGACTTGAAATGTAGTTGAAAAATTGCTGTTACCTGAATATACCGCTATCGCTTCAACTGGAAATTTATTTTTTAAAAACACATATTTATTCACATTTAACTGTTGCAATTTAATATCTACATACAGCGTGGTATCTCCTAAAATAATAGGATAAATTTCCTGATTATATTTCTTCGCCGAAAATTCGTAATCGTTACCAAAAGTCTGGTTTCCATCGGTAATTAAAAGGGTTGGTGAGACCGTGTTTTTATAAATTTGGTGTAAACTGGAAAACGCTGAAGAGATGTTGGTTTGATTTTCGCTAAAACCCAACGTATCTAATGATTGTAATAGGCTTCCGAAGGAGTATAAATCGACAGTAAACCGATCATTTATAGCTGTGTTTTCTTTTAACGCTATTAAAAACTGATTTACTTTATCGTCTTGATTCAAGTGTTTTATAGAGCTCGAATTATCTACAGCCACCACTAAGGTAGGTTTTTCTGTAGTAATAGTTAACTGTTCGAATTCCGGGTTAATTAACAACAGAAACACAGAAAACAAAGTAATCGTCCTTAAAATCACAAAAAGCGCAGTCTTGTTAGAAGCGCTTTTTGTTTTGTATTTGTATTGAAAAAGCGCTAATAAAAGAGCTGCAATTCCAGCTAGAATGATATATAAAAGAGTTTGATAACTCATTAATTTTTAAATTCTATTATGTTAGCATTCCGCCATCTACATTTATAGTTTGCCCGGTGATATAAGCCGACATATCGCTAGCTAAAAACACACACACGTTAGCGATATCTTCTGGAGTACCACCACGTTTTAAAGGAATAGCATTACGCCATCCTTTTACCGTTTCTTCATCTAATTTCGCCGTCATTTCAGTTTCAATAAAACCTGGCGCGATTACGTTACTTCTAATATTTCTTGATCCTAACTCTAAAGCTACAGACTTAGAAAAACCTATAATTCCTGCTTTTGAAGCCGCGTAGTTTGTTTGCCCCGCATTACCTTTTAATCCAACAACCGAACTCATATTAATTATAGAGCCTTTTCGTTGTTTAAGCATTGTGCGCTGCACCGCTTTCGTCATATTAAAAACCGATTTCAAGTTCACTTCTATCACTTTATCGAAATCATCTTCGGTAATACGCATTAATAAATTATCCTTTGTAATTCCGGCATTGTTTACTAAAATATCGATACTACCAAATTCTTTCACCACCTCTTCGGCAAGCGTTTGTGCTTCGTCGAAATTTCCAGCGTTACTTTTATATCCTTTTGCTTTAACACCTAAAGCGTTTAATTCTTTTTCTAAGGTGTTCGCCGCCTCTACCGAAGCGCTGTATGTAAAAGCCACGTTAGCGCCTTGTTGAGCAAAAACCTGAGCAATCCCTTTTCCTATTCCGCGACTTGCTCCTGTTATGATGGCTGTTTTTCCTTCTAAAATTTTCATTTTTCTCTATGGTTTATTCGTATTCAAATATAATAATTACTACCGGTTATAAATACAAAAAACCTCACAATTATAAGAAAAAGTGAGGTTTTACTGTAACTATATTAGTTTTAAAATACTAAGACTTTAAAGGGATTAGCTTTTTATTTCTGAAGGTATGGCGTAATTAAATAAATAATCGGCCTCTACTTCTTTCACTTCACCTAATTTTTTAAGTGTTTGGAAATCGATATCTTTTTTGTTTCCGATTACTATAACAGTGTATTCTTCACCTTTAATAGTGGTATTGAAAAACGTTTTTAAATCTGATAAAGTCATTTTTTCAATAGCGTTATAAATCGCTTCTCTATTATCGTTATCTATTCCTTGCTTTTGCAAACGTTCGTAATTCCAAAAAATATTGGCTTTAGTAATACGCTCTGCCGCTATTTTTTTAAGTGTAGCATCCTTAGCCGAATTAAATTGATCTTCTACTTCTGGCATCTCACTTAATAATGCTAACATCGCACTTACAGCCTCTGGCATTTTGTTGGCTTGAGTTCCCATATACGCCATTAAGTAATTAGAATTATCGTTGTCTCTTGCCATTGCATAATTTGCCCAAGCAGAATACGCTAAGGCTTTCGATTCACGGATTTCTTGAAACACAATGGAAGATAAACCAGCGCCAAAATAATTATTAAATAAAGTACTTACGGCAATATCTTCAGCATTGAACGTATTACTTTTTGCTAAAAACATCACTTCTGATTGTACCATATCGTAATCTACGAAATACACATTACCTCCTGTTTCATTTTCTGTAAACGTAAGCGCTTCTGGGTACGCCTTAAGCTCTTTAGCTGTTTTATAGCTCTTATTTAAAGCATTAATAGCAATATCTACATTCTTTCCGTAATAGAAAATGCGTTGCTTATAATTTTTTAAATCGTTAGTAATGTCTACTAATTCCTGCGGATTAATCGCTACCATTTCTGTGATAGGAATAATGTTACGCACTGCCGATTGCTCGCCATATTTAGCATAATTTAATAATCCACCTCGTAAAATAGCCGCTTTATTCGTTTTATTGTTTTGTCTACTTTTAGCAATAGACTCCACGTATTTAACATACGCTTCTGGGTCTGCTTTTGCAGTAGACCAAAGACTTTCTAGCAATTCTAACCCTGCTGGCAAATTTTCTTTTAAACCACTTAACGATACGTATGTATTTTCTAATCCTGTTCTAAATGAATAATCGATACCTAACTTATAAAATTCTTTCTTTAAGTCTTCAGCTGAAAACTTTTCAGTTCCCAAATAGTCAATATAACCGATAGCTAATTCTAGCTTTTTATCGTTATTAGCACCCATATCGAATATAAAATTCAGGCTAAATAAATCGTTAGTCTTATTATTAATATACGACACTTCGATTCCGCTTTCTGTACTTGATTTCTTAATTTCAGACTTATAATCGATATAAACAGGCGCTAAAGGTTTAGACTCTGTTGCATTGAAATTTACAATATACTCCGATGCTTTATCTCTATTTAAGTTAACTTGCGTAATCCCAGGATTGGAGACTTTAACAATAGAATTGTCTACACCTTTACGTTTGTACGTTAGCACATAATTTTCGCCGTAAAAAGACGCCGCAAATGCTACAATTTCTTGTTTTGTAATCGCTTTTAAATCGTCTAAAAACGACACTTTATCTTCCCATTTCTCGTGGTGAATAAACGCTTCGTAATAAGCAGAAGCTAAACCGGTATTATTTTCGTATTCCTCTAATTGCGATTTTTTAAGATCGTTAATAACAGCAGTTAACATCCAGTCTTCGAACGCACCTTTTTTAAGTAATTCAATTTGGTCTAAAAGCAACGTTTTCACATCGTCTAGCGTCTGCCCATCTTTTGGAGCGCCATAAAATCTATGATAGCCGTAGTCGTTAAAAAATGACGCTGAAGCACCGGCACTTTGCACTAATTGCTTTTGCTTTAAATTTAAATCGATAAGTCCCGCTTTTCCATTTGCTAATAACATATCGCAAAGCGTTACTAATTGTTGTTCTTTTGTATTTACACCTTTAGAACGAAATGCCAAAGACACACTTTCAGAGGTTGGCCCAAACACTTCTTTAATTACGATTTCTTCAATAGGCGCTTCCGTTGGTAATTTTGGATGAACAACTGCCTTACCTTCTAATTTTCCGAAGGTATTATTTACTTTTTCAATCGTTTTTTCGAAATCGATATCCCCCACTAAAACCATTGCCATATTATTAGGCACATAATACGTATCGAAATAATTATTGATATCTACTAACGATGGATTTTTAAGATGCTCTGCCGTACCTATTGTACTTTGTTGCCCATAAGGATGATTTGGAAATAACCCTTCTAACATTGCCGTGGCAGCCTTTCTACCATCACTATCTTGCCCACGGTTAAACTCTTCGAAAACAGCTTCTAACTCTGTGTGGAATAAACGTAATACTAAAGTACTAAAACGCTCTTCTTCTAAAGCTAACCACTTATCTAATTCGTTAACAGGGATTTTATTTTTGTATACTGTCTCTTCGTACCAAGTATGTGCATTGGTTCCTGTTGCACCAATAGAGCTCGTCATTTTATCGTATTCGTTAGCCACAGAAAACTGTGATGCGGCAAGCGATACTTCGTCTATCTGTTTATACAACGCCAATTTTTTATCTGGATCTTGCTCAACACGGTGTTGCTCGTAAAGACTAGAAATAGAATCGAGATATACTTTTTCTTTTTCCCAATCTAAGGATCCAATTTTATGCGTGCCTTTAAATACCATATGCTCTAAATAGTGCGCTAAACCAGTAGATTCTTTTGGATCGTAATTAGAACCCGCACGAACCGCAATATAGGTTTGAATTTTAGGCTCGTCTGTGTTTTTGCTTAAATACACTTTGAGGCCATTGTCTAAAGTATATAACCGCAAACCTGTGGGATCGTTAGCAACGGTTTCGTAAGCGAACCCATTAACATCCTTTTTAACTTCTGTTTTAGCAGTAATCCCCGCTTCGTTATTATTGTTTTTACAACTGTAAATAAATGCGACAAGCATTACAACAACAATCCATTTTAAATGTTTCATTTTTGGTACTGTTAGTTAACTACTTTTAGTAGCTATTATTATATAAAAAAGTTTGTGAGCTAAAGTACATCCAACGCATTGATAAGCACTATGGATTATACATATTTTAACAGTATTTAACAATAAGAATACGCTCTAATTATGAAATTACATTTAATACCATTGCTATAATAATTAACCTTTTTTTTCTTAAACCAAGTACACATTATTAAAACCTTCATTTATCATAGAAATACTTCTAATTACTCTCTTAACTAAATTTAAAACACCCTTCAGTTTAAAGCAAAAAAAAGGCTATCTAAGTATAGATAGCCTTTTTTAAAATTATGTAATGCTTATGCGTTAACTTTCGCTAATACTTCAGCAACTTTCTTACCTATTTCAGCTGGAGAATCTACTACGTGAATACCACATTCTCTCATAATTGCTTTTTTAGCTTGAGCAGTGTCATCACTTCCACCAACAATAGCACCTGCGTGGCCCATTGTACGGCCCGCTGGAGCAGTTTCACCAGCGATAAAACCAATAACTGGCTTTTTACTACCACTAGCTTTGTACCAATTAGCAGCATCTGCTTCTAACTGACCTCCAATTTCACCAATCATTACTACTGCTTCCGTTTCTGGATCGTTAATTAATAACTCAACAGCTTCTTTAGTTGTTGTTCCAATAATTGGATCTCCACCAATTCCAATAGCAGTTGTGATACCTAATCCTTGTTTTACAACTTGATCGGCAGCTTCGTATGTTAAAGTTCCTGATTTAGAAACGATACCAACGGTACCTTTTTTGAAAACGAAACCTGGCATAATACCAACTTTAGCTTCACCTGGAGTAATTATTCCTGGACAGTTAGGCCCAACTAAACGACAGTCTTTACCTTTAATGTAATCGGCAGCCTTAATCATATCAGTAACAGGGATACCTTCAGTAATTGTAATAATTACTTTAATACCCGCGTCTGCAGCTTCCATAATTGCATCTGCAGCAAATGCTGGTGGCACAAAAATGATTGTTGTGTCAGCTCCTGCTTTTTCAACAGCTTCTGAAACAGTATTGAAAACCGGTCTATCTAAATGTGTTTGACCACCTTTACCTGGTGTAACACCACCAACTACGTTAGTTCCGTATTCAATCATTTGTCCTGCGTGAAACGTACCCTCACTACCAGTAAATCCTTGAACTATTATTTTTGAATTTTTGTTTACTAAAACGCTCATCTCTATAGTTTATAATTTAAAACGCTGCAAAAATAAGGTTTTGAGCGCTATTTATTAATGATTTTTATATATTTATTTCTGAAAAGGTAGAGATATTTTCAGCTTTATCATCTAATAGCTGACTTATCTCATATCCTCTGTACAATTTGCCTTCTTTAACCTCCCAAATAGAGATAAAATGAGCTATTGCTTCTTCGTTGTTATCGTCATTATCTTGCTCGATTGGTGTTCCATAAATGGTATATCGTGCTGTAACTGTATTATTATCTTCTAATAAATGACTTAACTTATAATTGAAGGTTAAAAACGATTCTTTTATACCCGTTATTTTTTCTTCGATATCTTTATAATCTAAACTCGTATAGCCTTTACTACTATTCCAATTTAATTCGCATTCTGGATGAATAAACTCTAAAACGCCATTGTCTTTAGCAAAATCAAGAGCGTAAAATTGTTTAACTACTTCTTTAGCTGTCATATTATTTCGTTTTTAATTGTTCTATTATTTCTGGAAGTTTTCTAAGCGTCGCTATTTCTCTCAGTTTTGCGCGCGCTTCATTTATTGGCGTTCCAGAATATGTTTTATTACCGGGAATAGATTTGGTTACACCTGCTTGGCCCAAAACGACGGCATTTTCACCAATCGTAATACCGCTTGTTGTACCGACTTGTCCCCAAAGAGTTACGCCATCTTCAATAATACAACATCCAGCAATTCCTGTTTGAGAAGCAATTAAACAGTGTTTTCCAATAACTGTATCGTGTCCCACCTGGATTTGATTATCTAATTTGCTCCCCTCGCCTATTGTAGTATCTCCGGTTACGCCTTTATCTATAGAACATAATGCACCAATATGCACGTTGCTTTCTATAACTACGCGTCCGCCAGAAATTAACTGATCGTAACCTTCGGGGCGTTTTTTATAATAAAAAGCACTGGCACCTAAAATAGTCCCTGCGTTAATAACTACATTGTTACCAATAACCGTATCATCATAAATACTAACATTAGAATGAATAATACAGTCGTCTCCTATAGTTACGTTATGACCAATAAAACAGTTGGGTTGAATTGTGGTGTTTTTTCCAATAGTTGCTGAAGGTGAAATGCTCACATTGGCACTTTCAAACGGTTTAAAATGATGCGTTAAAGCATTGAAATCCCTGAACGGATCGTCGCTAATGAGCAACGCTTTTCCTTCTGGGCAGTCCACTTTTTTATTAATGAGAACAACAGTGGCTTCCGACTGCAGTGCTTTGTCGTAATATTTAGGATGATCTACAAAAACGATATCTCCTGAAGTTACCACGTGAATTTCGTTCATTCCTAACACAGGGAAATCGTCATCGCCAACATAATCGCAATTAATTAATTGCGCTATTTCCTTTAAAGAATACGATTTGGAGAATTTCATATAAAAACTAGTTTATGGAAAATAAAAAGATCTTGTTACTATTCTTTTACCCTTTCTTTATAGGTTCCTTTTTCAGTTTCTATTTTAATTTTATCGCCTTCATTTATAAATAAAGGTACGCTTACTTCTGCTCCTGTTTCTACGGTTGCAGGTTTAGAAGCATTGGTTGCTGTGTTTCCTTTAACCCCTGGTTCTGTATGTGTAACTTCTAAAACAACACTAGCCGGCATTTCAACAGATAATGGCATATTGTCTTCTGTGTTAATAATTACAGTTACAATTTGCCCCTCTTTCATTAAATCTGGTCTATCTAAAGCGGCCTCTAATAAACGAATTTGCGTATAATCTTCTTCATTCATAAAATGATAGAACTCTCCATCATGGTACAAAAACTGAAATTTATGGGTTTCAACACGAACATCTTCAATTTTATGTCCCGCAGAAAACGTATTATCTAATACTTTTCCGTTAGTAACACTCTTCATTTTGGTTCTTACAAATGCAGGTCCTTTTCCTGGTTTTACATGCAAAAATTCTGTTATCTTATAGATATCATTATTATATTTAATGCACAGTCCGTTTCTAATATCTGATGTTGTTGCCATTGTGTTTATTAATGTTTTAATATTTGATTGTTATAGCTATAGAGATTAATTAGACTTGAAATAGCCTTTCATTATTCCTCTTTGAGAATCTTTTATAAACTGAAGGATTTCGTCACGTTCGTGAGTTGCTTCCATTTCGGCTTCAATAATTCCAGCTGCTTGCGTATTGTTGTAGTTCTTTTGATATAAAATTCTATATATATTTTGAATTTCTCTAATTTTATCGGTTGTAAACCCGCGACGTCTAAGTCCTACAGAGTTTATACCAACATACGATAAAGGTTCGCGACCTGCTTTTACAAAGGGAGGTACATCTTTTCTAACTAGAGACCCTCCTGTTACGAAGGCGTGATTACCAATAGAACAAAATTGATGCACGGCTGTCATTCCAGCCAATACCACATAATCACCAACCGTTATATGCCCAGCTAATGTTGTATTGTTAGAAAATATACAATGATCTCCAATTACGCAATCGTGTGCGATGTGGCAATAGGCCATAATTAAACAGTTATTACCCACAACTGTTTTCATTTTATGGGTAGTTCCTCTATTTATAGTAACGCACTCTCTTATGGTAACATTATCACCAATAATAGTTAGCGTGTCTTCATCGTCGTATTTTAAATCTTGGGGTACTCCCGAAATAACTGAACCAGGAAAAATACTACAGTTTTTTCCAATTCTGGCACCTTCCATAATGGTAACATTGCTTCCAATCCAAGTGCCATCTCCAATAACAACATTGTTGTGTATGGTTGTAAAAGGCTCAATGACTACATTTTTAGCAATTTTAGCACCTGGATGCACGTAAGCTAGTGGTTGGTTCATTTTTTAATTTTTGTTATTGATTCTTATTTTACTTTTGATATTTGTGCCATTAATTCTGCTTCGGCACATAATTTACCATTCGCATAAGCGTACCCTTGCATATGGCAAATTCCGCGGCGAATTGGTGAGATTAAAGTACATTTAAAAATTAAAGTATCTCCTGGTACTACTTTTTGTTTAAACTTAACATTATCCATTTTCATAAAGAAAGTTAGATAATTTTCTGGATCTGGCACTGTACTTAATACCAATATTCCTCCTGTCTGTGCCATTGCTTCTACTATAAGAACGCCTGGCATTACTGGAGCACCAGGAAAATGACCTTGGAAAAACGATTCGTTTATCGTTACGTTTTTCATTCCTATAACGCGGTCATTTGTAATTTCAAATATCTTATCAATTAGTAAAAATGGCTGTCTATGAGGCAACATCTGCATAATTTGATTCACATCCATTACGGGCTCTTGACTCAAATCGATAGTTGGAACGTTGTTACGACGTTCATTTTTTATTAATTTAGACATTTTTTTTGCGAACTGAGTGTTTACAAAATGCCCTGGTTTATTAGCAATAACTTTACCTCTAATTCTCGTTTTTATCAGCGCTAAGTCGCCCATAACATCTAAAAGCTTATGTCGCGCTGCTTCATTAGGGTGGTGCAAGGTTAGGTTGTCTAAAATGCCGTTTGGCTTTACTGAAATAGAGTCTTTATTAAAAGCAACTTTTAACTTCTCCATTGTACTCTCAGATAATTCTTTATCTACATATACAATAGCATTGTTTAAGTCTCCTCCTTTTATAAGTCCGTTTTCTAACAGCATTTCTAGTTCGTGTAAAAAACTAAATGTTCTAGAACTTGCAATTTCTTCTTTAAAACGAGACATCGTATTTAAAGTCGCATTTTGAGTTCCTAGAACTTTTGTACCAAAATCGACCATTGTCGTTATTTGGTATTCGTTTGCAGGCATAATAAGAATTTCGCTTCCAGACTCTTCATCTACGTAAGAAATAACGTTTTTAACCACGTATTCTTCTCTAAAAGCATCTTGTTCTACAATTCCTGCTTCTTCAATAGCTTCAACAAAAAATTTCGAAGACCCGTCTAGAATTGGTGGTTCAGAATTGTTTAATTCTATAATTGCATTATCAATATCTAAACCAACAAATGCAGCTAAGACGTGCTCGCAAGTTTGAATTGTTACTCCATTTCTCTCTAAGCACGTACCACGTTGTGTGGTTGTAACGTAATTGGCGTCTGCTTCTATGGTGGGACTTCCTTCTAAATCTACCCTTTTAAAAGCAAATCCAGAATTTATTGGTCCTGGTTTAAAAGTTAAAGTGACATCTTTTCCTGTGTGTAAGCCCACACCCGTTAAGGATACTTCCTTATTAATTGTTTTTTGCTTTATTTCAGTACTAACTATTGCCATAATCTTTTTTTTCTAGTTGGTTTATGGATTTCGCCATTTTTGGTAAATTTTTAAAATATACGTAAGACTTATTATAATCTCCGTAAGAGAAAGCTGGAGAGCCTTGTAATACTTCGTTATCTTTTACATTACGACCAATACCAGATTGTGCTTGGATTTTTACATTGTTACCTATTATTATATGTCCCGCAAAACCCACTTGACCACCTATTTGGCAATTCTCTCCTATTTTTGTAGACCCGGCAATACCTGTTTGCGCTGCTATAACAGTGTTTTTTCCGATTTCCACATTGTGTGCAATTTGAATTTGATTGTCTAACTTTACTCCTTTTCTAATAATTGTAGATCCTAGAGTGGCACGATCGATAGTGGTTGCTGCCCCAATATCTACAAAATCTTCAAGAATAACATTACCTATTTGAGGTATTTTAGTATATTCTCCTTTTTCATTAGGGGTAAAACCAAAACCATCGGCTCCAATTATTACACCAGAATTAATGACACAATAGTTACCAATAATACATTCTGAATATATTTTAGCTCCAGAAAAGAGAATTGTATTATCACCTATCGTAGCATTATCACCAATAAAACAGTTTGGAAAAATTTTAACATTATCGCCTATAACAACATTTTCTCCTATATAAGAAAAAGCGCCAATATAAACGTCTTTTCCCATACGTGTGGATTCTGGTAAAAAGACAGGCTGTTCAATTCCAAACTTATTAAGTTTTACTTGATTGTAATATTCTAAAAGTTTAGAAAATGATTTATAAGCATCGTCCACCATAATTAAAGTGGGCGTTACTTCTTTCTCTGGATTAAAACTTTTATTTACAATTACAATAGATGCTTTTGTATTATAAATATGAGACGTATACTTCGGATTAGCCAAAAAGGTTAATGCCCCTTCAACGCCTTCTTCTATTTTTGATAGTTTGGAAACTTCAACACTTGGGTTCCCCAAGATTTCGCCTTCTAAAATATCTGCTATTTGTTCTGCTGTAAACTTCATGATTGACAAAAATAGAAAAAATGTATCAAAGTTTTTCCTTTGGGTAACATATAAAATATTTAGTTACTGATTTTGACAAGGCTTTTATGTTTAATTGATCTGATGCCTTAACGATATCTTCAATCTTGCCATTTTTTTGTAAAATTTTTATTCTTTGTTTTTTTTCTGTAAACGCCTGATTAGACACTTCTCCGGAAAACACAAAATAATCTGCTTCTGCTTTAGAGATGTTATATTTCTCAATTAATGCATCGCGATGCTTTATTAGCACTTCTTTTTTAACAGGTTTCTTTTTTAACTTACATTTTAATAAATCTCGATTAATAATCATACTGCAGAGGTTTTTTAGCACAAAATCATCTTCATATTGCCATTCTTTCATTGCAGAGACAATATCATAATCGTCTAATTTAGAAAATAATTCTAAAGCTTCAGCATTAAAATGTTCCATTGTTATATCGTTTTTAAGGAAATACAGTAAAGGTTTACTTGCTGTTAATTTGGCGCCATCGCGCGTTAACTCCTTTGCTCTTTTCAATACTCTAATCAATAATTGCTCTGCAGCTACTCCTGTTTTATGTAGATAGACTTGCCAATACATTAAACGTCGTGCTATAAGAAATTTCTCGACACTGTAAATCCCTTTATTTTCGACCACCAAACAGTCATCTTTAACATTAAGCATCGTAATTAAACGCTCGCTGTTAATATTTCCTTCGGCGACACCGGTATAAAAGCTATCGCGTTTTAAATAATCGGCGCGATCCATATCTATTTGACTAGATATTAATTGGCACATAAATTGACGCTTATATTTTCCTCTAAAAATTTCGATGGCAAGTGTTAAATCGCCGTTAAATTCTTCGTTCAGTTTTTGCATAAAAAGCATAGAGATATGCTCGTGCGAGACTCCATTTACAATACTATGCTCCATAGCGTGCGAAAATGGTCCGTGCCCAATATCATGTAATAATATCGCAATATAAAGTGCGTTTTGCTCGTCTTCGCTTATAGCAACCCCCTTAAAGCGCAATACGTTAACCGTTTTCTGCATTAAATGCATACAACCTAAGGCGTGTTGAAATCGCGTATGGTGCGCACCCGGATAGACTAAATATGACAATCCCATTTGAGAAATGCGACGCAATCGCTGAAAATATCTATGTTCGATTAAATCGAAAATCATCGAATTTGGTATAGTAATAAATCCGTAAATTGGGTCGTTTAGTATTTTGAGTTTGTTAATAGTTTGCAAGCTTTTAATATTTAAAATTAAATTTAAACAAATATACATGAACACTATTAATATACTTTGGGTTGACGACGAAATAGATTTACTAAAACCACATATTCTTTTTTTAGAGAAGAAGAACTACAACGTTACGCCCTGTAAAAGTGGCACTGAAGCTTTAGAAATTTTAGAAGATAACACTTTCGATATTGTTTTTTTAGACGAAAATATGCCGGGTCTTACGGGCTTAGAAACCTTGCACGGGATTAAAGAAAAAAAAGACACACTGCCTGTAGTGATGATTACCAAAAGTGAAGAAGAGTACCTCATGGAGGAAGCTATTGGTAATAAAATTGCCGATTATCTTATAAAACCAGTAAATCCGAATCAGATTTTATTGAGTTTAAAGAAGAATTTAGACCATTCGCGTTTAGTTTCGGAAAAAACAACATCTAATTACCAGCAAGAATTCAGGAAAATCGCGATGGATCTATCGGTGGTGAATTCTTACGAAGAATGGATTGCGCTCTACCAAAAGCTTATTTACTGGGAAATTCAATTGGAAGATATTGAGGATCCAGCAATGTTTGAAATTTTAGAATCGCAAAAAAGCGAAGCTAATATTCAATTCGGAAAATTTATAGATAAAAATTATCCGTCTTGGTTCGAACCAAATACAGACGCCCCTACTTTATCTCACAATTTATTTAAAGATAAAGTGGTGCCCGAACTAAGTAAAGAGCAACCTACATTATTAGTTGTAATTGATAATTTACGTTACGACCAATGGAAAGCCTTCGAACCGTTTGTTACTAATCATTATAAAAAAGAGTCCGAATCTCCTTTCTTTAGCATCTTACCGTCGGCTACACAATATGCTAGAAATGCCATTTTCTCTGGATTGATGCCAAAAGATATGGAGAAGATGCATCCTAAATTATGGAAAAATGATACCGATGAAGGTGGAAAAAATTTATTTGAAGCCGAGTTTTTAGAAGCACAATTGAAGCGTTTAAGGCTTACTAATCTTAAATTTGAATACTATAAAATTACGAATTTAAAATCTGGTAAGAAACTGGCCGAAAACTTCAAAGGATTAAAAGATAATGACTTAACAGTTGTGGTGTATAACTTTGTAGACATGTTGTCTCATTCTAAAACAGAAATGGATGTGGTTAAGGAATTAGCCTCTAACGATAAGGCGTACCGTTCTTTAACACAAAGCTGGTTTAAAAATTCTCCACTTTTAGAAATGATTGTTCAAGCACAACAAATGGGCTTTAAATTAATACTAACTACCGACCATGGTACTATAAACGTTAAAAATCCATCTAAGGTTATTGGAGATCGCGACACCAGTTTAAACTTACGCTATAAAACTGGGCGAAGTTTAAGTTACGAAGATAAAGATGTTTTAGTCGCTAAAAATCCCGAAACAATACACTTACCCTCACTATCTATGAATAGTTCTTTTATTTTTGCCAAAAGTGATTTGTTTTTCGCTTACCCTAATAATTACAATCATTATGTAAGCTATTTTAGAAACACTTACCAGCATGGAGGAATTTCTCTGGAAGAAATGATCATTCCATTTGTTGTTTTAAATCCTAAACAATAAATTTGTAAAAATTTTGTAGCGTTTGAAAATCGAATACACTTTAGAGACACTTACGGCTGTTGCCCATAAAATTATTGAAACAGCGTCCAGTTCTAACATCATACTATTTAATGGGGATCTTGGGGCAGGAAAAACAACACTTATTAAAGAGTTAGTTAAAGCCTTGGGCTGTACTGAAACCGTAAGCAGTCCTACATATTCTTTAGTTAACGAATATAAAGCAGACAAGACCTCCATCTTTCATTTCGATTTGTACCGATTAGAAGATGAAGAAGAACTTTATAATTTCGGGATTGAAGAGTATTTAAATACGCAACATTGGATATTTGTAGAATGGCCAGACTTGTTAAAACCATTGCTGGACGACAATTTTTACGAGATTACTATTAATCGATTAGAAAACGGTACTAGAAACCTAAATTTAATATATAACATTACTGATAATTAATTTTTTATTTAAAATAAAATGTTATTTTTGAACGATTACGGTTTTTGCCGTAACCGGTTAACGAAAAAACGGTGTTTTTAACATTTTTTTAACATTTTCATCGTTTTTGCACTAGTGTTTTAATTAGTTTAGCAGTATAAATTAATCTAATTAAAATCCTAACATTATGAAATCTAAAAAATTTTTAATCGCATTAGCCATTTTTGGAGGGGCTTTATTTACAGCTCAAGCCTCTAACATTATTGACTTAAATGATCAAGAACAAACACAAATTGACAAAAAAGACATCAAAATACCAACTCACGGATAGAAAAAGTTTAATAATGGGGAGTTTAGTTGCGATTGCAATTTCAATTTCCCCTTATTTCTTTTATTTATATGAAAGTGTTCCGAATCAACCGATTTGGGATACTTTTTTATTTACATACAAAAGTGAATTTTATAATAGTGCGAGTGTAGCATTTTGGACTATAACAGGAAAAGCCATCCCTTTATATTTCCTTACAATATGGTTTTTCACTTGTAGACATTGGTGGTACCATGCCCTTCTTATACCAATGACTATGTACATTTACCAATTGACAAATGTACTTAACGACGACCTCCATTATATAGACAGTTTTGAGTTGAAATATTTTATACCATTAATGGCAATAGTAATACCCTCTATTTATTTAATACGAGCAAAAATTTTTAACCGTATTAATTCGGTGAACAAAAGTACTCAGGAATTAGAAGACGAAATGCGTATAAGACCATTAACGTTTATTCAAAAAATAAAACAGTATTTTTAAATCTAAATACGGTCATTCAAAATTTATTCGTAATTTCATTTACTATAAATTCTAGCACTTAATCATGTCGTCACATCTATCTCCTTTTTCAAAAGCGCAATTACTTCCGCAAGAAGAAACATTAGAGATTTTTAAAAAGAAAAGCAACCTCTTTATAGGAATCCCAAAAGAAACTGCTTTTCAAGAAAAACGCGTTTGCCTAACTCCAGACGCCGTATCTGCCATAGTAAATAATGGACACAGAATTTTAATAGAATCTGGTGCAGGACAAGGCTCTAAGTTTAGCGACAAGGATTATAGTGAAGCCGGTGCAGAAATAAGTAGTGACACGGCAAAAATATATGCTTGCCCGATGATATTAAAAATGGTTCCTCCTACTTTGGAAGAAATTAAATATATTAACCCACAAACTATTTTAATATCTGCGCTTCAATTAAAAACTCAATCGAAAAAATATTTTGAAACATTAGCGAGTAAACGCATTACAGCGTTGGCTTTCGAATTTATTCGCGACGAAGACGGCGCTTACCCAGCGGTTCGTTCTTTAAGTGAAATAGCAGGAACTGCTTCCGTATTAATAGCCTCTGAACTATTAAGCAATGCTAGTGAAGGAAACGGTCTCCTTTTTGGAAATATAAGTGGAGTACCCCCAATTGAAGTTGTTATTATAGGCGCTGGAACAGTTGGAGAATTTGCAGCTCGTAGTGCTATAGGCCTAGGCGCAAACGTTAAAGTGTTTGATAACTCTATTACTAAGTTACGGTGCCTTCAAACTAATTTAGGACGTACTATTTACACGTCTACCCTACAACCTAAGTATTTAAATAAAGCTTTAAAACGATGTGATGTCGCGATTGGCGCCGTTAGAGGAAAAGATCGCGCACCAGTTATTGTTACCGAGGCTATGGTAGAGCAAATGAAAACAGGCTCTGTAGTTATTGATGTTAGCATTGATATGGGGGGCTGTTTTGAAACCAGCGAAATCACCACACACACAAAACCCACATTTAAAAAACACGGTGTTGTGCATTACTGCGTTCCAAATATCCCATCGCGATATGCAAGAACCGCTTCGGCATCGATTAGTAATATTTTCACCCCATACTTACTTAAAATTGCAGATGATGGGGGATTAGAACATTCTATAAGAATGGACAAAGGTTTAAAAAACGGATTATACTTTTATCACGGTATTTTAACAAATCGTTCGGTTGGTGAATGGTTTGGCTTAAAATATAGTGACATTAACCTTTTAATATTCTAAATTTGCGGTAAAAATATATTCTTTTTTTTACTTAAACATTTAACACATCAATATGTCTTTACTTCGCAGAATAGCCTATTACATAGGAGGATTCTCTATTGGATTAGTACTCTTAGCCTTTTTTCTAAACGGAAAAAAAGTATCGTGCAGCTACGGGCCAGAATCCCGAGTTTTAAAAAATATTACCACGAAAACATTAATTATTTCTGATGAGGCACTGTTGTTTGTGCAACAGAATAGTATAGACACCCTTCAAATCAATTACATTTTACATAAAGGTGATGTCGACTTTTCAAAAAGTAACACACGCAAAGAGCCTTGTGGCGAATACTATATTGAAGGAGAACTCAATAAAAAAGAAGCAGCCCTTACCGTTGAAAATTGCGAAAAACAAGCTGTTGTAAAACATATTCAGTTTTTAAACTAGATCATAACAAAAAAAATCTCATAATATATATTATGAGATTTTTTTTATCTATACTTTAAGCTTTTCTAGTTAATTTGCTTTTCTTCTTTTTCTTTCTTTTTTAAGCAACGACAACTCTCTACTCGTCTGCCCAGCAACCGAAGTGTTTTCCCCAGCACGTCTTATTAAATAAGGCATCACATCTTTTACAGGGCCAAAAGGCACATATTTTGCAACATTGTAACCAAGTGCCGCCATATTAAAGCTAATATGATCACTCATACCGTATAATTGACCAAACCATACACGATTATCATCCTTATCGATATTTAGATCCTCCATAATTTGCATCCCTAAATAGGTGCTTTCTTCGTTATGCGTTCCTATAAATATCGAAATATCATTTAAGTTATCTAATATGTATTTTAAACAATCATTAAAATTAACGTCTGTTGTAAATTTATCTTTACAGATTGGAGATTCGTAATCTAACTCGTGGGCGCGCTCACGTTCTTTTTCCATATAAGCACCTCGCACAATCTTAAACCCAGGCTTAAAACCTTCTTTTTTAGCACGTTTGTGTAATTCCTTTAAGTACTCTAACCTATCCCATCTGTAGGTTTGTAGTGTATTATAAACAATAGGTCTTTCTCTATTATAAGTAGACATCATTTTTCCGACCAACTCGTCCGCCGCATCTTGCATCCAGCTCTCTTCACCATCAATTAAGATCTCTACATCTCTCTCGCTTGCCAGTTTACAAATTGCGTCAAATCTAGATTCAATGCGTCTCCACTCCTTTTTCTCGTCTTCAGAAAAGGATTTGCCTTCTCCTTTTTTCTGATACAAGTAAAAACGCCCAAGACCAGTTGGTTTAAAAACAACAATGGGCAACGCTTTCTTTTCATCTGAAAACCCAACAATTTTAAGAAGTTTAAGCGTCGCTTCATCAAACTGCTCCTCTTCTTCCTTACCTTCAACCGAATAGTCTAAAACAGAACTCACTCCTTTAGTGTACATTTCTTCCACAACATCAAGACAGTCTTCTTCATTAATACCACCGCAAAAATGATCAAAAACCGTTAGTCTAATCAATCTTTCGACGGGTAATTTTAACTTTAAGGCAAAAGTTGTTAAGGCAGCTCCTATCTTAACCAAAGGTTGGCTAGAAATCATTTTAAACAAAAAATAAGCGCGTTCTAATTCTGAATCGCTCTTTAAAGAAAATGCTACTTTCGTATTTTCAAAAATTTTTACTTGACCCATTTTATTCATAAATAAGATATTTTGCAAATATACTTACTCGCGACTAATTATATTATAAAAAGACCTTATTTTCACAATCTATTTAGACAATTAAAAAAATGATTTCAATCACCACCCAAAATTACGCAATTCACTTTAGCAAGGCTAGTTACGACCACCTTAATGATTTCTTAAAAACCACAAATTATTCAAAATTGTTTTTTTTAGTAGACAATAACACTCACAATTATTGTTTACCTCACTTTTTAGCTCAGATTAAGACTGAAAAAGAGATTGAAATTATTGAAATTGAAGCTGGTGAAATCCATAAAAATATAGAAACGTGCTCTGGTGTATGGAGCGCCCTTTCTGAGTTAAACGCCGATCGCAAAAGCTTACTCATTAATATTGGTGGTGGGGTTGTTACAGATCTTGGTGGCTTCGTGGCTTCCACTTTTAAAAGAGGTATAGACTTTATCAATGTTCCAACCTCGCTTTTAGCGATGGTAGATGCTTCAATTGGAGGTAAAACAGGCGTCGATCTAGGTAATTTAAAAAATCAAATAGGAGTTTTTAATCCGCCTAAAATGGTTGTAGTAGACACGCATTTTCTCGACACTTTACCACAACTTGAACTACGCTCTGGCCTAGCCGAAATGCTTAAGCACGGATTAATACATAATGAATTATATTGGAGCAAGTTAAGCAATTTACCTAAACTTACACTTGAAGATTTAGATACCTTGATTTTTGAGTCCATAATTATAAAGAAAGACATTGTAGAACAGGATCCTAACGAAAATAACTTACGTAAAACTTTAAACTTTGGCCACACTATTGGTCACGCTATTGAATCTTATTATTTAAGTCAGCAAGACAAACCCACTCTATTACATGGAGAAGCAATCGCTATCGGGATGGTTTTAGCCACTTATATTTCTACCAAAATAGCAGGTTTTCCAGAAGAGAAAAACACTACTATTAAAAGTGCAATCAAGTCTATTTATGGCGACGTGACAATCTCAGAAAACGACTACGCTCCTATTATAGATTTATTAAAATACGACAAGAAAAATGAACACGGTGCTATTAATTTCGTCTTATTAGAGGATGTTGGTAAACCTATAATAGATTGCAAAGTTGATAATGAATTAATCATAAAAGCTTTTAATTTTTACAACAAATAACCTTAAACGCATTGTATTTTTTCGTAATTTTAGAACAACTAGACTAGCTTACACGCCTAATTGTATTAATTTAAACTTGTTGTTATGCGAAGAGTTCTTGTCGATTACAAAAAACTAACACCAGAGGTACTACAGTTACTAACCTCTAAATTTCCTGATGGTTATGGGGATAAGGATATTATTACTTTTGATAACCATAGAAACGAAACTATCGAGGCTATCGAAGTAAAAACAGAAGACACCACATACTTAGTAAAGGTAAGCTGCCGTTTGCATTACACTATGGCCAATTTGGATGATAATATTGACCTTTTAGCACTAAATGAAGCTGGACATATTATTGTTGAAGAGGCTTTCTTTACTAAAAAAGATGAAGAAGATGAAGAAGAATAAAACATTCTAATTATCTGTAAAAGTGTTAACTTCTAGTAATTTATGCAATTCCGGCAATATTTTAGACTAAATATTAAACAAAAACGCCCTTTAGCTTACACTAAAGGGCGTTTTTACTCTTACTTTAATTATAATTACATCTCTCTAAAAATGTCGTGCATTAAACGTTTCTTATCGTTTAAGCTTTCCTCTAAAGAAATCATAGTTTCAGTTCTATAAACACCATCGATATCGTCTAACATAAAGATGATATCTTTTGCATGTTCTGTGTCTTTAGCACGAATTTTACAAAAAATGTTGAATTTCCCAGTCGTTACGTGAGCAACAGTCACATAAGGCAGTAAATTAATACGCTCTAAAACAAATTTTGTTTGCGACGTATTCTGCAGGAATATACCAACATACGCTATAAAAGAGTATCCTAACTTCTTATAATCTATTGTTAACGAAGAGCCTTTTATAATACCAGCATCTTCCATCTTTTTTACTCTTACATGAACAGTTCCAGCAGAAATCAATAGCTTTTTTGCTATGTCTGTAAAAGGAACACGAGTATTATCTATCAACATATCAAGGATTTGATGATCTACCTCGTCTAGTCTAAATTTTGCCATTTCAATTAATTATTAAATATTATGCAAAAATACTATAATCTTATTAAGTTTTAGAGAATAAAAGTTAATTATTACCTAATTTTAATGATAATACTTCATTATTTAAAAGGACTGAATTCACGGTCATACCTACCTGCAATTCACCAGTATTTATCGAAATCAACGGTTTACCATTAGCATTTATCTCTCTATGACCATAATTTGATAATCCCTTATCGATTTTGACTATTTTCGGAATAAAAACAATAGAATCACTTAACAATTGTTCGTCATATTGAATAGCGACACTTCTTATAACACCACCAATTATGGCGTTTTTAATGATTATATCAAAGAACAATTTCTCATTTTGAGGTGTTTTAAGATACATTTCAACATCTTTTTCACTTAAAGTATTTAGTCTAATAGCGCTCAAAGCCACTAAATAAGACTGAAACACTAACCGCCGCACCTCTTCCCTATCGTAATCCTCCTTATAATGTCCCGCCTCAAATAAAACCGTTGGCACGTTTAACGCCTGAAAGGTATCGCCTACGCAGTCTATATTAAAGGAATCATCGTAAATCCCCACTTGACCAGGTATTTCTTTATATAAAGTCTCCGTCATTCTATTTATAACAGACATAGCAACTGCTCTTGTTTGGGTTACAGAGCGCTGTTCATCTTGCGCTGGAGACAAAAAAGATAAGGTCGCTACTTTATTATCATGTCCAGCACTAAAAATGGTACGCTGACCATGCAGATTAAAACAATAATGCGGTTTAAAGGCATCAAAACAAGCTCTTAACGCTCGGCTTTCTGGCTGAGAGAGGTTTTGCGCATCCCGATTTAAGTCTATTGAATTAGCATTTAAACGCGTATACGCTTTAGCACCATCTGGATTTAAAATAGGAATAATAGTCAAGGTAAAGTGCTTTAAAATGGTTTCAGACATTTCAGAATCCCCTTTTAATGTGTTTATTAAATCAAAAAGAGCTTTAGTTGTTGTCGCTTCATTACCGTGCATTTGAGACCACATCAATATTTTTTTATGCCCCGTACCTATTGTTATTGAATAAATATTATGATCGTTTACAGAAACGCCAATAACCGTAACTTTAAATTCTTTAGGCAATTTAGTTAATAAAGGTTCTATGTGGTTAGAGTGTATATAACGTCCAAAAAGAGAACGCTCTTTGTGCTTTAAAAAAAGAGATTGAAGTGCTTCTATTTCCATATGTAAATTTTAAGTGTTACAAAGGTAAACAATTGTTTTGTTACAATTGTAAACAGTTCTTTTTGCTTGGCCAGCGTACTAATGTATACAAATGTTACCAGTCTTTAACAGTGATTACTACACGGATTCCGAATAATGCATAGCAATACGTCTCGCATAGTTAATATATTGTATTTCAATAACTTATAATATTCTACTTAAAGCTTATGTTGACTATAAAATATTAAATATCTTATAATTATTGGTAGTTCTAAATAATAAGTTTACATTTGTAACGTTCAATAACGACTAACCCGTGTTTACAATGATAAACAATGCTGATTTTGCTAAACGCCTTCAAAAGGTGATCGATTTCAACAGTGAAAGTGCTTCTTCTTTCGCCGAAAAAATAGGTGTGCAGCGTTCTACTATTTCACATATTCTTTCCGGTAGAAATAAACCAAGTTTAGAATTTGTACTAAAGGTACTCGCCCATTTTCCAGAAGTAGAATTGTATTGGTTAATGAATGGAAAGGGACAATTTCCTGCTCAAACAAAAAACGACGTTCAAAACCAAAAACAAACTGAACCGAAAGAACATTTATTTTCAAACAGAAACTCGGATGAAAACTCAAAGAACAATTCGAAACATATAGAATCTGAGAACACCCCCTCTTCAATAATTTCAAATTCAAAAAAAGAAATTGATCGTATTGTTATTTTTTATAAAGACGGTAGTTTTTCAAATTTCGAGAATTAAGTACACGGCTAATAATAAAATGAAATACGCGATTCTCAGGACAATGATTATTACGCTATAATAGGTATGAAATTTTTCGTTTATCAAAATTTTATAAGCGCATTTGATTATTTCATTTTGTAGCTTTACAAAAAATATAATTTATGAAACATATAGCGTTATTCTCACTCTTATTATTAGTTCTAGGATGTAATCAACCAGACCGTAATTGCAACGATTTTAAAACCGGAACTTTTAAATTCAACTATATGGTAGATGGAGAAGAACAAGTAGGACACTTTATAAGAACTGAAGATTTACAAATTGAAACTTACGGAACCCGCATAGATTCTTCTATGGTTCGATGGGTTAACGATTGCGAAGTCATCTTTAAAACAATCAACCCTAAAAGTATGGCTGAACAGAAAGATGTGCACATTAAAATTATTACAACCACCGCAAACTCTTATACTTTTGAATATTCTTATGTTGGAGAAGTAGCTAAACAAAAAGGAGAAGCGACTAAAACTGACTGACTATGATTGAGTTTTTTACTTCGAGCGATGCTATTTTTGCTCTATTAACACTAACCTTCTTAGAGATTATATTGGGTATAGACAACATTGTATTTATTTCTATAGCCGCAAATAAACTTCCGGAGCACCAACGCAAGAAAGCAACCAACATAGGTCTTTTATTGGCAATGGTACAACGCGTAGTTTTGCTGTTTTTTGTATCGTTTTTAATTGGGTTATCTAAGCCTTTTTATGTCGTTGATACCGATTGGTTACACTTAGAAATAAGTTGGCAAGCTATTATTTTATTCTCGGGTGGGCTTTTTTTATTATATAAAAGCACCTCTGAAATTAGAGAGAAAGTAGAAACACCTCTTCACGATGAAAACCAAGTGAAAGGAAAGAAAATTCATTCCTTAAAACAGGCCATTATTCAAATTTTATTAATCGACTTTATCTTTTCTATCGATTCAATTTTAACTGCTGTAGGGATGACGAATGGCTTATCGGGCAACCATAATTACAATTTAATTTTAATGATTATTGCTGTGGTCATTTCAATTGGTATAATGATTGGCTTCGCTAATAAAATTAGAGACTTTATAGAAGAACATCCAAGTATTCAGTTACTTGCTTTAGCATTTTTAATCTTAATTGGCTTTATGTTAATTACTGAAGCCGCTCACCTATCCCACACCGAGTTTTTCGGTAATTCGGTTGGAGCAATTCCTAAAGGGTATTTATATTTCGCTATAGCATTCTCTTTATTTATTGAATTCTTAAGCTTTAAAGTGAGTAAAAAGCCAAAGAAATAACACGGGAATTTTACTATAAAAAAAGCCCATCTTTACTTAAAGATGGGCTTTTTTAGTGTTTGTTATTTATAAGATTAGAATAATGTAGACTGGCCATTATCATCTTCTGAATTTGAAGCTTTAGTCTCATCATCTGTTGTTTTTGAAACAGACATATCCTCTTCTTCAATTACTTCTAAATCTTCCGCTGGAATTTCTTCTGGTGCTTCGTAAGGAATAGATTCCATTATATGGATGGCATTTACCCTGTCTTTCGTTAATTGATTCCCTTGCGCAGCAATTCCTTTAATAGAGATAAATTCCTCTAAGTTTATGGGCTCATTCTCTTTGCGATCTTTACCTCTTTCTTTTTTAAATTCTATTTCGGCCATAGGCTTCCAATCGGTAGATACAATTTCTAAAAACGAATTGGGATGATTAGAAATAAACTGCTCTTCTCTATTTTCATTTTCGATAATAAAACGCTTTACGTAATACATCTCTTTCTCTCCATCAAAATAAATTGCTGAAATAGGTTTTTTAGGCACCCACTTTTCCATCACCAACATATCATTATCAAAATGCGTAGTCACTTCAGGAATTATAGTTTTCGCAATCCCTTTTTGGGTAATTACCAAAATACGATCTTCTCCTCTAAATTCACCAACTAATTCTCCGCGCTCATCAACATTAAGACGCTGCACAGTATCGTCGTACCAAATTTTTCTAGGCTTTAAAGTCGACACACCTTTTTCTTTTAATTCTATCTTTTTAACAGGATGTTTGCTCACTAAATTACCTTTAGAAGCTCTTCCTTTTATTAAAATATCAGCAAAATCGATATCCCATTTTAATTTTTTTACACTTCCCACTTGTCGTAAAAACACGGTAATTACCTCAGCTTCTCCATTAGGGTTCGCAGTGAAATATAGTGCTTTCGAACTTTTATTACCATTGGTTAAATCGTATTCTTTATCGCGAGTAATAGAAGTTACTGCAAAACGTTTAATATAAGAAGGGCCTTTGCTTCCATCTTTATACACCAAATTATAAATGGTACGTTTATCTTTCTTTTTAAATACTGCTACGTATATAATGCCTTTGCCAACAAAGGTTTTAGAATCTACCTTTGAGACCATCATTTTACCGTCGGCAGTAAATGCAATAATATCGTCTATATCACTACAATCGCAAACATATTCATCGCGCTTTAAAGACGTACCAATAAAACCTTCCTCTTTATTAACGTATAACTTTGTGTTTCTAATCACCACTTTGGTAGCATCGACATCTTCAAACGTTCTTAATTCTGTTTTTCGTTCTCTACCGGCGCCATACTCTTTTTTAAGTCGTGTAAAAAAAGCGATCGCATACTCTATTAAATGTGCTAAATGATGTTTAACCTCTGCTATTTGTTCTTCTAAAGCATCAATTTTTTGTTGCGCTTTATCGATATCAAATTTTGAAATTCTTTTAATTCGTATCTCCGTTAAACGCGCAATATCCTCAACAGTAACAGCACGTTTCAGGTGTTTTATATGTGGTTGAAGTCCTTTTTCGATAGCAGAAATAACGCCATCCCAAGTTTCTTCTTCCTCAATATCGCGATAAATTCTATTTTCTATAAAAATGCGCTCTAAACTCGCGAAGTGCCATTGCTCTTCAAATTCTCCTAATTTAATTTCAAGCTCTTGTTTTAAAAGCTGAACCGTATTATCAGTACTTCGGCGTAACATTTCGGTAACACCAACAAACAATGGTTTATTATTTTCAATAACACAACCCAATGGTGAAATAGACGTTTCACAATTGGTAAACGCATACAAGGCGTCGATAGTTTTATCTGGCGATAATCCTGATGGCAAATGAATAAGAATTTCCACTTCGGCAGCCGTATTGTCTTCAATTTTTTTAATCTTTATTTTCCCTTTATCGTTCGCTTTTAAAACAGAATCGATTAAAGAGGAGGTTGTCGTACCGAAAGGAATTTCAGAAATAACCAACGTGTTTTTATCGAGTTGCGAAATTTTAGCACGCACATGTACTTTCCCTCCACGCAAACCATCGTTATAATCAGAACAATCTGCTATTCCGGCTGTTGGAAAATCTGGTAAAATAGTAAAGCGCTTACCCTGTAAATGTTTTACCGAAGCGTCGATTAACTCTATAAAGTTATGAGGTAAAATTTTAGTAGATAATCCTACAGCAATCCCTTCTCCTCCTTGTGCTAAAAGCAACGGAAACATTACCGGTAAATTTATAGGCTCTTTTCTACGGCCATCGTAACTAGATTGCCACTGGGTAATTTTTGGATTGAAAACAACATCCATTCCAAATTTTGAAATTCTTGCTTCTATATAACGTGCTGCTGCAGCGCGATCGCCTGTAAGAATATTCCCCCAGTTTCCTTGCGTATCTATTAACAAGTCTTTTTGACCAATTTGCACCATTGCATCGGCAATACTCGCATCTCCGTGCGGGTGATATTGCATAGTATGCCCCACAATATTAGCTACTTTATTGTAACGCCCATCGTCTAAATCCTTCATAGAATGCATAATACGACGCTGCACCGGTTTGAAACCGTCTTCTATTGCAGGAACCGCACGTTCCAAAATTACATACGAAGCATAATCGAGAAACCATTCTTTATACATTCCTGTAATTCGGGTAATGGTTTCTTGCGGTTCCTGGGTATTTAAATCTTCTAAGTTATCGTTTGTTAGTTCGTCGTTGTCTTCTGCCATATTGCGTATTCCTTCGTGGGGAGGCATTTTATTAGTTTTGTTTTAAATATCACTGTATTTAAAATCCAATTCAATCCTTAAAATTTATACAGTGTTTTCAATTTCAAAATGAACTATAAATCACTGTAAATTAATAGTATAATCATTTAATTATTTGATAACTAATATAATTAAATCTGTTTTCTTCTCTAGGAAGTTATTCGATAACATCCAACTCGACCTTTAAATTATCTATTATAAACTCTTGTCTGGTGGGAGTATTCTTACCCATATAAAATGATAATAAATCGTCAATATTCATATTGTCATCTAACATTACAGGATCTAAACGAATATTATCACCAATAAAATGCACAAATTCATCTGGAGAGATTTCACCAAGACCTTTAAATCGGGTGATTTCTGGTTTTGGTTTTAATTTTTCTATCGCTTTAACACGCTCTTCATCTGAATAACAGTAAATAGTTTCCTTCTTATTTCGTACACGAAATAAAGGCGTTTGTAAAATATATAAATGTCCGTCCTTAATAATTTCTGGAAAAAACTGAAGAAAGAATGTTATTAATAATAAACGAATGTGCATACCATCAACATCGGCATCGGTAGCGATTACTACATTATTGTAGCGTAAATCTTCTAACGATTCTTCAATATTTAAGGCGGCTTGCAACAAATTAAATTCTTCGTTTTCGTAAACAATTTTCTTAGTTAAACCGTAGCTATTTAATGGTTTCCCTTTTAAACTGAATACCGCCTGCGTATTTACATCTCTAGACTTTGTAATACTACCAGATGCAGAATCTCCCTCGGTAATAAATAAAGTAGACTCTAAGTTTCTAGGGTTTTTAGCATCGCCAAAATGCACTCGGCAATCGCGCAATTTTTTATTGTGTAAACTTGCTTTTTTAGCGCGGTCTTTGGCTAATTTCCTAATACCAGAGAGTTCTTTACGTTCGCGTTCTGCTTGTAAAATCTTTCTCTGAATTTTATCGGCCGTTTCAGGATTTTTATGAAGGTAATTATCTAAATGTGTTTTTAGAAAATCGTTAATATAGGTACGAACGGTTGGTAATTCACCTCCCATATCTGTAGATCCTAATTTTGTTTTTGTTTGACTCTCGAATACGGGCTCCATTACTTTAATAGCAATGGCAGAGACGACAGATTTTCTAACATCTGAAGCTTCGTAATTTTTACCGTAATATTCTCGTATTGTTTTCACTAAAGCTTCTCTAAAAGCCGTTAAGTGCATTCCACCCTGGGTTGTATTTTGTCCGTTAACAAAAGAATGGTATTGTTCGCTATATTGTGTTTTACTGTGCGTAATGGCGACCTCGATATCCTCACCACGAAGATGAATGATAGGATAAAGTAAATCGGTAGCGTTTATATTTTCAGCTAAAAGATCTTTTAAACCATTTTCACTGAAAAATTTTTCACCGTTAAAAACTATGGTTAACCCAGGATTTAGGTATACGTAGTTTTTTAACATTTTTACAACGTACTCACTTCGGTATTTGTAATTTTTGAATATGACTTCATCTGGAACAAACGATACCTTAGTACCCTTTCTACGTGTGGTTTCCTCTAAAAACTCTTCATTAGTTAAATTTCCTTGCTCGAAATCTGCCGAAGCACTTTTTCCATCACGAGACGATTCTACTCTAAAAAAGGACGACAAGGCATTTACCGCTTTAGTACCTACCCCATTTAAACCTACAGATTTCTTAAAGGCTTTAGAGTCGTATTTTCCCCCGGTATTCATTTTAGAAACCACATCTACCACTTTTCCTAAAGGAATACCTCGACCATAATCGCGCACAATAACTTTGCTGCCTTGAACAGAAATATCTATAGTTTTACCGGCGCCCATAACAAACTCATCGATTGAGTTATCGAGCACCTCTTTAAGTAAAATGTAAATACCATCGTCTGGAGACGATCCATCTCCTAATTTACCAATATACATTCCTGGACGCATACGGATATGTTCCTTCCAATCTAGTGAGCGTATATTATCTTCGGTATAATTAGTTTGTTCAGACATAGTGATTAAGAGAAAGTTTAGATCGATTGCTAATATACCATATCCGTAGAAAAAATGAAAACTCAAAGCAACAAAGTAATTAACAAACTTTTACTTTTTTTAATAGCATAATGGTGTTAAAGAAATGTAGGATACTATAATGAATTTTAGATTTTGGTCTGACTTGTATAATTAGTTTAAAATACTAAAATTAAATCACTATGTAAGGGTTGTTATTTTTTGATTTTTAGTTCGCTTATTTTTCTTCTAATAAACAAGTGCTTAGTACCAATTCTGAGATAGGCGGAAGGAATGGTGATGTTGACTAATGATGTTAATTCAAATAAGTGTGAACCTTTTTAAATACACGTTCTATTCACTTATAGCTTGAAGGAGCCAAACGCCATTTGGTGATAACAATTGCGGCTTGAGTCTAGCAGTTTAAATGACACCATTAATAAACAGTATTATCGTAAAACATAAAAAAGCCAATATCGAGAGATATTGGCTTTTTTAATCGTGTATGGTATAAGAATTAGACGTTGAATAAAAAGTGCATAACATCGCCATCTTTAACGATGTAAGTCTTCCCTTCTACTCGCATTTTTCCTGCTTCTTTTGTTTTTGCTTCGCTACCGTAAGTTACGTAATCGTCGTAACCTATTACTTCAGCTCTAATAAATCCTTTTTCGAAATCGGTATGTATCACTCCTGCTGCTTGTGGTGCCGTCGCGCCTACATCAATCGTCCAAGCACGAACTTCTTTTACACCCGCTGTAAAGTACGTTTGTAACTTTAATAATTTGTAAGCAGAACGAATTAGTTTTGCCGAACCGGCTTCGTCTAAACCTATATCTGATAGAAACATCTGGCGCTCTTCATAATCATCCAACTCAGTAATATCAGCTTCTGTTCCTACTGCAAGCACTATAACTTCAGCATTTTCATCTTTTACAGCTTCTTTTACCTGGTCTACATAAGCGTTTCCAGAAACTGCCGATCCTTCATCTACATTACAAACATATAACACGGGCTTATCTGTAATTAAATGAGATGGGGTAACGTAATCGTTATATTCATCGTCTGTAAACTCTAAAGCACGTACAGATATTCCTGCTTCTAAACCGGTTTTAATTTTTAATAAAACCGCTTCTTCTTTTTGCGCTTCTTTATTTCCCGTTTTTGCCGCTCTTTTTACTTTATCAAGCTTTTTTTCTACAGTATCTAAATCTTTAAGTTGTAATTCGATATCTATAGTTTCTTTATCTCTAATCGGGTTGACATTACCATCAACGTGAATAATGTTATCGTTGTCAAAACAACGTAATACATGTAAAATAGCATCAGTTTCTCTAATATTTGCTAAAAACTGATTTCCTAAACCTTCTCCTTTACTTGCCCCTTTAACTAAACCAGCAATATCTACTATTTCTACAGTTGCTGGTAAAACACGCTCTGGATTTACTAAGCTTTCTAATTTTTCTAATCTAGTATCGGGAACGTTTACAACTCCAATATTCGGCTCTATGGTACAAAACGGAAAGTTTGCACTTTGTGCTTTGGCATTGGATAAACAATTAAATAAAGTTGATTTTCCTACGTTTGGTAATCCTACTATTCCTGCTTTCATATTATAATTTATTGTGGCGCAAATATACTATTAATTACAATTTTTTAATCTAAAAAACGAAATGTTTAAACATATAACTCACAGCGTTTTAAGTTATTTTATTAAATTAGTAGGAGAAAATGAACTCTGATTGTTATATCTATAAGATACTTAATATATAAATTAAGTTTTCATTTTTAAAGACTATTAACCATTAAAATAATTCTTATGAAACTATTTTTACTAAGTTGCTTATCGGTATTTCTATTTTTTTCTTGTTCTGAAGAAGATGAGCTTCAACCAGAACCACATCAAATTAATATCTCCGGAAAGCTATTAGCGCCTAACAACCTCGATCCCATTTCTAATGCTAAAGTGGAAGCTTATACGAATGCTACTCTTAAAGGAAACACAGTAACCAATAATAAAGGTGAATTCAACATCTCTTTGCCTGAAGGTGCTTATAAATTAGTGCTTTCTAAAGGTTTATTTTCTACCGAACACGAGATTGCAGTAACCACCGACACTACTCTAGACAGTTACAAATTAGATATTCTACCAAAAATTGGTGTAGTCACCGGTAATTACGATAATATAGAAAATGTTTTATACGATATTGGTTTAGTAAACCCGATAACCGGTGCGCCGTTATTCGATATTATTGAAGGTGTAAACACTAACCGAGTACCTTACCAAACAACTCCTAAACACGGTAATCACGGCTTATCTCAAAATAAAAATGCTACTCAAAATCCGCAATTAAACACTAATGTCTCTTTCGATTTTAGCGACTTAATTACCGATCCTGCACTTTTAGGGACTTACGATATTTTATTTCTTAACTGCGGTTTAAATGACGGTTTTGTATCTAGCGATAGTAACCTACTAAATTATGTTAATAACGGCGGATTTCTCTATGCTACAGATTGGGCTTCAGGCTATTTAAATAGTATAACCAATGCGGGAGCCGATTATTTAACCTTTTTAGATCCTGAAAGGAGTGGAATATCACTAACCACAAATGCAACCATTTTGAATGGTGATTTAAACGCGTGGTTGTTATTAAATTTCGGAATGACTATAGACGATAACATAGAGATTAATGCGTTTTTAAACAGCTGGCAGGTTGTCGATTCTTACGATCCTAATACGTGCGTATCTTGGCTAAACGGCCCCGTTACATACACTACCAACTCTGGTGTTGTAACAGCAAATAAAGACTTAGCCTTAACTTTTCTTGTAGGCAGTGGCGCTGTATTTTACGCGTCTTTCCATACCGAAAATACAGATCAAGGGTTCTCGGATGTCGATAGGATTATGGAGTATTTAGTTTTCGAAATGTCTGATGTGGAATAAAAAACTATTAAAACAAAAAAAATCTCAAGTTTAAGCTTGAGATTTTTTTTTATATCACTTGAAATATAATCTAGTCTTCTGGGTGCATAAAACGTTGTTTTGCTAATAACACCTCTTCTGTTTCTACGTGTTCGTCATCAGGAACGCAACAATCTACAGGGCAAACCGCGGCACATTGTGGTTCGTCATGAAATCCTTTACACTCTGTACATTTATCGGGTACTATATAATATACTTCGTCACTAATGGGTTCTTGAGTTTCATCGGCGTCTACTACTTTTCCGTTAGGTAAAACAACATTGCCGTCCAATTGAGTTCCGTCTTTATAACGCCAGTCATCCGCTCCCTCATAAATTGCAGTATTAGGGCATTCTGGCTCACAAGCACCACAATTTATACATTCGTCTGTTATTATAATTGCCATAGCATTTTCTTTTTCTAAATTTGCACAAATTTAAAGCCAAAACCATTCATAAGCAAATACTATATGAATTTACATCAAAGAATTAACGCTTTTACTAAGTTAGGAGCCTTTTTAAGTCAGTTTACAACGCCTGAAGCTGTAAAAAATGAAACAGTAGACTACAATGAACTTTTTTTCGATGGATTTAAACACCAATTAAAATTGGCCAAAGAGCACAATGGTTGGTTTACACAAAAAAATCTTATTTTTGCATTGCAAGGTTGGGCTCAGTCTTTAACACCTTCTCAATTAGAGCAATGGCTTAAAGAGTATAATTTTGATGCCGTTTCGCCCCAACAAGTAGCTATTATTATGGCGGGGAATATTCCGCTCGTTGGTTTTCACGATTTTATATCTGTGTTAATTTCCGGGCACGCGGTACTTGTTAAACAATCGTCTAACGATAAACATATTCTACCTTATTTAGCAAAATACTTAGAGCAGGTAGAGCCTGAGTTTAAAGGAAAAATAACTTTTACAGAAGGTAAATTGAAAGATTTCGATGCCGTTATAGCAACAGGAAGTAATAATACAGCGCGTTATTTCGAATATTATTTTAAAGGTAAATCCTCTATAATTAGAAAAAACAGAAACTCGGTAGCCGTTTTAACTGGGAACGAAACTGAACAGCAGATGCAAGATCTTTCCGAAGATATTTTTAGATATTACGGATTAGGATGCCGAAATGTGTCTAAGTTATTTTTACCTAAAGGATATAATTTTGATGCCTTCTTTAATGCTATGTTTCCTTGGAACGACATTATAAACGAACATAAATACGCCAATAATTACGATTACAATAAAGCGGTGTACTTAATGAGTGAATTTAAAATGCTTGAAAATGGTTTCTTAATGATTAAAGAAGATGAAAGCTACTCCTCACCTATTGCTACTCTATTTTACGAATATTACGAATCTACCGAAGCACTTCAAGACAAATTAAAAACGGAAGCAGAACAGATACAATGCATTGTTTCTAAAGGTTTTATTGATACGGAAATTCCGTTTGGAAAAACGCAAAAACCCGAGCTTTGGGATTATGCCGATGATGTAAACGTGATCGACTTTTTGTTAAAAATATAGATAATAAATTATAATTTAAATAACATAAAATAAGGCATTATTTATCACCTTTGCACTTATAACAATAAAAAACAGTCTTTTTAACGGAAGATTTTAAATACCATCTTAATGAAACTACACAATTTTAGTGCCGGACCTTGTATCTTGCCAAGAGAAGTAATTACTAAAGCCTCGGAAGCGCTTTTAGATTTCGATAACGGTTTGTCGTTATTAGAAATCTCACATAGAAGTAAGCCTTTTGTAGATGTTATGGATAAAGCCAGCGACTTAGCCCTAGAACTTCTTGGTTTAGAGGGTAAAGGTTATAAAGCTCTATTTTTACAAGGTGGAGCAAGCACTCAATTTTTAATGGTAGCGTTAAATTTACTAGAAAAAAGAGCTGGTTATTTAAACACTGGAACGTGGGCCGATAAAGCTATTAAAGAAGCCAGAATGTATGGCGATGTTTATGAAGTAGGATCGTCTAAAAAAGAGCATTTTAATTATATACCTAAAGGATACGATATCCCTTCAGACTACGATTATTTCCATTGCACGTCTAACAATACCATATTTGGAACACAAATGAAAAGTTTTCCAAAGACCGATATTCCTATGGTTTGCGATATGAGTAGCGATATTTTTTCTCGTAGTTTAGATTTTTCTCAATTCGATTTAATTTATGCCGGGGCTCAAAAAAATATGGGCCCAGCAGGAACGACACTTGTTGTTATTAAAGAAGATATTTTAGGAAAAGTATCACGCAAAATTCCATCGATGATGGATTATAAAATACACATCGATAAAAGCAGTATGTTTAATACACCTCCTGTCTTTGCGGTATATACGTCTATGTTAACTTTAGAATGGCTTAAAAACCTTGGTGGTATAAAAGCAATCGAAAAAGTTAACGAAATGAAAGCGCGTATTATGTATTCGGAAATCGATTTAAATCCGTTATTTAAAGGCTACTCGGCAAAAGAAGACCGCTCGAATATGAACGCAACCTTCACCCTTATAAATGACGACCTTAAAGAAACATTCGAAACAATGTGCCAAGAAGCAGGAATTAGAGGATTAAATGGACATAGAAGTGTGGGTGGTTACCGTGCATCAATGTACAACGCGTTATCAATAGATAGCGTTAAAGCATTAGTTGAAGTAATGAGCGAATTAGAAAGTCAGGCGTAAGTAACCCATTTTCTTATAAAAATAAAATTAATTTTAAGTTGAAGTGCTGGTAGTGAATCACATTGAAGTTCTTCAAAATTAAACCTTAAATAAATGAAAGTATTAGCAAACGATGGCGTTTCACAAAGTGGAATTAAAGCATTAGAGGAGGCCGGATTTGAAGTCTTAACAACCACTGTTTCTCAAGAGCAGTTAGCAAATTTTATAAACGAGAATAATATTACTGTACTCTTAGTACGTAGTGCAACTACCGTTAGAAAAGAAATTATCGATGCATGTCCGGGATTAAAAATAATTGGTCGCGGTGGTGTTGGTATGGACAACATAGATGTAGAATATGCGAAAGATAAAGGTATTCACGTTATAAATACACCTGCAGCCTCATCACAATCGGTTGCAGAGTTGGTATTTGCTCATTTATTTGGTAGTGTCCGTTTTTTACACGATTCGAACAGAAATATGCCTTTAGATGGTGATACACAATTTAAAAAACTTAAAAAAAACTACGCTAAAGGTATCGAGCTTAAAGGTAAAACTTTAGGTATTGTCGGTTTTGGACGTATTGGTAAAGACGTTGCAAAAATTGCTCTAGGTGTGGGTATGAAAGTAATTGCTACCGATAAATTTATTGGTAAAGAAGATATAAAAGTAGAGTTTTACAATGGGCAATCTATAAATGTTGAAATTGAAACAGTAGCCTTAGACGATTTATTAAAACAATCTGATTTTGTAACACTGCATGTTCCTGCTCAAAAAGGCTATGTTATTGGTAAGGAGCAATTCGAACTAATGAAAAACGGAGCCGGTATTGTAAATGCAGCGCGTGGAGGAGTTATTGACGAAGTTGCTTTAGTTGATGCCTTAGATAGCGGAAAAATTGCTTTTGCAGGATTAGATACTTTTGAAGAAGAACCTAAACCAGCAATTAAAGTATTAATGAATGGCCGCGTATCGCTTACACCACATATTGGTGCAGCAACAAACGAAGCGCAAGATAGAATAGGTACAGAATTAGCAGAACAAATTAGCCGTTTATTACTTACAAAGTAAAATAAAATACCACGCTGTGTTGTAATCTGTAAACAGAAATTAAAAAGCCGTAGACTTATGTTTATGGCTTTTTTTATGTAATTTTAGTACATCAATACTTTAATTAACAGAAAAACAAAGAAATGGCAGGAATTTTAGACGTACTAAACTCAGATCTTGGGCAAACAATTATAAGTGGTGTTGCAGGTTCTACAGGACAAGATAAAGACAAAACAAGTAGTGTACTTACAATGGCATTACCAGTTTTAATGAAAGCAATGGAGCGCAACGTCGCTACACCGAAGGGTGCAGAAGGTTTAATGAGTGCTATTCAAGGTAAACACAGCGGTGGAATTTTAGATAATTTGAGTGATTTGTTTTCTGGTGGCGTTGATGATAATGTAAAAAATGATGGCGATAAAATATTAAATCACGTATTAGGCAGCAAAAAACGAGGCGTAGAATCTATTATCGGACAAAAAGCAGGATTAGATGTGGGATCTGTAGGGCAAATATTAAAAGTCGCTGCTCCCATTTTAATGGGTATTATTGGTCAACAAGCACAGCAAAAGAACGTAAGCTCAACTAATGATTTATCTGGGTTATTAGGTGGATTATTGGGCGGAAACGACGCTAAAGAGGAACAAAATTTCTTAGAAAAAATTCTAGATGCAGACGGCGATGGTAGCGTTATCGACGATGTTGCTGGTATGCTACTTGGAGGTAGTAAGAAGAAAGGTGGACTTGGCGGATTATTAGGCGGTCTTTTCGGTGGAAAATAACCTAACAATGAATCTATAATAGTATTAATAAATCTAAAGAGTGAAACTTATGTTTTGCTCTTTTTTTATTACCCTTTAAAAATTGTATTTTTAATAAAAAAAAATGAAAAACATCTCTCTTATACTACTGTTTTCTGTTCTAGCATTTAGTTGTAAAACAAATGAAAAGACGACAGAAAATATAAAACAGACTACTAATACGGCAGTTGGAGATACCATTACAATCTCTGGTAAAAATCTAGAATACGATATTCTAATTATAGAACCTGGTTTTAATTATTGGCTAAAATCTACAGCGAAGCCTCAAGGTTTTCACAACCAAGGGTACTTAGAAAATAGAAATTTCCGTTATGTTACAGAGTGGAACCAAAGAGTATCGCAACCATTACGTTACAATTCAAAGCTTTACGAACTCCCTGTTAACTACCAAAACAATATTGATTACGGTTACGCGCTAAATTACAAGCTGTACAACTATTTTATTTACTTTCAAAACACTTATAAACAAAACCTATTAGGCGGCAGAATCCCCTCAAATTAATTATATTTGCGGCTGTATTGTATATTATGAAACAATTTAAAGCACGCTGGGATATCGATAGGAATTGGCAATTTATTTTCCCAATTTTCGGAGTACTAATTCTATTTTATTCTAGTTATAAATTAACTGGTTTATTTAGAGAAGAATACCCTAATGGTCTAAAAGTAATTTTTGCGCTTTTAATATTCTTTATTCTATTAAAGTTTATTCTTTTTCTATTTAAGAGGCTAGAGAAAAAATGGATTGTAACACACCGCTGGGAACTCATTCGTATTTTTATGGTATTTGCCATTACAGGATCGTCTTCTTTATTTGTTGGACGACCAATTATAAAACTAATGGGAATTACTAAAGAAAACCTAAATATCTATGTATATTGGTTTTTATATATTATCATTGGGATTCTATTTTATCAGATTCTTTTAGTTAGTATTGGTTGGCTTTTTGGTCAGTTTAAATTCTTTTGGGAATTCGAAAAGAAAATGATTCGCCGTTTTGGATTAGGAAGATTTGTAGATTAAATGCATCAGTTTAAACAACATATTAGTATAAAATTACTCGCATTGGCTTTAGTCTTTGCAGTGGCGATACCTACTGTTGTTAAATTCTGCCATATTTTCGAAGACCATAAACACGAAGTATGTACGGGAGAAAAAGATACTCACATTCACGAAATAGATATAGAGTGTGAATTCTATAAATTCAAATTAAATCACGTTTTTTCAGTTAATTTCGATACTTACGTGTTTTTGTCTATCGAAGAAAACTTCAAAATATCAAGTTCTCAATATCAGTTTATTAGCGATTATCAACGGTTACCCTACTCTCTTCGGGGGCCTCCGCAATTAGTTTAACCTATAGTTTTTTATTCTTTCGCTTCATTAGGAAGTGAAATACCACTATTTATTAAATTAATTACATTTTTCAATGAAATATTTTTATACACTACTGCTATTTTTAGCGGCAACACACCTGTATTCACAACAGAATATTACAGGAATCATTATAGATCAAGACACTAATCACCCTATAGAATTTGCAACGGTTTACATTCCTAAGTTAGAAAAAGGCACCACAACCAACCAAGAAGGGGGCTTTACTTTAAAAGGCATTCCGTTAGGTACACAAAATATTATTGTTTCGATAGTAGGCTATCAAACGGCATCACAGAATATCATTTTACCATTAAACACCCCACTAACTATGGCATTAAAACCTTCTGCTATAGAAATGGAGGAGGTCATCATTTCCACCCCTTTTCATAAATTACAAAGTGAGAACGTTATGAAAGTGGAACGTGCAAACATAAAAGCGTTACAACAACAAGGCGCTATGAATTTATCTGAAGGCCTATCCACTATCGCGGGCGTAGAAAGCGTTTCCACAGGGGTTAGCATCGGGAAACCAGTTATTCGAGGTTTAAGTTCTAATCGTGTTTTGGTGTACGCGCAAGGTATCCGTTTAGAAAATCAGCAATTTGGAGACGAACACGGTTTGGGTATTAGCGATGCCGGCATAGAAAGCGTAGAAGTCATTAAAGGCCCGGCCTCATTACTTTACGGGAGCGATGCGCTGGGTGGCGTTTTATATTTAAACCCAGAAAGGTATGCCTCTAGAAATTCTTCGGCGTCTAATATTGAAGGGAAATATTTTAGTAATACTAAAGGATATAGCACAAATGCAGGCTATAAATCGTCTGGAGAAAATTTAAAATTTCTTTTTAGAGGAAGCCTTGCAGAACACTCCGATTATAATACAGAAGACTACCGAGTGACTAACACCCGCTTTAGAGAACAAGATTTTAAAGCCGGTATTGGTTACCAAAATGATGGTTTTAAAACGGATTTTAGATATAACGTAAATCATTCAAAATTAGGAATTCCAGAAGAAATTGGTGAGCAATCTACCAATCGTGCACCTTTATTACCGTATCAAGACCTAACGAATCATATTTTTAGTTTAAAATCCACTTCCTTTTTCAAGAATTCACGTTTAGATTATACGTTTGGTTATACTTATAACGACAGAAAAGAGTTTGAAGAACACCATGAACACGATGATCATTCCGCAGAGGAACAACATCAAGATGATGCCTATGATCACACAGAGAAAGAAAGTGTTTTAGATCCTGCTTTATATATGAAGCTAAAAACGGCGAATTACGATATTAAATATAATTTGCCAAGAACTGAAACTATAGAAACTATTGTTGGTATTCAAGGTATGAATCAAACCAATAAAAACTATGGTGAAGAACAATTAATACCAGACGCCACCATTAACGATTTTGGAGTTTTGGCAACATCCCACATTCATTTTAATGCCGCCGACTTGCAATTGGGAGTTCGTTTTGACACGCGCGATATTAAGGTGAATTCTGGAATACATAAAAGTTATAACAGCTTTAATGGATCGGTTGGTGTGAAAACAAACCTTACAGAAAACACTGTTGTACGCTTAAATATGGCGTCTGGGTTTAGAGCGCCAAATTTGGCAGAATTAACAAGTAATGGTAGTCATGAAGGCACGAACCGTTATGAAATTGGAAATTCAGAGTTAAAAAATGAACAAAATATTCAAGCAGATTTAACTTTAGAACATGGTAGCAAACATTTTGAGTTTTTTGTTAATGGCTTCTATAATACAATCAATAACTATATTTATTTAACGCCTACTGGAGCGCTTATAAATAACGATCCTGTGTTTTTATACTTGCAAGAAGACGCTTCATTATATGGAGGAGAAATTGGGTTTCACTTACACCCGCATCCTATACATTGGTTGCATTTAGAAAGTAGCTTCGAGACCGTAACTGGTAAACAAGACAATGGCGCGTACTTGCCATTAATTCCCGCTAATAGTTTAACAAATAAAATCCGTGTAGAATTTGAAAATAATCAAGTATCTAAAGGCTATGCTTTTGTGAAGTTAAAATCCACATTTAAACAAAATAACACCAGTGCTTTCGAAACAACAACTGACGGTTATAATTTATTAAGTGCTGGTTTTGGTGGCGATTTTATCGTGTTTAATACCACTTGTGGCGTGTCGCTAAGCGGAAGCAACTTAACGAATAAAACATATTTTAATCATTTATCGCGATTAAAAAGTGATGGTATATTTAATATGGGGCGCAGTTTTAACCTCGGGTTAACTTTTATCTTATAGAATATTATCAACATTAAAAAAGCCAGTAATTAATTACTGGCTTTTTTAATTTATAGGGACTACTCTATTTCACTACTACTATCTTTCGAAGATGAAAGCACGAAGGTATAAAGCCACATTAAAGTAAACGACGGAATAATATCGAAACCGGGTAATAGTTCTTCTACAAAAGACACAACCGCTCCCACCTTACCTTTTTTCCCACTGTACATTTTAGTCATTAACCACGCCGAAATTGGTGCCCATATAAAATCTGTTAATTCTCCAAATCCTGGAATAATAAAACTAAGGTAACCAACGGTATCAAATAGTAATCCTAAGGCTAGTTTATTATATTTATTGCTATGTTCTAAATTCATCGATAATTTGTATGGTTGTGTTAAACCTAATACAAATTTTATTCCATTTTTATAACACTGACAATACAACCTTAATAATCAATAAATTAGCAACAGTAGCGCTGCGCTAGTTTATAAAGTTATTTAAATAAATAAATAAAGGCTTGAAACGTGAGCTAATTACGATAGTTTTTCACTGATTAGTTTTAAAAACTCAGTACGCGTTTCAATGTTTTTAAAAGCACCTCTAAAGCCAGATGTGGTGGTGGTAGAATTTTGTTTTTGCACACCACGCATCATCATACACATATGTGACGCTTCAATAACAACCGCTACACCTTCGGGTTTTAAGGTATCGTTTATGCAATTTAAAATTTGCTCTGTTAAACGCTCTTGAACCTGCAATCGTCGCGAAAACACATCTACTATTCTCGGTATTTTACTTAATCCTACAATATGACCGTTGGGGATATAAGCAATATGTGCTTTTCCGAAAAATGGTAAAATATGATGTTCACAAAGCGAATACAATTCTATATCCTTTACTATAACCATTTCGTTATAGGATTCTTTAAACATCGCACTTTTTAAAATTTCAGCGGCATCTTGCTCATAACCTTGAGTTAAAAACTGCAGTGCTTTTGCAGCGCGCTCTGGGGTTTTTAATAATCCTTCGCGTTCAGTATTTTCACCTAAATCCTCAATAATAGCTTTATAACGATCCTTCACATCGTCTGTAACTTGCATATTATACTCCTCAAATTTTTTATAGGGCATAGTCCAATTATTCTTTTCTATTAATCAATTCACTGTTCTTTTAATTTGTCGCTGTAATACGTTTTCAGCTTGTCTATTTTCGGGTTGATTACGAATTGACAATACGACTGTTCTTTATTATTATCGTAATATTCCTGGTGATCGTCTTCAGCGTTATAGAAAGCCCCCAAAGCTGTGATTTCAGTCACAATTTTAGATTTAAAGACTTTTTCAGACCCTAGAAAAGTGATAAAAGCATCGGCTTTATGTTTTTGTTCTTCCGATTCATAAAAGATAGCCGACCTGTATTGCGTGCCTTTATCGTGCCCTTGCTGATTTAAAGTTGTGGGATCATGCGTCGCGAAAAAGACTTCCATCAACTCCGTAAAACTAACGATAGCAGGATTGAAATAGATTTGAATAGCTTCTGCGTGCCCCGTTCTTCCAGTGCAGATCTCTCTATAAGCAGGGTTTTTTATAGCCCCTCCAGTATAACCGGAAATCACCGATTCTACTCCGTTTATTCTATCGAAAACGGCTTCGGTACACCAAAAGCAACCACCGGCAAAAGTGGCGCGTTGTAGATTATTTTCTTTCATAATTTAAATTTACTTAAAATGAGTGCGACTTCCTCGAAAAACCTTACATACTGTACGATATTTAACGTTTCGTTAGGCTTATAAGTTTAGTAGTTTCTTTTTTTTTGAGTAAAATTGTAACAATTGAAATTAAAACTCGTCTATACTAAAGTTAAACGTAAACTAACGCTAACCATTTCATTAATGAAACACCCCCTACTCTTATTACTTATTTTACTTTTTAATGTGCCCACTACGGCGCAGGCAAAGAAGAAATATACGATAACTCGAGCAAGTATTGCGCCTAAAATTGATGGTATTTTAAGCGATAATATTTGGCAAAATGCTCAAATAGCATCAGATTTTATACAGTTTAAACCAACGTTAGGAAAACCGGATCCTGAAAATAAACGCACAGAGGTAAAAATGGCGTACGATAATACAGGAATTTATATTTCGGCGTATTTGTACGATGTGCCAGAAGATATGATGCGTCAATTTAATCAGCGCGATAATTTTGGTCAAAATGATTTTTTCGGAGTCGTTTTTAATCCTAATAACGATGCTCAGAATAACACCGAGTTTTTTGTGTTTCCTACAGGAAATCAAGCCGATGCTGTTGAAAGGCCAAATATAGGTGAAGATTTTGGTTGGAATGCTGTTTGGGAAAGTGCCGTTAGCGTGATGCCCAATGGTTGGATTGTTGAAATAAAAATACCATACCGCTGTCTCCGTTTTACAAAGCAAGAAAACCCAACTTGGGGTATTCAGTTTCATAGACATTTTAAAAAAACAAGCGAGCAATCGACTTGGAATCCCATAGATATTACCACAGGTAGCAGCATCGGGTTGTACAATGGTGAACTAGTAGGTATACAGAATATAGATCCGCCAACGCGATTAAGTTTTTACCCCTACGCGTCTTCTCTGGTCTCGCAATTTGATGGGGAAACGGACACCGATTTTGCTGTCGGATTGGACGTAAAATATGGTATTACAGAAAACATAACGTTGGATGCTACTTTAATACCTGATTTTAGTCAGGCTGGTTTTGATAATGTGCAATTAAATCTTGGCCCTTTTGAACAACAATTTTCAGAGCAACGCCAGTTTTTTACTGAAGGTGTCGATTTATTTAATAAGGGTGATTTGTTCTATTCGCGACGCATAGGAAGAAACCCTTCGGTATATCCAGATATTGACGAGAATGAGGACATTGCGGAATATCCTGAGAAAATTCAACTTCTAAACGCCGTTAAAGTGTCTGGAAGAACAAAAAAAGGTTTAGGAATTGGTTTTTTTAATGCCATCACAAAGAAAACATCGGTAACTATTAATACGTCTGAAACTAAAATAAATCCGCAGTCAAACCTCGAAGAAACCATTCAATCTAAACGCAAACAAGTCATTGAACCTTTGGCCAATTATAATATAATGGTGTTAGATCAACAATTTAATAAAAACTCCTCAGCAACCATAATTAATACTAATGTGACTAGAAATGGTGATTTTAGAGACGCAAATGTTACGGCGTTACTCTTAGATTTAATAAATAAAAGCAACACGTATGGTGTGGTTGGAGAAGCCAAAATGAGTCTTCTTAACGATGTCGACGGTAATAAAAAGGGATATAGTTCGTACTTAGGGTTTGGAAAAACAAGTGGCGAGTACCGTTTTAATGTTTCGCATAATTATGCCGATAAAGATTTCGATATAAATGATTTGGGTATTTTAAACCGAAATAATTACAGTAACTTTTCTGCCAATGCATCGTACCGTATTTTTGAACCCACAGAAACTTTAAACAATTTGTATATTGGTGTTTCTGGTAATTATAATAATTTAAGCGCGCCACTTACCTACACTGGCGCAAATGTAGGCGCTGAGTTTAACGCTACCACTAAAACTCTACACAGCTTTGGAATGAATTTTAATTGGAATATAGGTAAACAATACGATTTTTTCGAACCTAGAAATGGGTTCGACAGTTTCTTTTTAACCGAAAATTATGCGCAAAGCAACTTCTGGATTTCTTCTAATTACAACACGTTCTTTTCTATAGATGCTAGCGCGGGTTATGCCAAACAATTCAACGCAGACCGATATGGGTTTAACAATTATTGGTTTTCTGTGGGCCCACGATTTAAATTTAACGATAAATTTCTGTTGGTTTTAGACTTTGAATTTGACGATTACACAAACGATCGCGGTTATGTTACTAAAGCAGATGGTAATATAATCTTTGGTCAGCGAGATCGCGTCGATATTGAAACCACTATTTCTGGAAATTATAATTTTAATTCTTTTAACGCGATTACTTTAAGCTTTAGAAATTATTTAGGAACAGTTACTTATGAAAACCAATTATATAACTTACAAGATACTGGCCGTTTACAAGAAAATCCGGCCTATACGAAAGAGTCTATTGGTTACGACCCCGATATAAATTTCAATACGTGGAATTTAGATTTAAGTTATAGCTGGCAATTTGCACCGGGTAGCCGTTTAACAGCACTGTATCGCAATTCTATATTCAATTTATCAGAAGCTTCACAAGATGATTATTTTGAAAGTTTAGGAAAATTGTTTGATGAAAATAAGCGAAATACCGTATCGTTGAAATTAGTGTATTTTATCGATTACAATGCGATAAAGACCCTTTTAAAAAAGAAATCTAAAACCATATAATTGTTGTGCCTTTTAAGCGAAAGCAGTACTTTGAGGCTTTAAATTTTATCTATGATTAAAGCAGAAAATATCCATAAATACTACGACGACCTTCACGTTTTAAAAGGCGTTAACATACATGTTAAAAAAGGCGAAGTAGTTTCGATTGTTGGCGCTTCGGGAGCAGGAAAAACAACGCTACTTCAAATTTTAGGCACTTTAGATCATATTTCTAAAAAAGACACGGGTTCTTTACTTATTAACGGTACGTCGATTCCTGATTTATCCGAAAAAAATCTCGCTAAATTTAGAAATCAACATATTGGTTTTATCTTTCAATTTCATCAATTATTGCCAGAATTTACAGCCTTAGAAAACGTTTGTATTCCTGCATTTATAAAAAAAACACCAAAAGCCGACGCTATAAAAAAAGCCCAAGAGCTGTTAGACTTCTTAGGTTTATCGCATCGATACGACCATAAACCCAACGAATTATCTGGAGGAGAACAACAGCGGGTTGCCGTTGCACGCGCTTTGGTTAACAATCCAGAACTTATTTTTGCCGATGAACCTTCGGGGAATTTAGACAGCGAAAGTGCCGAAAATTTACACAATTTATTTTTTAAATTGAGAGATGAATACGGACAAACCTTTGTCATTGTTACACACAATGAAGATTTAGCCAATCTTGCCGACAGAAAATTAACAATGGTGGACGGTAAGATTATGGACCAGTAAATATGACGATACTTTTAAAAACAATTACTAGCTATTTAAAAAATCCAACATGTAATGCCTTAGAACTCTCTATCACTGAGAAATTAAAACTCGTATTAAAAACGTTAGTTTTAGCTTTTGCCATTTCATTTTTTCTATCTATTTTAATTAGTATTCTAGAAAATTTTAGCGTTTTCAGCATGGACCAGCACGCCACCACCGAACTTTTTAAAGACTACTCTCCACCAGTTATTTTATTGTTGGTTGCCATTGTTGCGCCTGTTTTAGAAGAGCTGCTCTTTCGTGCTCCCATTACCTTATTTTGTAAAAATAAAACTTTTTTTAAAACGGCCTTTTATGCGTTTACTTTACTGTTTGGATTTATACATATTTTTAATTACGACCTCACGCTTAAGATCTTAATCTTCTCTCCTATTTTAGTAGCTCCACAACTTGTTTTGGGAGTTTTACTCGGGTTTTTACGCGTAAAAATAGGCTTAGTTTACGCTATGGTTTTACACGCATTATTTAATGCCTCTTTAATAATACCAAGTTTATTATTTTTAGAGTCTTAAAAAGGATTTTACAGTTAAAAGTCAGCAATTCATCTTTTATAGCGAATAACAAGTGGCTATTCTAAACACTAACAAAAATGACTACAGCAGAACTCAAAGAATTTTTAGATACCAAAGTGGAATTATACAATAATCCTAGTTTTATTGCTTCGGATCCTATTCAGATTCCGCACCAGTTTTCTATAAAAGAAGATATTGAAATTGCTGGTTTTTTAAGCGCTACCATAGCTTGGGGAAATCGAAAAAGTATTATCAATAACGCTAACAAGATGATGGAATTATTGGAGCATTCGCCCTATGATTTTGTTATAAATCACGAAGAAACCGATTTAATAAAACTTGAGAACTTTGTACATAGAACGTTTAACGGATACGATTTCGCCACGTTTATACAAGGGTTACAACATATTTATAAAAACCACAACGGGTTAGAAGCTGTATTTTCTAAACACGCTAATACGGAAGGTTTACAAGCTTCCATTCACCATTTTAAATCCGCTTTTTTCGAAATAGAACATTTACAGCGCACCCAGAAACATATTAGTGATCCTTTTAAGAATTCGGCCGCAAAACGCATAAATATGTTTTTACGCTGGATGGTAAGAGACGATAATACGGGCGTTGATTTTGGCCTTTGGAAACACATTTCGCCTAGTAAATTATCGTGTCCTTTAGATGTGCATTCTGGTAATGTAGCACGTAAAATAGGGTTATTAAAGCGAAAACAAAACGATGGAAAAGCGGTAAAGGAATTAGATGACGCCTTATATCAATTGGATCCAAACGATCCGGTTAAATACGATTATGCGTTATTTGGTTTGGGCGTTTTTGAGGGTTTTTAATAATTATAGACTTCGAAATACTGAATCTTTTATTTTTATATGATTATTATCTTAATTTTTTATATTTTTGTTTAACTTAATTTTAACATAATTCCGTGATAGCACCAAAAATACCCAGTAACGAGTCGGCAAGATTGGCTGCTGTTTACGAATATAAACTAATAGACACCCTACCAGAAAGCGATTTTGACAATATTACTTCTATAATAGCGGCAATATTTAATATTCCTATTTCGCTTATTACGTTACTGGATGTTGATAGAAATTTTCTAAAATCGCATTATGGTTTTCCTTTTAATGAAGCACCACGAGATTTATCATTTTGTGGCCACGCGATAATGTGTGAAGACGATATTTTTATTATTGAAGACTCAAGAAAAGACGAGCGTTTTCATGATAATCCCATTGTTAAAGAACATAACGCCATTTTTTATGCTGGAGTATCGTTAATAAATCCTGATGGTTTACCCTTAGGAACGTTATGCGTTTTCGATACGAAACCACGCAAACTTACCGCTTTACAAAAGCAGGTGCTAATTGCGATGGCCAAACAGGTAGTTAACTTATTCGAGCTTAGAAAACGTAATATTCAATTACGTGAAACAAAAGAAGAATTACACATTCAGAATGAAAATTTAAAGAATTTTGCTGGTCACGTCTCTCACGATATGAAAATGCCATTAGCAAATATGATTGTGACTACAGATATTTTAAGAAAGAAATACAATACTGTTTTAGACGCCAAAGGTATTGAATATTTAGATTATTTAAAACAATCTTCCTTTACGCTTAGCGACTATATTTCTGGGCTTCTTAATCATTATGAAAGTGATAAACTAGATAATGTAAGAGAAAGTTTCGATTTACATTTACTACTCGAAGAGATTGTCGATTTATTAAATATAAATATCGATTGCGAAATTAATTTTCCTGAGATAAACGAAGAGCTTTATTGCAATCGCGCGGCTTTAGAACAGATTTTTCTTAATCTTATAGGAAATAGTTTAAAGTATAATGATAAGGAAAAAGTTATTATTGATATCGCATGTAAAAAACGAAAAAGTCAATTAGAATTTAAGATTTCAGATAATGGAATAGGCATTCCTAAAGACAAGCAGAAAGAGATTTTTAACTTGTTTTCTACCGTTGGAAACTTGGATAGAAACGGAAATAAAGGACACGGTATTGGTTTGTCGACAGTTCAAAAACTAATCAATAATTTGGGCGGTAAAATTAAATTAGAATCAGAATTGGGTAAAGGCACCACGTTTTATTTTACGATTGCAATATAATTAAAACCTCCCTATTTTTGGATATAAAAAAAGCCAGATGATAATTCATCTGGCTTTTTAAATATGCTATATATATTATCCTTTTAACCAAGCTTGACGTAAGTCTTTTTGAGCTTGAGTTGCCTTAGGCATTTCTTTTAAACTTTGTCCTAAAGTATACGATTGTGTTAAGGTCGTTTTTACAACCACTTCTGTACCGTCGCGATCTAATTTAACATCTATTGCCGTTCCTGGTTGCCATACAAAGGCTTTAGAAAATATATTTTGTGCAGTCGCTAAAGTTAATTCTTCACCGTCAATTGTTTTAATAACATCACCTGGTAACACACCATTTTCAGCCCAAAAACTGTTGTTTTTTACAGCTTCAGAGAAAGCAATTGTTCCTTTAGCCATATCTGGTTTAAAGATAAACGCACCATTATTTTGAATATAGTTTGTTTTTACTTTAGATTCAGCAACCTCTAATCCTACCTTTGCAAAAAGTGCAGGGTAATCTATTGGCGTTGTTCCTGAAACGTGTGTTGTTAAAAAGTCCCCTATCGATGGGTATGTCATTGCTGTAATTTCAGCAAATAAATTATCGTCTTCAAACGGTTTGTTTTTTCCGTATTTTAAAGATAATTCCTTCATTAAAGATAAAATTCCTCTATTACCATTACTTTCTTCACGCATTATGATATCTATAGACATTCCTATTAAGGCACCTTTTTGGTATACGTTAAGATATTGTGCTGCATACGGTTCATCTAAAACATTTTCACTCATTACTGTAAAACTCATAGTATCATCCATTGCAGAAGCCGTTTGGATTTTACCCATTATTTTATCGTAAAACTCTTCTTCAGAGCCTAAACCTTGATCGACTTGAAATAACGTTGCAAAATATTCTGTTACCCCTTCATACATCCATAAATGCTTAGAAAAACTTGGTGAGTTGTAATCAAAATAATGAACATCTTCAGAGTGCACACTTAAAGGCGTTACAATATGGAAAAATTCGTGAGAAACAACATCAATCATACTTTCGTAAAGCGCTGCTTCTGGCATCGATTCTGGCATAACAACTACCGTAGATGTGTGGTGTTCTAAAGCACCGAAACCTTTTGGTGACGTTTCTGCACCATCAGAAAGGTATAAGTAAATATCGTAACGCGGTGTACTATTTACAGCTCCTAAGTACGCTTTTTGAGCTTGCATCATTTTTTGCATCACCTCCTTTAGCTGACTTGCAGAATATTTTTTGTTTGGAGAATAGACACTCAATACGATTTTAATATCGCCCACCTGAAATTCTTCAACATCTAATTCCCCATAAAACATAGGATTATCAGTAATATCAAAATAACGAGGTGCAAAATAAGTTGATGTTGTAATGTTACCATCTTCACTCATTTTAGAACCCGTTTCTTGCAAAGCAGACGTACGTAAAAAGGAACTTGGTGCTGTAACTTCTAAATTATATTGCGCATTCTTTAAAGCATCGAAGTACCCAATAAACCCGTGTAAATTTAACACGTAGTTTGTTTCTTCAATATTTGTTCCTGCTGGAGAAAAAGGCTGTTCGCCTCCAATACCGCCAACACTTTCCACATCGAAAGTATCGTTAACATAGTATTCAATTTTGTCTAATTGGGATGCATTTGTAATGGTCCAAGTATTAGTATCCAACTTATTAGAGGGCAACACATTCCCATTATAATCTAAGGCTTTAAAATCGTCTATATATTTTCCGAAATCACTAACAGAGTACGTCCCTTGCACCACTCTTGGTAATCTATAGGTTACCGTTTCTGCTGTAAAACGCCCCGGGTTAATACTTACAGGCACCTTGTCGTTTTCTACTTTTGTAAGGTCTAGAGCCGTTTCAATGGGGTTTGTTACCGCCAAATCGTTTCCGGTTGCCTTAGCTGTTTTTGCTGTGTTACAACCAACTAATAGCATACTAATGGCTACTGTGGTCAATACAATTTTCTTCATTGTTTTTTATTTAAGTTGATGTCTTAACGCGGTAAGACGCTCAAAAATAAATTATGTTACACGCTTATTACTTAACATTTTGTTAAAAATTGTTTCCTTAAATTCGCTTATGCAAAACTCATTAGTCAGTATCCTCATTCCGTTTAAAAACACGGAACACTACTTAACCGAATGTTTAGCGTCTCTTTTAAACCAAACCTATACGCATTGGGAACTTATAATTGTCGACGACCATTCTACAGATAATAGCTACAACTTGGTAAAAAGCGTTGCAGATGCTGATTCTAGAATTACACTTTTAAAAAATGAAGGCTTCGGAATTATTTCGGCGTTACAATTAGCTTTTTCTTATTCTGAGGGAAAACTCATCACCCGAATGGATAGCGACGATATTATGCATACTTCTAAAATTGAAACATTAGCTAAAAATCTTATAACACACGGAAGATACCACGTAGCGACGGGCTTAGTCCATTATTTTTCTGAAGAAGGCATTAGCGATGGCTACCGCCATTATGAAAACTGGTTAAACAAATTAACAATAACAGGAAACAATTATTCTGAAATCTATAAAGAGTGCGTTATCCCTTCCCCGTGTTGGATGGTTTACAAAAAAGATTTAGAAGCCGTAAATGCCTTTAATACCTCGCGTTACCCTGAAGATTACGATTTAACATTTCGGTTTTATGACGCGGGATATAAAGTAATTCCTTGCGAAAACGTGCTACATTATTGGCGCGATTACACCACACGAGCCTCAAGAACCAATCCCCATTACGCACAAAATAGTTTTATAGACCTAAAACTACATTATTTTTTGAAATTAAATAAGGATATCTCCCGACCGCTAGTGGTTTGGGGAGCAGGAAAAAAAGGAAAAACAATTGCCAAACGACTTATTACTTTAAACATACCTTTTTACTGGGTGTGTAACAACCCTAAAAAAATTGGTAAGCATATTTACAATCAAGAAATGAAAGCAGTCGGGAGTATTGCGACTTTAGAGCATCCACAATGTATTGTAAGTGTTGCAAATCCTGAAGCGCAATCTCAAATTAAAAACTATTTCGAAAGTAACGATAAACAATCTATGCAAGATTATTTTTTCTTTTGCTAAAGGCCGTCTAAATTACAATTCATTTTCTATATTTGTTTAATCCCAATTAGCCATGCAGTTTAAAAACCCAGAACTCCTTTACGCCCTATTCTTACTGCTAATCCCTATTATTGTTCATTTATTTCAGTTACGTAAATTTAGAAAAGAAGCATTTACTAACGTCGCCTTTTTAAAAAAAGTACAGCTACAAACGCGTAAAAGTTCACAAATTAAAAAATGGCTGATTTTATTGACACGAATGGGGTTACTCGCTGTAATTATCATCGCTTTTGCGCAACCGTTTACGTCACAAAACAATACCAGTAATGCACAGAGAGAAACCGTTGTTTTTCTAGACAATTCCTTTAGTATGCAAATTAAAGGGGATCAAGGCGAACTCTTAAAACGTGCAGCTCAAGACCTAATCTCCTCTTTCCCCGAAAACGAGACCTTATCTTTAATAACAAACGACGACACGTTTAGGACGACCACAATAAAAAGTATTACCAACGCCATTCTAACTATAGATTATGCGACAACGCAACTGGATTATGACGCTGCCTTTCTAAAAAGCGGAAAACACTTCTCTAACGGTAATAACACCATTAAAAACTTAGTGTTTATTAGCGATTTTCAGAATAAAGGGAAACCGTTATCGCTACCTAGAGACAGTACCTTTTCGACACATTTAGTGCAATTAAAACCTGTTAATATTAATAATACTGTTCTCGATTCGCTAGCCATAACTAAGCAAACTGCAACCTATTTAGAATTGACAGTATTCTTAAAAAATAATGGTGAATCGGTTACTAATTTACCCGTCTCGCTATTTAATAATGATAAGTTATTAGCAAAATCTACCGTTAGTTTTAAAGATAAAGTCACGACTGTTTTCACGATTCCAAATAACACTGTTATCAACGGAAAAGTAACCATTAGCGCTACCAATTTACAATTTGATAATAGTCTGTTTTTTAATATAAATTCGCCACAAACCATTAACGTTTTAAGTATAAATGAAGCTGATGATTCTTTCTTAAAACGGATCTATACTAATGCTGAATTTAACTACACTTCTTCCACTATAAACGATTTAAATTACAGTTTTATTTCCAATCAAAATCTTATTGTTTTAAACGAACTATCGCGAATACCAAGCGCCTTAAATACCGCGTTGAAATCGTTTACAAATAATGGCGGTAATTTAATTATTATACCCAATAAAGATATTGATTTACAAAACTATAACTCGTTTTTATTAAACAATAACTTAAATACATTTAGCGATCCCATTTCCTCAGAAAAACGGCTCACAACCATTAACTATTCTCATCCTATTTATAATAATGGTGTCTTTGAAAAGGAAATAAGTAATTTTCAATACCCAAAAGTAAATTCCTATTACAACCAGTCGTTAAACGCGGCTTCAAAAGTGCTTCAATTTGAAGATGGTTCTCCCTTTTTATCAGAGCAAAATAATCGTTATATCTTTACAGCAGCGCTCAATACAAAAAATACAACATTTCAGTCTATCAATTTAATTGTTCCGACATTTTATAACATTGCGAAACGCAGTTTGAAACTCCCTAATTTGTACTACACTATTGGCCAAGAAAACACGTTTGATGTGAACACAACTTTACAGCAAGACCGCATTTTAAGTTTAGCGAATGCAGAAGACAACATTATTCCACAACAGCATTATTTTAATAATAAAGTTTCTATTACCACCAACGAAACACCCGAGCGTTCTGGTATTTACAACATAAAAAATAAAGCAGAAATACTTAATAACGTGAGCTATAATTATAGTCGAGACGAGAGCCTTTTAAACTATCACGATTTAAGGGGATTAGATGGCGTATCGGTTTCAAATGATATTTCTTCTGTTTTTAATACTATAAAAAATGATTACAAAATAAATGCACTATGGAAATGGTTTGTTATTTTTGCAATCATACTTTTAATTATCGAAATGCTTATCTTAAAATATTTTAAATGAATTTACTTATAAAATCGGCCTTTATAATTGACACAAAAAGTGATTTTCATAACAGCTCACAAGATATTTTAATCGAAAAAGGCTCCATTTCAAAAATTGGCCAACAGCTGGACAACCCAAACAACTACAAAGAAATTGCTTTAGACAATTTACATATTTCTCAAGGGTGGTTCGATAGTAGTGTTTGTTTTGGAGAACCAGGATTCGAAGATCGTGAAACCATTGAAAACGGATTAAAAACGGCTGCAAAATCGGGGTTTACTGCGGTGGCAATGCAAGCAAATACCTATCCGGTAATCGATTCTAATTCAGCTATCTTTTTTGTTAATTCTAAAGCTCAAGATAGCGCTGTCACCTTACTACCTATTGGCGCATTAACCAAGAATAGTGAAAGTGTTGATTTGGCCGAGCTTTACGATATGAGAACTGCTGGAGCCGTAGCCTTTTCAGATTACAAATTGCCAATTAGCAATCCTAATCTTTTAAAAATAGCCTTACAATACGCTAGTAATTTTAATGGTTTAGTCTGTTCCTTTCCGCAAGAAAAACGCATTTCGGGAAACGGTGTAATGAACGAGAATGTAATGAGTACCTCTTTAGGTTTAAAAGGAAATCCTAATTTGGCCGAGGCCTTACAAGTAACGAGAGATTTATATATTTTAGAATACACCAACGGAAAATTACACATCCCGACCATTTCTACTGCCGAATCGGTAGACTTAATACGTCAGGCTAAAAAAAAGAAAATGGATGTAACGTGTAGTGTAGCGATACATAATTTATTGTTTTCAGATAATCATTTAAAAGAGTTTGAGACGGCTTACAAAGTGAATCCGCCATTGCGTACACAACAAGATATCGATGCCTTAATAGAAGGAATTAAAGACGGCACTATAGATATGGTTACTAGCGACCACAACCCCATTACCATAGAAGATAAAAAAGTAGAATTCGATCACGCGGCGTATGGTACAATTGGTTTAGAAAGTGCGTTTGGTGCGCTTCAAACGTTGTTTACTACTAAAAAAACTATAGCGTTATTAACAAAAGGAAAAACGCGCTTTAGTCTTGAAAACAGTAGTATTAACGAGGGTGAAATAGCGAATTTCACGTTATTTAATCCCGATACAAAATACACATTTGGTTTAGAGCATATCGTTTCGAAATCTAAAAATAGTATGTTTTTAAACACCAATTTAGAAGGTTCGGTGTACGGCATTATTTCAAATAAAAAAATCAGTTTATAAGTTATGGACACAGATACCATCGAACAAGGTAAAACAATGGCGATTATTAGTTATTTAACGATAATAGGCTCAATTATAGCGCTTGTTTTAAATAACGACAAAAAAAATGAATTTGCGGCGTTTCACATCCGTCAAGGCTTAGGCTTATGCGTAACGTACCTTCTTTTAGGATATTTTGTTGGGCAATTTGATAGCTGGATGATTTCTACTGCTTTCTGGGTAGGATTTGGGATTCTATTTTTTTATGGCGTTATTATGGCGGCTTCAGGAAAAATGCAAGAAGTACCACTAATAGGCGCTTTTTATCAAAAACTCTTTTCAAATCTTGGCAAATAATATGGCAAATTTATCTTTACACCACGTTGTACGCGAATCTTCATTACAAGAAAACGCACCTCTATTAATTTTACTTCACGGTTACGGCAGCGACGAAAACGATTTGTTTTCTTTTGCTTCAGAATTACCAGAAGAACTTCTCATTATTTCTGCGCGTGCTCCCTACCCTATGGAACCTTACGGAAATGCTTGGTATGCTATTAATTTTGATGCCGATAAAGGAAAATGGAGCGATAATGAGCAAGCAATTTTGTCTCGCGATTTAATAGCTAAATTTATAGACGAAGTAACCGAAGCGTATCCTGTAAATAAAAATAATGTCTCTTTATTAGGGTTTAGCCAAGGCACGATTTTAAGTTATGCCGTAGCGTTAACTTACCCTGAAAAAATTAAAAATGTAATGGCGTTAAGTGGTTATATTAACGAGGATTTATTCACGGCAAAAGATAAAAAAGCGTACTCGCATTTAGATATTTATAGTTCGCACGGAAGTGTAGACCAAGTTATCCCTGTGGATTGGGCTAGACAAAACCCTGTATTTTTAAAAGGTTTGAATATTAAGCATACTTACAATGAATTCCCTGTAGGACACGGTATTGCGCCACAAAACTTCTACGAATTAAAAGAGTGGTTAAAAAAACGATTGGTAGTGAAATAGTAATTTAATTACACCTTATAATTGAGTTACTCTTATTATTTTTATATATTACGTTATATATAAAAATATTATGGTGCTAAAAACTCTTTTGCTGACACTCCTTTCTTTTCTGAGTGTCCTTTTTATGTTTTCTCAAGAAGTAACTACAAATAGAGAAAATATTGTATTATTCGATAATATAGTTGGACTAGAAAACACGAGTCTATTTAATGGTAAACGGTATTACAATACTTACAAAACCATACCTAGTAACACTAATTTCTTCAAGTTTACGGACTATACCAAAGGCAATGTAACTTATAACAATCAGCCGTTTTACGAAGTAGATTTAAAATACGATGTAACCACAGACCAGTTAATAACAAAGTTAACCGGTGATAAAAGTTATATTAATATTGAATTAGTGAAAGATAAAGTGACGGATTTTCAAATTGATAAACATCATTTTATAAATAGTAAATCACTTCTGAAAGATGACGTATCAGATTTAGGTTTTCTAGAGATAGCGTACTCTTCTGACCATTATAAATTTCTTATAAAAAGAGATAAGAAAGTATCGAAAAAATTAGACAATAAAAAATATGTTTTCGTTTTTAAAACCGACGATGTATTTTATCTCTTTTATAATGACGAGTTACACCCTATAAGCTCTTATAGAACAGTCCATAAAATTCTCCCCAATCGCAAAAAAGACATAAAATCTTTTTATAAGTTCAATAAAAAATTATTTAAAAAAGATGAAGGGCAATTCTTTATTAGTCTTTTTAAAAATTTAGAATTTAAAACTCTTAATAAGTAAGTATTAAATGAAAAAAACTATCCTTTTATATTTCGCTCTATTTAGTATTTGCCTATTAAATGCTCAAAGTGAATACGTAACTGTTTCTTTTAATAACGCTAACACCGTCGAGGCTTTAACGCAATTAGAAGAACAATCTAGCCTTAAATTTTATTTTGTAGACCGTTGGTTCGACTCCAATAAAATAACCAAAACTTACGAAAACAAATCGGTACAATTTATCCTTAGTGATCTTTTTAGTCAGTCGTCCATTAATTTTTTAGTGTATGATAATAAAGTAATTCTCACTAATAACAGCGTCGTTTATAAAACCTTGCCCGACGATTTCTTCAAAACTAAAGAACAATCGTATTACCCAAAAAACGATGCTATTTTTTTTAATCAATACGACTCTAAAAACGTCATTACCGTTGGGAAACAAAATGTGAATTTAAATAGCCAAGAGTTTACAATCTCTGGCAGGGTTACAGATACTAATACAGGTAAACCTATTGACGGATTAATTATTATATTTCCCAATACAAATAGACAAATTACGACAGATAAAAACGGACGATATTCTGCGACTGTTACTTCTGGACTAAATACTATTGAAACTAAATTGTTTGGTTATCAAGAAGAGCGTTTAAATATTTTAGTTTATGGAAATGGAACCGTTAACTTTAAAGTCTCTGAGGCTGCCGAAAAACTTGATGAAGTTGTCATCGATTCCAAGAAAAATGATAATATAAAAGAAGCCATTGTTGGGATTACGAGAATTGACATTGCGGGATTAAAAAACATTCCTGTAGTATTAGGAGAGCGCGATATTTTAAAAATTGCCACAACGCTTCCTGGAATTAAAACTGCCGGAGAAGGTTCGGCTGGTTTTAATGTGCGTGGCGGTCGTGCCGATCAAAACCTAATTTTATTGGATGATGCTGTTATTTACAGTCCGTCGCATTTTTTAGGTTTCTTTTCTGCCGTAAACCCCTTTGCAACGGGATCTGTAGATATTTATAAAGCGAGTATTCCTGCCGAATATGGCGGGCGTTTATCTTCTGTTTTCGATATTAAAACCAAGGAGCCCAATTATGAGAAATTTTCTGGAGAAGGCTCCATAGGCCCTGTTACGGGAAGTTTAAGTCTACAAACCCCAATTGTAAAAGATAAAATATCTTTAACGACTGCAGTTAGAGCAACCTATTCTGATTGGATTCTTAAATCTTTAGATGACGAATCTTTAAAAAATAGTGAAGCTTCATTTTACGACGGTCTAATAAAATATGACCATAAAATAAATGAGAATAATAAATTTCAGGCCACAGGATATTATAGTAAAGATAGATTTAGTATCACCTCAGATTCCATTTTTAGCTATAATAATGCCTTAGCGTCACTTAAGTGGAACCATTCGTTTAACGATAAGCACAAAGCCGAAGTGATTGCCGTAAATAGTCAGTACAAATATGGAATTGAATATGAAGGACGCTCTAATAGCAACTTTGATTTTGACTATAAAATTAATGAAACACAGTTGAAATTAAAGATGAAATACTTACATAGTGATAAACATAAGTTTACCTATGGTGCCAGTACTAAACTATATCAAATTGAGCCTGGAAATTTAAGTGCAAAAGGAAGCGAATCTATTATCGAGTCTAAGCGATTAAATAAAGAAAGAGGCCTAGAATCGGCTGTTTTCCTTTCAGATAAATTTGAAGTCAATAAAAAATTACTGTTCGATGTTGGATTACGATATTCTGTTTTCTCTGCTTTAGGAGCCAACACTCAAAACGTCTACGAAGACAATGTGCCTAAAAATGAATCTACCATCACAGAGGTTATAGAATACGGCGATAACGAAACAATAGAGACTTATGGTGGCGCCGAATTTAGGTTGTCTATGCGTTACTTATTAACCCCAAGCTTATCGGTTAAAGCGAGTTTTAATAAAACCATTCAATACTTACATTTACTATCCAATAACACTACCATTTCTCCAACAGACACGTGGAAGCTATCAGACTTAAACACGAAGCCACAAGAAGCCTATCAATATTCTGTTGGGCTTTACAAAAATTTCGACCAAAGTGCTATAGAAGTAAGTGTTGAAGGCTATTATAAAAAAATGAACAATATTTTAGATTATAAAGTGGGTGCCGAATTAATTTTAAATGAAACTATAGAACAAGAATTGCTTCAAGGAGAAGGAAAAGCGTACGGTGTAGAATTTTTAATTAAGAAAGAGAATGGTAATTTAAACGGCTGGATAGGTTATAGCTACTCTAAAGCCCTTTTAAAACTACAAAACGAAATTCCTCAAGAACAAGTTAATAACGGCGAATATTTCCCTGCTAATTACGATAAGCCTCACGATTTTAGTATGGTTTTAAATTACAAATTAACAAAAAAATACAGTTTTTCTGCCAATTTTATATACCAAACCGGTAGACCAATAACCTACCCTATTGGAAAATATAATTTTGCGGGCAGCGAACAAGTTTTATATAGTGATAGAAACCAATTTAGAATACCCGATTATTACAGGTTGGATGTAGGTTTTAATATTGAAGGAAGTCATAAATTAAAAAAGCTAGCACACAGTTTTTGGAATATTTCAGTATATAATGTGTTAGGTAGAAACAATCCATATTCTGTGTTTTTTGTAAATGACCAAGGTAAAGTAAAAGCGTATCAATCATCTATATTTTCGATACCAGTGCCTACAGTCTCTTATAATTTTAAATTTTAAATAACCAGATCTTATCATGAAAATAAACTTTAGACATCCTCTTTTCTTACTATTAATGCTTTATCTCTGCTTTAATTGCACAGATGAAATCCCCTTAGAAACTGAAAGTTTTGAAGATATTTTAGTGGTTGAAGCTACACTGACTAACGCTTTAGGATACCAAGAAATAAAGCTTTCACGCACTTATTTATTAGAAGGAAGCACACAAAACCCTGAAGCTAATGCTACTGTACATATACAAGACGATATGAGTAATAACTACAGTTTTACACCAAATGATAAGGGTATTTATGTTTCTGATGTAGAATTTGAAGCCTTACCTGATACCAATTACGTGCTTTTTATTACCACTAGTAATGGTGAGCAGTATCAATCTAGTGAAGCAAAGCTTACACCTACAGCTACAATCGACAACTTATATGTTCAAGAAAGCCCTGAAACAGATAAAATAGAAGTTTTAGTAGATAGTAATAATGAAACCTCAGACGCACAATATTTTAGATACGAGTATGAAGAAACCTTTAAAATAGAGGTGCCTTATTATAGTAATTACAATGCGGTAATAACGAATATTGTAGGCTATGCCGGACAAGAATTTGATATTGAACTCGTCTTAAAAGAAGAAAATGAAAAAACATGTTATACAACTAATAGGTCCAAAAGCATTCTACAGACCTCTACAAATAGACTTGAAAATAATATAGTAGAGAAATTTCCTATACGTACCATAAATAAAGATAATAGTTTACTAAGAGAACGCTATTCTATAAAGGTCAAGCAATATGTTCAAAGTCAAGAAGCCTATAATTTTTACAAGACAGTAAATGATTTAATTTCAAGTGAAAGTTTATTGTCTGAAAGTCAACCAGGGTTTGCGTCTGGAAATTTAAGCGCGGTAAATAATCCAGCAGAAAAGGTAATGGGCTTTTTTGAGGTTGCCTCTGTATCTTCTCAGAGAATCTATTTTAATTATGAAGATTTAAATATAGCAAGACCAGACTATCCCTATGATTGTGATTTGCGACTTGATGCGACAAGCCTTTATAGTACTAACAAGAATCATTTACAATTAAATTATAATTTAGCGGGGGGTGGTCAGTTACCCAACCAAAGACTTTTGCTTTATACCCTGTTAGTGGACGGCGATTATTATAAATATTATTCTGGCGATATTGTTTATTATATAGTAAGTCCAGAATGTGGTGATTGTACGGCATTCTCATCAAATATAAAACCAGATTTTTGGATCGATTAATTATGAAAAAACATATAATATATAAAACAGTATGTCTTGCCTTAGTACTTTCTTGCTTTAATTGTACTGAAGAAATCCCTTTAGAAACGGAAGGTTTTGAAGATGTTTTGGTGGTTGAAGCTACACTGACTAACGAGGTAAAACATCAAGAAGTTACACTTTCTCGAACTTATTTTATAGAGGGAAACAGTCAAGTTTTAGAGAATGGTGCTAATGTATCTATAGTGAACACTATGGGTAATACTTATAATTTCTCACAAAATAACGAGGGTATCTATATCTCAAATACTGCATTTGAAGCATTGCCTAATACAAACTATACCCTTTATATTACCACTAGTAGTGGTAAACGATACAAATCTACAGAGGCCCAGCTTACGCCAATTTCTAATATAGATGAGTTATACGCAGAACTCACACAAGAAGGTCCAAATGCCGATAAAGTTCAAGTACTTGTAAATAGTAATAATGAAACAACAAACGCGCAATATTTTAGATATGAATATATAGAGACCCATAAAATTATTGTACCATATTACTCTAATCTTGATGCTCAAGTAAATAATGTGGTAGGAGATGGATTACAGTATAATATATATACAGTACCCAAAACGGAGAATAAACAGACGTGTTATATTACTAATAGTTCAAACACTATTATCCAAACATCTACCTCTGATCTTAATAATAATATTGTAAATAAGTTTCCTGTTAGAGTTATAGAAAAAGACAATGCTTTACTAAGAGAACAATACAGTATAGATGTAAAACAATATGTTCAAAGTTTTGAAGCCTATCAATATTACAAAATAATTAATGATTTAGGAGCTGATGAAAGTTTACTTTCCGAAAGTCAACCCGGGTTTGTAGTAGGAAATATAAAGCCTATGGATAATAATAGTAAACGTGTAATTGGTTATTTTGATGTGTCTTGGGTATCTTCTAAGCGACTATTCTTTAATTTTAATGACGTAAATATCACTCAACCCCCATATCCATATGATTGCGAGTATGAAACTGATGTATACGACCCCACTTTCCCCTACCCCTTTAATTATAATGTAAATCACTTAAAATTAGATTATACATTAACGGGGGGGGCTGGTAATCCACCTGTTCCTAACCAAAGAGCGCTACTATATAACTATTTAACTAAAGAGAATTATCAATATTTAGAACACGAATACCCGATATACACACTTGTAAGCCCAGTTTGTGGCGACTGCACCTCATTCTCATCATCATCTAACATACAACCAGATTTCTGGGAAGACTAATTATGAAAAAAACTATTTTAATAATCGCCGTATTTGCTTTCAATTTATCTTTATTTGGTCAAATTGATAAACCCACTTTAGAAGATTCAACTCCTTTTTCTAGTAAGGAAAGAACGGTTTTACAAACAAACGCAGACTTTGTTATTGCCGGTGAATATTTGTATTACAAACTTTTTACTATCGATAATAATACCTTGAGCACTATTAGTAAGGTCGGTTATGTAGAATTGGTAAACGCCAAAAAAGACGTTATTTTACAACATAAAATAAAACTTATAGACGGCGTTGGTTATAGTGATTTCTTTATCCCGTCTACGGTACTTACAGGAATGTACAAAATTGTAGGGTACACAAACTTTAGTAAAAACAATATAAATGAAAGCTATTTTGCTAAAGACATCTTTATAGTTAATCCTTTCACAGCCAATAGTCAGAAAGTTCAAGACAGTTTAAAAACGACGGCTACCCTAAATTTAAGAGACGCGTTCCCCACAGAAAACATAACCCACCCTCTACTGTCTATTTCCACACAAAAAAAGGAATATTCTCAAAGAGAACTTATCAGCGTTAACACTGAAATTAATGACAGAATAAAAAGTGGCAATTATAGTGTATCCATAAGAAAATTAGACTCAATAGAAGCTTTAAACCCTATTAGTAAAAATTATGTTTCAGTAACCAGTTCAGACACGTTATATATTCCAGAAATGAGAGGCGAGTTAATTAGTGGAAAAATAACTAATACGGTTAACACACTAGATGTTTCAAGTAAATATGTTGCCCTCTCACTGCCAGGTAAAGATTATACTTTTAAAGTCGCTAAAACCAATAGTAACGGAGCATTTTTCTTCAACTTAAATGAGAACAGTATCAGTCATCGCGCTATCATTCAAGTCATAGAGAAGAATAAAGAAGATTTTAAAGTGCAACTACAGTCTTTGAGCTCTAATAACTACAACGCGCTGTCTTTTGCTAATTTGAATATAGATTCTAAATTAAAACAGACCATTGAAGCACGTAACATTCAAAATCAAATAGAAAATGCCTATTATGAAGAGAAACGGGATAGTATTCTACCTACTGCTGGACCCCAATTATTTTATGACGGTTTAGGCATTAAGCACGAGTTGAATGCTTATACGCGTTTTAAAACTGTAAGAGAGACTTTTATTGAAATTGTAAACCAAGCAGGTCTGCGACAAAATAGTGACGGCACACACAGGTTTGTAGTCTATGATAATGTTCTTAATTACGACCTTATCTCCTCCAACCTAGAACCTTTGCTTTTAGTTGATGGAATTATTATTCAGAATAATAATGATGTAGTATTTTACGACTCTAAAAAAATAAAATCAATTACAGTTGTACAAGGGCAATACATCTATGGTTCTAAAGTGTTTGAAGGTATCATTGATATCGAAACGATAGCACAAGATTTTAAAACCTCTATAAAAGGCGCCTTTTTTATAGAAAAAGACTTAAAAAAATTAGAACCCCAAAAAAAATATTTTCAGCCGGAGTATTCTAATACAACACTTCTAAATAATCGTATACCCGATTATAGAAGACAATTATTATGGGTTCCAGAAATTTCTAAAAATGAGACTCAATTTAAAGCCTATACCTCGGACGTTAAAGGTGTTTTTGAAGTTAAATTGGAAGGCCTTAATAATTTAGGCACGTTTATTAGTACGTCTACTTTTATTGAAGTTAAATAAGATTGATATTTATAAAAATAATTCTTGTTACATAATATTGCCAGAAGTTATCAGCGCTAAACCTATTGAAAAACACTAAATACCACGTTATTTATTTATAAGAATTGTAGACGTAAAACTCAAAAAAGTAATAAAAGAACTCTATAAAATTTTAACATTAGCGCTCTTTTTAAGTTGTTTTAATTGCACAGATGAGATTCCTTTAGAAACTCAGGATTTTGAAGACCTTTTAGTGGTTGAAACCACACTTAAAAACGAAGTAAATTAACAAGAAGTAAAGTTGTCGCGCACCTATCTATGAGAGAGTAATATTAAAATAGTTGAAGAGAATACTTCTGTAGTTATAACAGATAACCAAGGCAACACTTATAATTTTATCCAAAATAATATAGGCGCTTACGTTTTTAATGTGGCGTTTGAAGCCCTCCCCAACACAATGTATACCCTTAGTATAAAAACCAGCGATGGTAAACAGTATATATCTTCAAAAACTGAGCTTGCTCCCTTATCGCAAATAGACGATTTATATGCCGAAGTTATTTCTGGCGGAAGAGACGCTAATAAGGTTTAAGTTTTACTGAGTAGCAACAATGAATCTACAAATGCACCGTATTTTAGATATGAATATACAGAGACACACAAAATAAGAGTACCTTATTACGCCTACTATAATCTTGAACTCTTAAATGTTTTAAATAACAGCAATGACTTTGATTTAACTTTATTACCAAAATTGGAAAGTCAACGTGTCTGTTTTACCACAAACTCTTCAATTCCCATTATACAAACCTCTACAAATACCCTAAATCAAAATAATGTTAGTAGACTCCCTGTAATAACCATTAATAAAGACGCTGCTCTTTTACGGGAGCACTACTCTTTAATGGTAAGACAATATATTCAAACCCCATAAGCCCATAATTTTTACAAAAAAATAAATGAATTAGGCGACCACGAAAGCCTACTTTCAGAAAATTAACCGGGCTACATAATAGGAAATATAAATGCCGTATATAATAAGGATGAACGTATTATTGGTTATTTTTAAGTGTCTTCAGTCTCTTACAAAAAACTCTATTTTAATTTTCAAGATTTAAACATTCCTCAACCCTATATCCTTACGACTCTGACTATAGAACGGATGAATTTGAGATTACTAATTATAATGAAAACCACCTAAAGTTAAATTATACTTTATATGGAGATAACCAAAACCAACGTGCGCAACTTTTCAAGTTTTTATCACCCAATTGGGCTTATAAGTATGTTGCTGGCGGCAATGGTATTTACAGAATAGTAAGCCCCTAGTGTGGAAATTACACCTCATATTGCTCTAACATACAACCCGATTTTTGGGAGAATTAATTACTAAAACCTACTTTTAATACCTAATTTGTGCGATATATTTAATATATTAGTTTACTGCAATAAAAGGGTTTAGTACATTGCAAAGCTTTTGCTTGTTAAAATAATTTGACTAAATTAAAATGAAAGAACTCTATAAAATTTTAGCATTAACACTCTTTTCGAGTTGTTTTAATTGCACAGAGGAGATCCCATTAGAAACTCAAGATTTTGAGGACGTTTTAGTTGTAGAAGCAACTCTTACAAACGAATTAAAACATCAAGAAGTAAAACTTTCACGAACCTATTTTTTAGAAGATAGCAATCTAATAATTGAAGATAATGCCTCTGTTTCTGTGTCAGATAGCTTAGGCAATACTTATAACTTTGCACAAAACAGCGAAGGCACTTATGTCTCTAATGAGGCGTTTGAAGCCTCTGCCAATACAAATTACACGCTCTTAATTACAACCAGCGATGGTAAAAACTATACCTCTTCAGAAACTGCGCTTTCTCCAGTATCGCAAATAGACGAATTGTATGCGGCAGTAAGTTCCGGCGGCACATCGGCAAACAAAATTCAAGTTTTACTAAATAGTAATAATGAATCGACGAACGCTCAGTATTTTAGATATGAATTTACAGAAACACACAAAATTGTAGTTCCTCTTTACGGTAATAGTGATGCTTTAATTACTAACATTGTCAACAATGGTTTAGAGTATGAAATCGTTATTGTACCCAAAACAGAGAATAAAGAAACGTGCTATACTACAAATTCATCAACAGAAATTATTCAGGCATCTACTAGCCAACTCGATAATAATATAATTGATAGATTTGTAATAAGAACGATAGAAAAAGATGATGTCTTAATTCGACAACGATACACTATACTAGTAAAACAGTTTGTTCAAAGTATAGAGTCTTATAATTTTTACAAAATAATTAATTCTTTAAGCGCTAACGAAAGCTTGCTTTCAGAAAGTCAATCAGGATATGTTATAGGTAATGTTAGAGCCGTAAATAATAAAAACGAACGTGTTATTGGTTTTTTTGAGGTGGCGACTGTATCCTCTAAACGCCTCTATTTTAATTATGAAGATTTAAATATCCCGCAACCGCCCTACCCCTACGATTGTTTATATCGTACAAATGAAATATCGGAATTTGTACCCTACCATTTTAATTATAACGAAAACCATTTAATCCTAGATTATAGTTTAAATGGTGGAGGAATAGGGGTTCCAAACCAAAGAGCTCAGCTTTTTAATTTTTTATCACCTTTTAAAAATTATCAATATATAGGCGGCGAATTTCCTGTTTATTCAATTGTTAGTCCAAAATGCGGAGATTGCACCTCGTACTCCTCTAACATACGCCCAGATTTCTGGGAGGATTAAGTTGGAAAAATTATTTTAAATACGCGTGTAATATTTCTTTAATCTATTGGTTTATTAGAAGATAAACTACTAAAAGCTATGATTACATACGGTATAAGAACGAGTCTTCAACGCTATATTCTAGCTCGCTTTTATCGTCTATAAAATACTTAATAAACAATTCACCCGAAAACTGACCATCGGTAAAATCGGCTATAATCCATTTATGATTTAAAATTCTAATAGAATTAATCTGCATTCTATTTCCTTCGCTAGACGCGTATGGAATAAGTGGGTGCTGACCTTTCGTTTCGTTTTGTGCATATAAACCATCTTTAATTAATGGTAATAATTTAGAAATGTTATAGCCGCTATCTTCAAAATAAGATAAAGCAGGATCGTTCCATTCAATATCAAAAAGAGCTAAATCGGTTATTTTATTATTCAGCTTTACGATAGAATCTTTATATTTTTCGGTTTGCACTTTATAAGTTGCTACTGTTTTATTACTATCATCGAAAATTTGTTTAGCCGTCATGTATTGAAACAACAATATTAACAACGTAAAAATAAACAAGTACATAAATATTTTATTCTTCATAATATAATTTTATATCTCTTCTTAATTATAGTTCAATTTCTAATTCGTCGTAAGCCAAAAACACATTTTCGGGTAAATTCGCTTGCACAGCGTCGTGAAATCCTAAATGATGACTAATATGCGTTAAATAGGCCTTTTTAGGTCTTAATATAGTAATAACTTCTAAAGCTTGTTCTAAGTTAAAATGAGAAATATGTTCTTCTTCACGTAACGCATTTATAACTAGAACATCCAAATTTTTAAGCTTTTGTAATTCAACTTTAGGGATAGTTTTCATATCGGTGATGTACGCAAAATTGCCAAAACGATACCCAAATACTTGCAATTTATAATGAAAGCCTTCAATTGGGATAACAGCCATATTTTGCAACATAAACGGTGCATTCTTCACTTCATTTTCAATGACATTTGGCACGCCAGGATATTTATTTTCTGTGGCAAAAATATAATCAAAACGACGACGCAATTCGCCTAAAACGCGTTTGTGTGCATAAATAGGAATATCGCCTTGTCTAAAAAAGTAAGGTCTAATATCGTCTAAACCAGCCGTGTGATCAGCGTGTTCGTGCGTAAATATTACACCATCAATCCGGTTGCAATTCGCTCTTAACATTTGGGTTCTAAAATCGGGGCCACAATCTATAACATAAGTATAGTTTTCCCACTCCACTAAAACCGAAACTCGGAGGCGTTTATCTTTATAATTTTTACTTAAACATACAGGGTGAGTGCTTCCTATAACAGGAATACCTTGCGAAGTTCCAGTGCCTAAAAATGTAACTTTCAAATAATATTTCTTTGGCACAAAAATAAACTATTTATTTTGTTTCATATAGTAATTTGGTACCTTTGTAGTATTCAAATAAATTCCGATTCTACTTATGGAAATCACATTAAAAGGAGATAAAATTATTGCAAGTGTTCCTTCATTAAAAGATAAAGCATTGCGCATTAACTTAAATGAAAACATTTACGGAACGTTCTCCGAAATTGGTGCTGGACAGGAAACGGTGCGTCATTTCTTTAGAGCTGGTGGAGGATCGGGAACCATTGCTAAAGCGATGTCTGCTTACGATAAAGATTTTAGTGATGCCATTTACGGTATTGAAAAAGACAGACGCTACGTTACCGAAGCACGTTTACGTAAAATGCTTGATCACGAAATTAACTTGATGGAGCAACGTATAACACGCGATAAACATCCGCATAAAATGTTTTTTAGTTATGCAAATACCGTGGCAACTATAGATTTTGCAAAAAAATTTAAAGGGCACGGTTGGATCGGTATAAAATACCAAATCGACGCAGACCAGGCCTATAATGAAATTGTATTACATGTGCGTTTTAAAGAAAATGATGCGCGCTTACAACAAGAAACATTAGGCAAATTAGGTACAAATTTAATTTATGGCGCCTATTATAAACATAACAAACCGAAGAAACTACTACGATATTTATACGATCATTTAGATCAAGATCAATTAGAAATCGACACCATTAACTTCTCTGGACCTGTTTTTGAAAATGTAGATAACCGTTTGATGAGTTTACAATTGGTAAAAAACGGAATGACCGATGCCATTATGTTTGCGCCAGATGGTAACAATGTGCTCCCTGCAAAAGTACTTTATAAAAAAAATATTTTAACGCTACGCGGAAGTTTTAGACCGGTAACGAAAGTAAATATGGATATGTATAAGAAATCTTACGACATGTTCATTAAAGAAAATAAAGTAGATGAAGATAATACGCAAGTTATTTTCGAAATTACGCTTTCTAACCTTCGTGCCGAAGGGGAAATTGACGAGCAAGATTTTATGGATCGTGCTAAATTACTATGCTCTTTAGGGCAAACGGTTTTAATTTCGAACTTTCAAGAGTATTATAAACTGGTAGAATACTTCTCGCAATACACCAAAAGTAGAATGGGCTTAGCGATGGGTGTAAATAATTTAATCGATATTTTTGACGAAAAATACTACCGTCATTTAAGTGGTGGTATTTTGGAAGCTTTCGGAAAACTGTTTTTTAAAGATTTACGTGTGTATTTATACCCAATGGAAAATGAAGATGGCACCATTACAACCAGCGAAAATTTAAAGGTACACCCAAGAATGAAAGAACTTTATAAGTTCTTTAAATATAACGGAAAAGTAGTAGATATTACAGAATACGATTCTACTACTCTAACCGTGTTTTCTAGAAAAGTTCTTTCTATGATTGCAAAGAATGAAGAAGGTTGGCAAAAAATGTTACCTCCGGGCGTGTCTAGTTTAATTATGGAAAAAAGCTTATTTGGCTGTGAGACGGAGCAAGCCAACTGTGACGAAAAGTAAAATATAACACTATAAATAAGGCTGCTATTTCTATAAATAGCAGCCTTGTAACATATTACTTTATTCTATTTATAAATTAAAATTCAATACAATATAAAGCTCTACAACTCTAGTATTTGAGCAGCGTGATCTTTCGTTTTCACTTTATCGATAACGTACGCTACCACCCCGTTTTCATCTACTATAAAGGTTTTTCTATGAATACCGTCGTATTCTTTACCCATAAACTTCTTTAATCCCCAAACACCAAAAGCATTAATAACGTCTTTATTTTCGTCGGCTAATAAGGGAAAAGGAAAGTCGTATTTCGTTTTAAAATTCGATTGTTTTTTTTCAGAATCGGCACTCACTCCTAAAATCTCGTACCCTTTATCTTGTAAAATTTTATAATTGTCGGTTAAGTTACACGCTTCGGCAGTACAGCCAGGCGTATTTGCTTTAGGATAAAAAAACACGATTAATTTTTTGCCTTTATAATCTGATAACGAAACCGTTTCACCATCTTGATTATTTACCGAAAAATCTGGCACTTTATCTCCTTGTTTTAATGTAGTCATAGTTGTATTTTTGATTTATACCAAAAATACAATATATGACGAAGCAAGAAAAGGTAGAATTTGTTATAAATACGTTAAAAGACTTATATCCAGAGATACCTGTGCCTTTAGATCATACAGATCGTTATACGTTGCTCATTGCTGTTTTACTCTCTGCACAGTGTACCGATGTTCGCGTTAATCAAATTACCCCATTATTATTTGCAAAAGCAGACAACCCCTACGATATGATTAAACTTTCAATAGAAGAGATTAAAGAAATTATTCGTCCGTGTGGCTTATCACCTATGAAAAGTAAAGGTATTTACGGATTGTCTAAAATTATAATTGAAAAACACAACGGAGAAGTCCCAAATACCTACGAGCATTTAGAGGAATTGCCTGCGGTCGGTCATAAAACAGCAAGCGTGGTAATGTCTCAAGGTTTTGGTTTTCCGGCTTTTCCTGTCGATACTCATATTCACCGTTTAATGTACCGTTGGAATTTAACCAATGGTAAAAATGTGGTACAGACCGAAAAAGATGCCAAACGTATATTTCCTAAAGACATTTGGAACGATTTACACCTTCAAATTATATGGTATGGTAGAGAGTATTCGCCCGCGCGAGGTTGGGATTTAGAAAAAGATATTATTACCAAAACGATAGGGAGAGCAACAGTACTTAAGGATTATTATACCAAAAATAAAAAAGCCTTGAAATAAATCAAGGCTTTTAAAAAACTAATTCTGAAGCGCTTCAAACTTCAAATTTTTATATTTAATAACACATAAAGCCTTTGAATAATTAAGAATAAAACTAATAGTCTCATCTCGTGGGTTCATTTTAATTTCTGTTTTATTTTTCTTAGAGTAGAGTTTCGCCATCTTTGGTTTTTAGTTGTTTACAAAATGTAAAACGGCGCACTTTACAAAATATTGTGCTAATTGGTTAAAATAATGTTGTGCTTCTCAATTACCTTCCTCATATTAATTAATGCATAACGCATACGTCCTAAAGCAGTGTTAATACTTACCCCTGTACGCTCAGAAATTTCTTTAAAACTCATATCATTATACATACGCATCATTAAAACTTCTTTTTGGTCTTCTGGGAGCTCATCTATTAAGCGTCTTACATCACTTTCTACTTGTTCTTTAATAAGCGCTTTTTCAGCGTTAAGCGTATCACAACTCAATACAGAAAAAATACTAAATTCGCCACTATTATCAAATTTTGGCATCCTGTTATTCTTTCTAAAATGATCTATAACCAAATTGTGAGAAATACGCATAACCCAAGGTAAAAACTTACCTTCTTCATTATAAGCACCTCGTTTTAATGTTTTAATAACTTTAATAAAAGTATCCTGAAAAACATCTTCGGCGACATCTCTATCGTACACTTTAGAGTATATAAAGCTAAAGATGCGCTGTTTATGCCTCTTAATTAAAATTTCTAATGAAGATTCATCGCCTTGAATATAGTTGCTAACTAATGTAGCATCTGAGATTAGTTTGTTTTGCATAATAATTACTTTTTCTTGAAGAAGAAGCCTTCTTTCAATTTGGGATTTATAAAGTGAAAAGTAATATTATGCTATAAGCGATGGATTTAAGATTGTTATTGAATGAATCAAATATAACAACAATCATTCCTAAAAAACAAAATAATATAAAGATTTAACACTTTATTGCACAATATTCTTTTTTTAATGCTGCTTCATATACCTTATCTTTGCACTTTATATATTAAAAACACTTATGAATACTATACTTTCCGAAGTTAACCCTAAACAAAACATTATTATTAAAGGTGCGAGACTGCACAACCTTAAAAACATTGATGTTGTTATCCCCAGAAACAAATTAGTGGTTATTACGGGGTTATCGGGTTCTGGAAAATCAAGCTTGGCGTTCGATACTTTATATGCTGAAGGCCAACGTCGTTATGTTGAAAGCTTATCGAGTTATGCCAGACAGTTTTTAGGCCGCCTAAACAAGCCTAAAGTCGATTATATAAAGGGAATCGCTCCTGCCATTGCCATCGAGCAGAAGGTGAATTCTACAAACCCACGATCTACTGTAGGGACAACCACCGAGATCTACGATTATTTAAAATTATTATTTGCTAGAATAGGCAAAACCTATTCCCCAGTGTCTGGACTTGAAGTAAAAAAAGATACGGTTAGCGATGTTTTAAAATATATTAAAACACTCGACGAAAAAGAAAAACTTCTCCTCCTTGCTCCTGTTTTTTTAGAGGAAGGAAGAACGATAGAAAATAAACTTCAAGCGTTAAACCAGCAAGGGTATGCGCGTATTAAATACAACGGCGAAATCTTAAAAATTAACGATGCTGAAAACATAAGTTCGTTAGATAATTTATTTTTAGTTGTCGATAGAATTGTCACCAAAAACGACGAAGATTTTTACAATCGGTTGGCCGATGCAGTTCAAACTGCTTTTTTTGAAGGAAAAGGAGAGTGTTATATTCAGTTGTTAAAAGAAGATTCGAAGCGTCACTTTAGTAATAAATTTGAATTGGATGATCTTTCATTTCTTGAGCCCAATGTGCATTTATTCAGTTTTAATAATCCTTATGGTGCGTGTCCTAAATGTGAAGGTTACGGCGATATTGTTGGAATTGATGACGATTTAGTAATCCCAAATACAGAACTATCCGTTTATGAAAACGCTATTTTTCCGTGGCGAGGAGAAAGTATGAGTTATTATCGTGATCAGTTGGTAAACCAATCGCATAAATTCGATTTTCCCATTCACAAACCGTACTTTAAACTAGACGCTGTTCATAAAACATTAATTTGGGAAGGAAATCAGTATTTTGAAGGGCTAAATGCTTTTTTTGCAGAATTAGAATCTAAAGCCTATAAAATTCAAAATAGAGTAATGCTATCGCGTTACCGCGGAAAAACAAAATGCAAAACGTGCCAAGGGAAACGTTTAAGAATAGAAGCTAATTATGTAAAAGTAGATGGTGTATCCATTAGCGATTTAGTCGAAATGCCGTTGGATAAATTGGCAGACTTCTTTAAAAGTATACAATTAAACGACCACGATAGCACGATTGCTAAACGCCTGCTTATCGAAATCAACAATCGCATCTCTTTTTTATCAAATGTGGGATTAGATTATTTAACCTTAAACCGTAAATCGAATACGTTATCTGGTGGCGAGAGTCAGCGTATTAATCTAGCCACGTCTCTTGGGAGTAGTTTAGTAGGCTCTATGTATATTTTAGATGAACCTAGCATTGGCTTACATCCAAAGGATACCGAGCGTTTAATTATCGTTTTAAAAGCGTTACGCGATTTAGGAAACACCGTTATTGTCGTCGAACACGATGAAGATATAATGAAAGAGGCCGATCAAATTATCGATATCGGACCAGAAGCTGGAACTTTAGGAGGTGAAGTTGTTGCCTCAGGTACTTTTCAAGATATTTTAAAATCGAATTCACTAACCGCTCAATATTTAAACGAAACACTTCTAATAAAAGTGCCTAAAAAAAGACGGACTACTAAATACAATGTTGAAGTTATTGGCGCTCGCGAAAATAATTTAAAAAACATCAATGTTAATTTTCCTTTAGGAATGCTTACCGTTATTACAGGAGTTTCTGGGAGTGGAAAAAGTACACTCGTTAAAAAAATATTATATCCTGCATTACAAAAAACATTAACAGGTTTTGGTGAAAAACCAGGGCAATTTTCTGAATTAAAAGGCAATTACGCTAATGTAAAAAACATTGAGTTCGTAGACCAAAACCCCATTGGGCGCTCATCTCGTTCTAATCCCGTAACTTATATTAAGGCTTACGATGATATTAGAGCGTTATATTCTAAGCAAAAATTAAGTGTCATCCGCAATTACCAGCCTAAACATTTTAGTTTTAATGTCGATGGTGGTCGTTGTGAAACGTGTAAAGGGGAAGGCGAAGTGACTATCGAAATGCAATTTATGGCCGATGTGCATTTAGAATGCGAAACGTGTAAAGGAAAGCGCTTTAAAAAAGAAGTGTTAGAGGTGACTTTTGCCGATAAAAACATCGATGATATTTTAAATTTAACAATTGACGATGCCATTATTTTCTTTGATGAAAACCACGTAACAAAAATTAAAAACAAACTTCAACCCTTACAAGATGTGGGGTTAGGTTATGTTACTTTAGGACAGAGTTCTTCTACCCTTTCTGGTGGAGAGGCACAACGTATTAAATTGGCCTCATTTTTAGGAAAAGGAAACACGAAGGAGACGGCCTTATTTATTTTTGATGAACCCACGACCGGGCTACATTTTCACGATATTCAGAAATTGTTAAAATCGTTTACCGCTTTAATTGAAAAAGGCCATTCCATTTTAGTTGTTGAGCATAACTTAGAACTGATTAAATGTGCCGATCACATTATTGATTTAGGGCCGGAAGGCGGAGAATATGGTGGACATTTAGTTGCATTTGGAACCCCTGAAGCATTGGTGGAGGATAAAAAATCTATAACTGGTAAATATTTAAAAGATAAGCTTTAGTGTTTTACACTACATTCTTATAAAATCATTGTTGCCTGAGAGAAGACACAAGAGCCATTTACTTTTAGAATTAAGAACCAAGACGTGATTTTAGCCATTTAACAAATCCATAGGTTTAAGAGAAAAACCCCTCAATATCTCTTTAAAAATCATTCACTGAAAAGTAAGTTGTCATTTCAAAAAACTAATGAGGTTCTTTGTTTTAAAGTGTTAAATAAATTAACTTATTTTTAGCGGAAACTCTACTGTAATAAACAAAAAAAACGCTCACTTATTAAAGTGAGCGTTTTTTAGTTACCTATTTTAAAGAGAAATTAATCGTAATTAATTTCCATCAAGTCGTTCTATTTTAGCACCTATCTTTTTAAGACGTTCTACAATATGCTCATAACCTCTGTCTATTTGTTCGATGTTATGAATGGTCGACGTTCCTTTGGCAGAAAGCGCTGCAATTAATAATGAAATACCTGCTCTAATATCTGGCGAAACCATAGTTGTTGCTTTTAATTGCGATTTAAAATCGTGACCAATTACTGTAGCTCTGTGCGGATCGCAAAGAATAATTTTCGCTCCCATATCGATTAATTTATCGACAAAAAACAAGCGACTTTCAAACATTTTTTGGTGTACTAGTACTTCTCCTTTAGCTTGTGTTGCCACCACTAAAACGATACTCAATAAATCTGGAGTAAATCCTGGCCAAGGCGCATCGGCGATGGTTAAGATAGAACCGTCAATATAATTTTGTATTTCGTAACCGTCTTTATGCTCAGGTATATAGATATCATCGCCCTTACGCTCTAAAGTAATTCCTAATTTAGCAAACACATTTGGTATTTGCCCTAAATCGTCCCAACTTACATTCTTAATTGTCAGTTCGCTTTTTGTCATTGCAGCCAAACCAATCCAACTACCAATTTCAATCATATCCGGCAGCATTCTGTGCGCGGTTCCGCCTAAAACATCTACACCTTCAATGGTTAATAAATTAGAACCCACACCAGAAATTTTAGCGCCCATTCTATTCAGCATTTTACATAATTGCTGTAAATAAGGTTCGCAAGCAGCGTTATAAATGGTCGTAGTACCTTCCGCTAAAACAGCAGCCATAACAATATTTGCAGTTCCTGTAACCGATGCTTCGTCTAAAAGCATATCGGTTCCTTTTAATTTATCGGCTTCAACGCCATAAAAATACTCTTCGCGATTATATCTAAATTTAGCACCTAAATTTATAAATCCTTCGAAGTGCGTGTCTAAACGACGACGGCCAATTTTATCACCTCCAGGTTTAGGAATATATCCTTTACCAAAACGTGCTAAAAGCGGACCAACAATCATTATAGAACCCCGTAAACCACGTCCTTCCTCTTTAAAATTAGCAGATTTAAGGTAGTCTAGATTTATGTCATCGGCTTGAAAAGAATACGATCCAGAAGATAAATGTTTCACTTTTACCCCTAAATTTTTTAAAAGAGAGATTAGTTTATTAACATCTATAATGTCTGGAATATTGTTTATGGTAACAACTTCTGGGGTTAATAAAACAGCGCATAATATTTGTAATGCTTCATTTTTAGCTCCTTGAGGCTGGATTTCACCTTTTAATTGATGACCTCCTTCAATTTTAAATGTACCCATAGACTTCTTTAGTATCTTTTTTTACCGCGATTGGAATTGTTAGTGTGACTTTTTTTAGCGTACGCTTTTTTTGAGTTAGAACTCGTAGTCGTATATTTTTTCTTATTGCTATTTTGTAGTAAACGGGTCGCGTCTGTTAACTCTTCTTCGGTGTTTTTAAGATTAATTTTACCGTCAGATAGTTCATACAAATGATTGTAAATTACAGAATCTTCAACCGTATCTTTATTCCAATTTAAAAAACATTTTTTCATATGATTTGCAATCGTAAAGACCAAGGCTTCTTTTAGCTCCCCCTCTTCCCACGTATTTGCAACGTCAATCATTGTTTTTATATTATTTCCGTAGAAACGATATTTTGGAAAATTTTGTGGATAGGGTAAAGTTTCAGGTCTTTCGTTAAGCGCTTCTTCTGAAGGCATTCCGTAAGGCGAATCGACATCTAATTCAAAATTAGACATAATAAAAAGCTGATCCCATAGCTTGTGTTGAAAATCTGGAACATCGCGTAAATGCGGTTGCATATTTCCCATTACGGAAATTATTGCTTTCGCTAGCTTATTACGTTCTTCCTTATCTTCTTGTGTTTTCGCGAAGTTTATCATTTTCTGGAGATGTCTTCCATACTCCGGAATAATTAAATGTTCACGTTCTGTATTATACTCTATAGCGTCTATCAAAATAAAAATGTGTAGAATTAATGTGTTGCACTGTAGTCTTTATGCAATCGCCAAAATACAAAAAATAGTTTATATCTCCTTATATATAAACTATTTTATACTCTATATTCTTTGCGTTCTTTTTAAAGCGAAATAACATCTTCTACCTTCTGGGTAACTTCTAGATATTTTGCAATAACAGCATCTGGGTTTTCCATAACAATATTAACAGAAATACTAGTATACTTCGCATTACTCGATTCTTTAGTTGTAATAACAGCTCCTGCGTTATCGAAAACAGACTCTACCTCAATAATTTTTTCCGGACTTGTTTTTACTATAAATTTATATAAATATTCTGATGGCCAATTTGAAGTTTCTGCCAATTGTTCTTTTAAATTAGCGTAAAACTCTTCTTGATTTTGTTTTTTACTCATTGTTCTTTTATGTATTACAAAGATACATTTTACTTTATATTTTTTTTATATCTTTTTAATTACGAATTTTACAGCCAAAATCCTGCCAGAATTGAATACAAAAAAAATTGTCATAGCCGGCGGCCCCGGCACCGGAAAAACAGCTATTATTAACGAACTTATTAAAAGAGGTTACACGTGCTTTGAAGAAGTCTCGCGAGAAATAACGTTAGAGGCACGTAAACAAGGCATAGAGCAGCTTTTTCTAACCAAGCCACTGCTCTTTAGTGAACTCTTATTACACGGTAGGATAAAACAATTCAATACTGCTAAAAACAGCCAAAAGGATGTTGTGTTTTTAGATCGTGGTATTCCTGACATAGTTGCATATATGGATTATAGCGGCGACATTTATCCTGCTTTTTTTACCGAAGCTTGCCAAGAACACGAATACGATTATATCTTTATTTTAGCTCCTTGGCAAGAAATATTTATAAGTGATAGCGAACGGTATGAAAGTTTTGAGCAAGCTAAAGAAATACACGATTACCTCATAAAAGCCTATAAAAACAATAGCTACGAATTAAAAGACGTACCCTTTGGCACCATTAATGCGCGCACAGATTACATTTTAAACATGTTAAAAAACCTATAATGCAGCACCCAGTAAACATATTGGAACGCTACTGGAACTTTACCTCCTTTAAACCGCTTCAAGAAGATATTATTAATGCGGTAATTACTGGCGAAGACACTTTCGCTCTGTTGCCAACTGGCGGCGGTAAATCGCTATGCTTTCAAATACCCGCTTTAGCAAAAGAAGGTATTTGTATCGTTATTTCTCCGCTTATCGCTTTAATGAAAAACCAAGTACAAGCTCTTCAAGATAAAGGCATAAAAGCTATGGCTTTAACAAGTGGCATAAGTTATAAGGACTTAGATACGATGCTCGATAACTGCATTTATGGTAAGTACAAATTTTTATATCTCTCTCCAGAACGTCTACAACAAGACATAGTGAAGGATCGCATCCGACAAATGAATGTAAATTTAATTGCCGTAGACGAGGCGCATTGTATTTCGCAATGGGGAAACGATTTTAGACCGTCTTATAAAAATATAGCTGTATTAAGAGAACTTCAACCCACTGCTAATGTCATTGCTTTAACAGCGAGCGCAACTCCAGAAGTTGTAGAAGATATCGTTTCTCAATTAGATTTTATTGCCCCAAAGATATTTAAACAATCTTTTGCTAGACCTAATCTAGCGTATATGGTGTTTACTGAAGAAGATAAATTTTACCGATTGGTCGCCATCTTAAAAAAAAATAAAGCCTCTTCAATAATTTATGTAAGAAATCGAAAAGCGACGTTCGATATTAGTCGGTTTTTAGAGCATAAAGGGTTTACGGCTACGAATTATCATGGCGGACTTTCGAATAAGGAGAAAGATGAGGCTATGGATGCCTGGATAAATAACCGAAAACAAGTTATGGTAGCCACCAATGCCTTCGGTATGGGTATCGACAAGCCTGACGTTAAGACAGTTATTCATTTAAATTTACCAGAGAGTATAGAAAGTTATTTTCAAGAAGCCGGTCGCGCCGGGAGAAATGGAGATAAAGCGTTTGCCGTTATTTTAAAAGATAAAAATGACGAGGCTTTAGTTGAAAAACAATTTTTAAACGTGTTACCAACTGTCGATTTTATAAAACTTATTTACAAAAAACTAAGTAGCTATTTTCAAGTGGCTTATGGTGAAGGAGAGTTTGAAACTTTCGATTTCAACTTTAACGATTTTTGTAAAACGTACAAATTCAATACTATTATAGCATACAATGCGCTTTTGGCACTAGACCGCACCAGTATTATTACGTTGTCGAAGCAATTCAAGAAAAAAACGCTTATTCAAGTGGTTACCAGTAATGCTTCGCTTTTTAATTATTTAGAAACACATCCAGGCTCTGCTATAATTGTTAAAACAATACTTAGAACCTATGGCGGTGTTTTTGAGCAAGAAACAAAGATAAACACGCTATTAATCGCCGAAAAAACGGGGATTCCTGAGTTTAAAGTCATTTCTAACCTAGAACAATTAGAAAAAGCTGAATTGATAACGCTTCAAAATTCTAAAACCGATGCACAAATCACCTATTTACAACCTCGCGAAGATGATAAAAGCATCAACAGAATTTCTACGGTTATAAAACAACAAAATAGCTTGAGACAGCATCAAGTACGGTCCGTTTTAAATTATATTTCTAACGATACCATTTGTAAAAGCGTACAACTCCTCTCTTATTTCGGTGAGAAAAATGTTGACGATTGCGGGGTGTGTAATGTGTGCTTACAGAAGAAAAAAGCTCCAAAAGTTGATGCTAAATCGGTTAAACACGGTATTATTGAATTACTAGAAACGAGCGATCTATCCTCGAGAGCTTTAGCAGAACAACTACCTTTCTCTGAGCAGGATATACAGTGTACACTAACCGAATTGCTAGAGTACGAGATTATAAAACTAACAAAAACAAACACCTATAAATTAGCACATATATAATGAAAGAGACACACAGAGAATTACGAATTGTATTTATGGGCACTCCAGATTTTGCTGTCACACAATTAAAAGCACTTTTAGAAAACCATTGCACTATTGTCGGGGTTATCACAGCTCCAGACAAACCAGCAGGTCGCGGTAGAAAATTAAACGAAAGTGCGGTAAAAGTATTTGCTAAAGAAAAAGGGTTAAACATATTGCAACCCACTAATTTAAAAGACGCGACTTTTTTAGACGAATTGCGTGCGTTAAATGCCAATTTACAAATAGTAGTAGCCTTTAGAATGTTACCTAAAGCGGTTTGGCAAATGCCAGAATACGGCACATTTAACTTGCACGCCTCCCTATTACCTAATTATCGCGGTGCTGCCCCTATAAATTGGGCGATTATAAATGGAGAAACAAAAACGGGCGTTTCTACTTTCTTTATAGATGAAAAAATTGATACCGGAGCAATGATTCTGCAGGAAGAACTCACTATAGATCCTCATGAAAATGCCGGAAGCTTGCACGATAAGCTTATGCACTTAGGAAGCGATTTAATTATTAAAACTGTAAACCTTATTGCTAAAGGCAACGTAAGTACTACCCCACAGCCTGAGAATGCCATTAGTAAAACCGCCTATAAATTAAACAAGGAAAACTGTAAAATAGATTGGAACGTCTCTATTAACGCTATACACAATCATATTCGTGGTTTGAGTCCGTATCCTGCAGCATGGTGTTTATTTCAGAATGGGGATGCTGCGTTAGACATTAAAATTTATTCGGTAGAAAAAGAACTAGAATCGCATAATTTAACTATTGGAACGATTATTACCACAAAAAAAGAACTTAAAGTCGCTGTTAAAAACGGATACATTTCAATACTAAATATAAAACTTCCGGGAAAAAAAACAATGGACATAAAATCGCTTTTAAACGGATATGAAGTGAAAGCTGATGCAAAAATGCTCTAAGGCCGCATCGTTGCTGATATTTTAAAAAATCATATTAAACCATCCTTCTTTATTAACAAATTGGACAAGTTATTAACAAAATAAGTGATTTACCCCGTCATTACTTGCATGGTAGGATAATCCGTATAAATTTGTAAAGGATTTAACAATTATGTTTAACCAACTTTTATTAATATTAAAATTAAAACTATGAACAAAACAGATTTAATCGATGCAATGGCAGAACACGCAGGAATTACTAAAGCAGCTTCAAAGAAAGCTTTAGAATGTGCGTTAACTGAAATTGAAGGGGCTTTAAAGAAAGGCGACAGAGTTTCATTAGTAGGTTTTGGATCTTGGTCGGTATCTCAAAGAGCTGCAAGAGACGGAAGAAATCCTCAAACAGGAAAAACAATTCAAATTAAAGCAAAAAACGTTGTAAAGTTTAAAGCGGGTTCTGATTTATCAAATGCTGTAAACTAAGTTTTTAGCATCAATAATATAACTAAGCCTTCAGCAATGGAGGCTTTTTTTATGGATTTTATTTTCAAAAAATTGCATTTAAATAAAAAAAAAACTACTTTTAGTTAAATTAAATCTTTCTAAAATGATTTTAACTAAGCCAACCAAAGGAGATTTATTAATTGCAGAACCCTCAATAATCGGGGATTTATCTTTTAATCGTTCTATTGTTTTATTAACAGACCACTCTGATGAAGGCTCTATTGGTTTTATATTAAATAAGCCCTTGGGGTATACGATAGACGAACTTATTCCGGAGATAGAAACCCCTTTTAAAGTTTATAATGGCGGTCCTGTAGAACAAGATAATTTATATTTTATCCACAAAATTCCAGAGTTAATACCCAATAGTATTGAAATTTCGTTAGGTATTTATTGGGGAGGTGATTTTAGTGAAGTTTCTAAATTAATTATCCAAGGTAAAATAACAGAAAAAGACATTAAGTTTTTCCTGGGGTATTCTGGTTGGGAAATTAACCAATTAGAAAATGAGTTAAGAACCAACGCTTGGGTAGTTACAAAGAATGTTCACAAAAAAGCAATTATAGAAAAAGACTACGAATTTTTCTGGAGAGAAAAAATGGTCGAATTGGGTGGCACCTACAGCATTTGGTCTAATGCACCAGAAAACCCAAGTTACAATTAACCCAACCTCACTTTTACATTAAGTTTTTGCAATAATCCTTTTGCAACGGTATTTGCATATTCCTTTTTTCTATATTTTGTTATAGGTTGTATTCCGGTAATAACATTTGTAATGAATAGCTCGTCGGCTTTTTGAAGCTCGAAAGGAGAAATAGACTCTTCTAAGAATTCGTACTCTGGTAATAGTTCTAAAACCTGTATTATTTGCTTTCTCATTATACCTTTTAGGCAACCATCGGTTAATGGCGGCGTTTTAATAGTGTTTCCTTTCACTAAAAAGACATTTCCGTTCAATGCTTCAACGACACTTTTATTCGTGTTTAAAAGGAAGCAATTGTCTAAATCATTTTCTTCAGCATAGACGCTTCCAACAATGTTTATTGCTTTATTATTCGATTTTAAAGTCGATAACATACTTGGAGAAACATAAAAATCTTTAAATAAATCGACTTCGTACTGTGATTCATTCATCAAATAAAAGTCTGACGCTACTTTTTTAGCTGAAATAATAAAGGCAACCCCATTGTTAGTTGGTAAATATAGCCCTCCCGAGTTTCTATGTACTTGTAATTTTACACGTGCTGACGCCTGAGTAAGATCTTCACTTTCTAAAATTTTCAAAATTTCGGCTTCTAAAAACTCCATTGTAAACGACATCGGTATTTCCATACGCATAATACGCATTGAAGACATTAATCTAAAGTAATGATCTTCCCAAAACAATAGTTTACCGTGTGAGGCTTTTACTGTCTCAAAGAGTGCGTCTCCATAAGAATAACCTCTATTACTAGGAGTTAGAACACTGTCGTTTTCTTGAATATTACCGTTAAAATTTATCATAAAAAAAGTCCTGAATTTCTTCAGGACAAATATATGTTTTAATTCTATTTTTTATGCTATGCAGAACCTAATACCTGCTTTAAATCTGAGATTTGATTTTCCCAAAGCATTTTCGCATCTTCAACTTCGTCTGCTTCTGCAAAATCGATTATTATAATAGAGACATCTTTAGTAATTTCATCCACTTGAATTTTAATTTCAAAGAAATAAGAATCTACTTCATCTGCCAACCATTTAAATTTAATACGTTCGCCACTTTTTTTTGTAACTAATTTTGCCTGCTCTTCTGCCCCGTCCCAAATAAACTTAAATAATTCACCTCTTGAGTTAACATTATCGGCAAACCACTCTGATAAACCCGATGGAGTTGAAATATATTGAAATAGTAATGAGGGTGAAGCGTGAATAGGAAATTCTATTTCGTATTTAACTTTATCTTCCATATTTTCTTTAAAAATTATGGCGACAATATATACATTAATTAGTAAGATTAACACTCTAATGAAATAAAAATTTTATTTCACCTTTTACTTGTTTGATTGAAAATTGTTACTATATTTGCACTCTCAAAAATATGGCGAGGTAGCTCAGTCGGTTAGAGCGTCGGATTCATAACCCGGAGGTCACGAGTTCAATTCTCGTTCTCGCTACAAATCTTATTCAATTCAAAACAAACGGTTTAGTTCACTCTAAACCGTTTTTTTATGCTTACTACAAACGAAATCATTACATTTGAACACGATAATGAACACGATTTAGAACACGATTTGGCACACAAAAAAGATTTTTCACCTCCAAAAATTTACATTGCAAACGGCGATTTATCAAAACGCTGGTACGTTTATTTTTCATTTAGAGATCCTAAAACTGGACGACTAAAACGGATGAAAAACATTTATGGAGCTGCTAACTCACACAAGACCAAAGAGGAGAGAATGATGCTCCTTTCTCGCTATCGTAGAAGGCTGCTAAAATTACTACAAGAGGGCTATAATCCGTATATTAATAATACCGATTATCATAAAGAGCAATTAGCCGAAAAAAACAAACCTGTAGTTCCAAAAATTAAGAAGCAAAAAGTGGTAATCGCTGCTACAAACTCTATAGAAACAGCTGTAGAGCCTGCTTTACCTGTAGCAACATTGGAGGTTGAAAAAGAAAATCCTAAAATGACTTTGCGTGAGGCTTTTGATTTTAGTTTGAAGCTAAAAGCCAAAGTAATCAACGAACGCTCGCTTCAAGATTACCTATACAGCACCAATGCTGTTGTAAAATGGGCTAAGGACAAGCGACCAGAAATAAAAACCATCGATCAATTTGATAAAAAAGCTGCTTTAGCTTTTCTGAATTTTATATTATTAAGATCGAGCTCTAGGAATAGAAACAATTATCGCCTTAACCTTAGTAGTTTAATGCAAACGTTAGAGGATAATGAGATTATTGAACATAACCCTATTAGAAAGATTTCTGTTCTTAAAAGTACCCCTAAACGAAACCAGACCTATAGTCTTACAGAACAAGAAAAAATATTTGAATACCTTGAAAAGGAAGACCCTATACTCTTGTTGTATATTAAATTCATTTCTTACAACCTCCTAAGACCAATAGAGGTGTGTAGATTGAAAGTAAAAGATTTTGACTTAGAGAATAACACGATACAGTTTAAAGCTAAAAACAGCCCTTTAAAAACGAAGTTAATTCCCAAACTGTTACTTAAAGAGCTGCCCGATTTATCGAAGCTTCATCCTGAAAATCACTTTTTCACTCCAACGAAAATTGGTGGAACCTGGGACGCTACAGAAAACAATAGAAGAGATTATTTTTCAAAACGTTTTAAAACAGTAGTGAAAGATCATTTTAAACTGGGTGAAAATCACGCTTTATACAGTTTTAGACATACATTTATTACGAAATTATACCGTGGTTTATTAGAAAACTCATCGTCTCACGCAGCAAAAAGTGAATTAATGGGTATTACGGGCCACTCCTCTATGGATGCCCTAGAAAAATATCTGAGAGATATTGATGCTGAACTGCCAAAAGATTATTCTGACCTACTATAAGCGCTATGAATACTTTAACAACACTAAAAGAGAATTTAAGTAAAGACTTTGTCATTTACGTACCAGAGGCTGCATTTACAATACTAAAGGGAAGTATTTATGAAGGCGTAATTCCTGTTAATACCGTAAATAAATTATACTATCTGGAAACTAAAGAGCAACATTTCGATGATCTCAACGATTTTTCTATGCTTAAATTAATAAACAAAAATGAGCACTTAGAAAACAACCTATTTCTTTTATTTGAAGCTAAAAAAGAAATAGATATTGCACCTTTTCAAATACTCCTAAATAAATATAAAACCTATTTGGAAGGCTATATGTTTATTACAAATTGGATGTATCATAATATTGATTCTGTATTTAAAAATCTAGATCTCAAAATTGTCAATCTTTTTAAATTACAATTAGATTATTTCGAAAGGCATACGAAAGAATTTGACTCCTATTTTGACACCTCGCCTAACGACGATTTAAAGTTTCTAGATCAATTTAAAACAATTACACCTACCGTAGAAGAGAATGTTAAACCTAGTCTTCTAGCACCGATTGAAACACCTATTGCCACTGAAAGTAATTCTGTGGTAGAAAGCACACCTCCTAAAAAACAAAAATTGGTGATAGATGATGAGGAAGTCGATAGGCTGTTGTTAACTTCAGTATTTAATGTAACTCTTGACTAAATTTTCATATAATATAGTTGAAAACTAATAAAAATCATTAATTTAGCGTCAAACAAACGTTTGTTATACGTTAAATTAAAAATATGAAATATTACACTTGCGAGTATTGTTTTACCGAATTTGAACCTAAAAGACGTCGTGTTCAAAAATATTGTAGTGCCACTTGCCGTTCGAAAGCCTACCATTTAAGAAAATCGACCCCGAATAAGACTACAGAACTAATTCCCTTTACTACTGCAGTTCAGGAAGCGCAACCACCCATACCACCAAGCAAAACTAAAATTGAAGCCGTTAGTACAGCTGGTATTGGAAATGCAGCAGCAGGAAGTCTACTCGCCGATTCATTAAAATCTATATTTACGCCATTAGATAACAAACCAGCTACAAAAGCAGATTTCAAACAACTTAGCGATAAACTCACAAAACGTTACCATTTAGTCAAAAACATACCCAATAGACACGATGGTGCACTCCCCTATTTTGATATAGAAACTGGGAATGTTGTGTATTTGTGGGGGCGGGTTTAGAGATGTTAGCGTGATTGTTTAACTTTAGTTGCGTGTTTTAAAAACTAAAGTTAGTAAATAATTCACAGATAAGAAGAATCTAAGAACTTTCTTAAATAGTCTAAATTTATAAATTAATTTTATACGGTGTTGGCAGAAGTTTGTTTCTATGAAATTAGTGATTCAACTAAACCATCTTTTGAAATATTACCTGTTTTCAAAAATTCATGCAAAGCAGAAATACAGTATTCAGAATTTATATAATACCGTTTCATTTCTGAAGTATAATTGATTCCGTCAATAAAATATGCCTTATTACTAGTTTTATTCACATATATTTCATCTTTTAATCTATCATTGAAGTGAACTTTATATGTTTCCCATATTGGACCAAAGAAAGCTTTTTTACTCTTTATTTTTTTAATTTCGTAATTATTATTAAGTCGACTATTTATGCTTTGTTGGTTTTTGCTTAAGTAATTGTCAATTAAAAAGTCATTTATATCTGCGACGCTATTAATTTCAAAGCCATACTTAGATTCATTAATCAAAAAAACATAATTGTCTTTACTATCCATTTTTAAGGCAAATATATTTTCGTCCAAAAAACCATGTCTGAATAGATAACTTTCACCGTCAATATCAATTAGTAGATTATTTTGTCCTATGTATTCCCAATTTTCCCTTTTAACTTTTCCGTTTTTTGAGATTATAACTTGGTTATTATCACGAAAAATAAAAACATTTTTATTATCATTAGATTCATCAATTAAAACCCAATTTTGATTTTTTAATAAAGTTAAATCATCAAGTTTTTTAGAAAACTGCTGAATTTTTGGAATTACATTTAAAAAGTATGCATTCATTTTTTTTAGTTTTTTAAAGTAATGCCAACTTTTAGCCTATGGCAAGTAGAGCAGTAGAAAGCGATAAACTTTCAATTTTGCTCTGAGCCAAAACGTTGACTTTTGTTTTTAAAAGCCAAATCAACGATTTGGCGGTATTGGTAAATAGGACTGAACTTTAATAAACCACTGAACTCCCTATTCCCTATATAGCTAGTTATGAGTGTTGTTTTTTCTTTTTACGATATTGAGTTTCAATTTTAAACTTATCGTCCGCAACAGGAGTTAAAATTTGCGTTTTTTTAGGTAAACTTCGTTCATAGAATTTCTTTATATTCTTTTCATAGAAGACAAGTAAATCTTGAATTAATTCAAAATACGCGATGAATTAAAAGCATAATCCTCTCTTAAATACCTCCATAAATAATTACTTCTGTATTGTCATTTGTTTCATTTGCTTTGAATGCCAAAAATCCAAATCCAATAAGTGCTACAAAGCGTACAAATTGATAGAATCCATAAGGCATATCCAACAAACATAAAAACAATAAAAGTGCTAACGCAATTTTTAGTATTGTTTTGCTATTCTTCATCATTTTGTTTTAAACTATCTAATGTTTTAGAATCGATTTGACTTATAAGTTCAAATTCATTTGAAATATGCGTATCAAAAAAGTCCGCTTGAAGTCTTGATAGATAAGATTCGCTTATAATATCCTGCTCTAAATAATCCTCAAAATCTGGATGCTTATCAAGAATTGGTTTGTTAGCGATTTTTAATTTTGAGCGAATGACCTTGAAAAACTTAATTTCACTATACTCTACTTTATCATCTGCTTTGATTGTAGCAATTGCTACTTCAATTATTTTTAGTTCGTCGGCTTCTGTTAATTCAAATTCGGTAAGTTGATTAAAATAGTCTTTAAGAAACTGATGACCATCTTTATTAATAGCAAGTAATAAATTATCCATTTCAGAATTAATATCAATTTCACCAAACGTTTTTCTCTCCTGATGTAATTGCTTTATCAATTTTATTTCTCTCTTATCTATATCTCCATCACAAGCCATACATGAAAACGCCGTTTTAAGTAATAATTTGTCAAAGTTTATTGTTTCCATATTAATTGTTTTTAAAACCAATAGCTGGTCTTTCATTAGTGTTTTCTGCTAAACCTTCCAATTTTGCCTTAATAGCAATGTAGCTATTTAACTCCTTAAGAGAAATTGAAGGTCGATTGTTTTTAATAGTTTCAAATAAAATTTCTTTTGAAATTCTTGAATTCATTTTTAATGCACTTCTCGAAGCTTCATCACACAGGAATTTTATATCACTCGAAACGTATTTTTCTGTTAATTTTGCAAAAGCAGAGTAATCTAAACCAATTTCTCTTGGCCTTTTATCTAAATACAATTTAAACATCATCTCACGAGCTTCAAAATCAGGTGGGGGTAAATAAATTACTTTATCTAATCGTCCTGCTCTCAATATTGCTGGATCAATTGAATTAGGTCTGTTGGTCGCTCCAATAATAAAAACGCCATCCTCTCCACAATTATTCATTTGTGCTAAAAATTCATTTACTGCACTCGTGTTCATATGATTTACACTTGAATTATCACGATTTGGAACAACAGCGTCCAATTCATCAATAAAAATGATACTTGGTGCGTTTTCACGAGCTTCATCAAAAAGATTTTTAATGTTTTCTTGCGATTGATTTACAAATTTGCTCTGAATATCAGAAGGCTTTATTTGGTAGAAATTAAACCCAATTTCTTCCGCCATTCGCTCTGCAAAAAATGTTTTTCCGCAACCTGGTGGACCGTAAAGTAACATTCCGTTGGGAATTGTTAAACCATATTCTGCATACTTTTCTTTATCATTTAACGCATCAATTACATCTAATTGTATGGTTTCTTTAAGTTCCTGCATTCCTGCAATTGCCTTAAAACCTTTACCGTTTTTTATGCTTTTTAATTTGGGCTTGGTTGATTCGTTTACATTAGAAACTTGCTTGATTTCTAATTCTCCGTTTATGGCTTGAATAAATTCCTTTACATTTTTAAAACGATTTTCTGCATTAGGCTGTAATGCCTTTCTTATTAAATTTACTGTTTGTTTGTCAATTTTTATATCAGAGCCGTCAAATTTTAAAGGTTTATTTCGTTCATCTAAAATAGCATCTTCTAATTTTATTCTATCGGATTTGTATTTTGATATTTCAACAAACCAAGGTGGCAAACCAAAAAGTAAATGATAATATAAGGCACCAACTGAAAATACATCACTTGTAACAGAGAACACTTTATTAAATGCTTCATTGGATTGATAAAAAGGATTCAGACCATCTTTTAAAAAATCTTTGGTTGACTGACTTACATATCTTGCATAACCAAAATCAATAATTTTTGGAATTACAACTTTGCCTGACAAATCAGTCATAATATTTAGATTCGTAATATCATTATGAATAACTGGATTTTCAAGATTATGTAAATAGCTCAATCCATTTAGAACGCCTGAAATTATATCTTTTGCGTCATAAGGATTAAGTGTTTGGTCTCGTTTCATTTTATCAGCTAGAGTTTCGCCACTAATAAAATCGAGAATTACAAAAGCATACTTTTGATTTTCTATAAGCAATTCGCCATTATCGCAATATTTTACCAAATTAGGATGTTTAATTTGCTTTAAAATCTCAATTTCTAAAACATCATCATTGTTGTTGAATTGTGTTCTATCTAATTTAGAATAAGAAAACAGTTTCAATAATTTTGTTTTACCATTTTGATCTTTTACACGGTAGGTTTCAGCATAACTTCCTTTTTTAAGAAAGAAGGTTACCTTATATTTTTCGTTAATTGTTTGACCTTTTGATAATATGTTCTGATTTTGGTTCATTTATAAAGCTTCTTCAGAATTACTAGGACGCGTACTGAAATTTCCGTTTTCTTGTAAAATCAATTGGTATTCCAAAACATTGTTACTCAATGTTTGTGGCTCATCCTTCCCAAAAACTTCATTATCTATAAAACCTCCTTTCATTGTCCCGCCTTTCATCTCCTTTTCAGGGTTCCATCCTTTACCGTAATAAAAGAATGTCTGATAAATCCCGTTAGGGAATGAGAATGTATAACTACTTCCTGAATTGATATAAGCGTGTCTTACTACGTTTCCATTTTTCTTGATAGTTACTATAACATCAGAGTTGCTAGTTCTTACTTTTATCTCTGAGCAACCATAATCAACACAAGTTGAGTTTGCACCATAATAACGAGAATAAGGCATTGCACCTGTATTCAATGAATTACCGTTAAACTTGGCATATATGGCTTTTTCTAGTCTTTCTTTTTCAAGACGAGCTTCTCTTATAATTCGTTCTTCTTCTTCTCGTTTTTCACGTTCAATGCGCTCTTGTTCTAATTGAAAGGTGCGTTCAGCCTCTTTTGCTACACGCTTTTCTTTCAATTCAATTCTATGTTCTTCTTCTATAGCTAAACGCTCTTTTCTATCTGCTTCATTTTCGCAAGAGAAAAGTGCTATTGCTAAACAAAATAGTGGAAGTTTAAATTTATTTTTTAATCTCATATTGTTCAATTTATCCTACTAAAACTGTATCATCACCACTAGGAACTTCATTTGGAGGTAACATATCGTATAGTGAAATTAGTATTTGTCTCAATTCTTCTGTATCAGGATTTTCTGATATTTTACTAATACCCTTATTTACTAGTTGCCTTGCCCTATTAGAATCACTCCAGCTATAATCTCCAAATTTCTCATTAAAATTTCTTAGCATTCCTATTAGCTGATAAATCATAGTTAACTGAAAAAAGAAGTTATTGATTTCTTCCAACAAAATATTGCCTAGTTTCACATCTTTTATTTTTATAACTTCCTCCAATTGCAAACGGAGTTCATTAACCAAGGATCTAGAATTATCATCTCCTAAATCATTGTTGGCTTTTTCTAATCGGTAGAATCTTTCTTTAAGTTCTGCTTCTAAATTTGGCCATTCAGTCCTTTCATTTAATTCATCGATCGCTTTTAATGACTTTCTTAAATTATTTAGCACTTCCGACTTTGCATCTACATCATTTTTATTATTCTCAAATGATTTATCCAACAGATTCAAGTCAGATTCCAATTTTTGAAGTTTTACATCATCAGATTTCCCATCTTGTTTTAGTTCTAAAATACTGCCTTTTGCTTTTCTAATTTCATTTGAAAGCCATTCTGTATCAATAGAAGAAATTGTTCTTTCTACTGTTGTTTCATATGTGAAATCTAAATAAGGAAAGTATGCCGTAACCATCACTTTTTCTGATCTATCAATACTTATTGTTAAATCGACATCTTGATTTTCTGGTAGTAAAGAAGGTAATTCTGCTCCGCTGATTCTTATATCTGTTACATGTTCGTTATAAATCGCTCTTGTCCCTTCCGCTTCATGTCCTCCTTCATAAATAGGTATCTTTAAGAAGTCCGCATCCTTTCCTGGTCTTATTCGTTTTTGAGTTTTTAAACCATTTTTTATTCCTACAGCTGGTATGGGCTGATTTTTTTCTAAATTTTTAATTGTTCTAAATCTAATTTTTCCTGTAGCTCTATCTTTAAGTTCTATCCCAAAATTGTAAGCAAGAGTTGAACTACCTATTTTAGATCCTTGAATTACACTAAAACTAGATGGTTCACTTTCTAAAATATTACCTTTATCATCATAAAGAATGACATCAAAAACATTAGTTTTACCTTCGTTTAATTGAATTTCAACAATATCTCCAATAGTATTTATTTCTACTTTTCCACTTGACCATGCTTTATCACCTCTCGTAACCTCTGCAAATACTTTGTCAGGGATTTCACCTTCTGTTTTGTCTGCTAAAATTTTGATTGGCACAAACTCTTCTGTTTCAACCGTAGACGATTCGTTAGCTATTTCTAACTGTATTTTAGTTTTATCTCTTGTTTGTTCTCTTACTTCTTCTGAAACGTTAACTGTAGAAGCATATAATGCAGCTCCTTTTGAAACTACTGTCATTGGATCTGCACTTATATCTGGTTTACAAATTTGTGCTTCTAACATTTTTCGTAATACAGGTGAAAATGTTGGCCCTCCAACAAGTATTAATGCGTCTAAAGACAAACCTTTTAAATTCTTACGCTCTAATAAGTTTTTACTTATGTCAATTGCTTTTTGGAAAACCGGTGAAAGTGCTTTTGTGATGTTTTCCTGTGTAACAGTAATATCTAACTCAATCTCTTCTCCTTCATCATCCTCACCAAGATCTCCTAAATCAGATAAAATATTATGAGTTTCCTTAAAAGAAAGGGCGACTTTAGTTTCTTCTGCGAAAAACTTCATTGCGTTTCGCAAAATTTGTTTTTTTGTGTCGTCTGCTAAAACAGAGTCAATCGCAAAATTGTCTTGTATGTATGGTATAATAATTTCATCAACAATGGCAAAGTCTAAATTTTTACCACCAAGATGGTTGTCCCCTTCAGTGTCAATCACCTTCATTATACCTTCTTCAACTTTTAAAAGTGCAACATCAAAAGTCCCACCACCAAAGTCAAACACTAACCAATAACCATCTTTTTTGTCAGTATCTAAACCATAAGCCATCGATGCAGCAACTGGCTCTTGTAATAATTCTATATGATTGAACCCTGCTAATTTTGCTGCTTCTCTTGTTGCTTCTTTTTGGTTGTTTTTAAAAGCTGCTGGAACTGTAATAACAATGGAATTTATATTTTCATCTTTTACAAAAGATTTTAAAGTCTTTAAAACTTCTGCCGATAATTCTTCTGAAGTTAAATCTTTTCCAAGATTTGAACTTGAATAAGATTTATCACTTCCCATTGTTCTTTTAAACTCGATATAAGAATTGGAATTAGAATCATTCCAAGTTTTCATTGCTTTGAGTTTATCTCGTTTCAGTGCATTGTAAGCACTATCTCCCACTTGTATTGCTTTCTTCTTATTAATATAAACAGAAGAGGGCATAGTATCTTTTAAAGTGTCCGTTTTTTTAATGATTGCATCTCCATTTTCCATTCTGGAAATTGCGGAATTAGTGGTTCCTAAATCAATTCCGTAGTCAATTTTTGTTCTTGCCATTTTATATTTTTTTTATTCACCTACGCTAACTTCAATTTGAGCTGCTTGTATCATCTCTCCTTTAAAGTTTACTTGTGGTTTAATAATTCGTGAAATAATTTGTTTTCCTGTTTCTAAATCCTCACTTGGTGTGAAATTTGCGGTTACTTTCATCCCTTCATTATATTCTTTACCTAGCATTTCAACTAATTCATATCCATTAGCTGCAAAGTTGTCTTGAATACGCTGCACAGAAGATTTTAATTGTTTTAATCCTTTTGTTTTTTCATCCATTTGGGTTAAATTCTTTTGCATTCGTACAATTTCATCCGCAACTTTTAAGGCTAAAGAATGGTCTGCCTTTTCATAGGAAATACTTGGCTTCGCTTTCGTTTCTTCTTGTTTTAGTTTTAATTGTGTTTCCAAAACCTCTAATAATTTATTATCTAACTTCACGCCTTCTTCTACTAAAACTGTTTTTGTGTTTCTGATCTGGGTTTCTACATCAATCTTGCTTGATGTGATACGTTTGCCCAATAACCAATAAACTAATCCACCTAGTAAGAGAGTTGACAAAGTGGCAATAATCCAATACAATTGGTTTTTTTCTACACTACTATCTAAATGAGCTATCTGGGAATTTGCTTTTTGTCGTGTTTCTTGAATTTTAATTCCAAGTTCAGACGAGTTGGTTACAATATTTTGACTATTCGTTTGAATCAATTGGATTAAACTATCGATTGAAGAATTTAGGTTTATATTCTCGTCTTGTAAGGTAGAAACTGATTGGCTTTGCTTTCCAATTGTAAAATTTTGATTGTTCAGCTTTTTTGTCAAAGCATCAATCTCTTGCCTTTGCTGAAATACGTTATTTTTTATGGTTGGTATTTCCTTAATTAAAATTGAATCTTGTTGCTGTTGAGCAAAAAGATTTGATGCTCCAAAAAACAGAGCTAAGAGTAACATTTTTTTCATTATTTTTTGATTGCTTTAATAAATTGGTTTAATCCTTTTCGGATTATGAGGTTAATACTTTGTTTGTTCTTTAACTTTTCGACTAAACTTGGCGAATATTTATAGTAAAATTTGATAAAACGTCTTCCACCTATGGTTTTGCTTAAAAAGTCATCTCTAAAATTTCGTAATTCAATTACTTGTGGATGGTCATAATCACCATAGGCCATAGTTGCAATATAGCAACCTCCATTATCATCACTTTTGTTCCCTTTAAGAAATTCTATATAGTTACTAATTCTCCGTTGGGTTTCCTTGAATATTATTAGAACTCCATCTTTTAAGTTATTTTCAATCCTACTAGAATCAATCATCGTTAAATACATTGCAAGTTTTTCAGGGTTTTCGTTTTGAATTAAGCTTTCGAAGTCTGTAGAAAACTTATCAAAAAACTTTTTAGCAATTTTGTCTGTAAGTCCTTTAAAGCTCTTTGGATTATTCTTTTTAATTGATTCAATTTCAGTTTTATTTTTTATTAAAAAATTTAATAAACAATACATCAAGCCATCATCAATATCATTTTTAAACTCAATTTTATTTAATGAATAATTTATTTCTTGATTTTCCATATCTAATTACAAGCTTTAATTAAAATGATAAATAGTATAATTCCTGCAACCCATTCTAACCAAGTTGGGATACCTTCACTTTCAGTCGAATGTGAAGTTGTTGCTGTTGTGCAAAAAGATTTGTTACTCCGAAAAAGAGCGAAATGAGTAATATTTTTTTCCATTGTTATTTGATTAATTTTATCTAATACTTTACTAATTCTAAGGTTAATACATTGTTTGTTTTTGGCTTTTTTACTATTCATAATAGATATCTCGAGGGGAGCTTAGTAAAACCTCTTAAAATTACGGATTTACTTAAAAAGTCTTATTTTAATTTTTCAAGACTCTAAAACTTATAGATAGCCATTGTCTCGATTGCAGAGCTAATAATATTATTGGATCATTAAATTTAAAACCCAAAACGCTGCGTTTTACAAATGTTTTAATCGCTCATATAATAACTTTATTAACTACAAGATTTGACTAATAAGAAAAAAAATAAAATCGCGCCAGCCCATTTTAACCACAATGGAATACCTTCGCCATCCGTTGATGAAGTAGTTGTTTGATCTTTATAACTAGATGTAGATGTCGACTCACGCTTTTTTGTTACTCTTGTCGATTCCCAGTATTGTAGATATTCAACTCTACTTCTATTGGTGTAACTCATTCTCTCTAACACACTTTCGACTAAACTCTTGTACTCCGAGATTTTAGAGGAATCTTGACTTCTCTTAATTTTAGCAATATTTTCTTTTGGTATTACCTTGTTAATAATTTCCGTGGCCTTATCCCAATCGATCGAATTTTTAATCAATTCAGAAACTTTAGAATAATTTATAGACTGGCCGTAGCTCATAGATGCCTCTTCTTCTCTGACCTGTTTCAAAATTTTTCTTTCATTATTTTTATAGGCATTAACAATAGTTTTTAAAATTTCTATTGCTTCCGAAAGCTCTTGATCTTTCATTTCGGCGAGGGTAACAAGATTATCTTTAGCCCTATCTTTGGTCAACTTACCAACTGCAATTCTATCTGCAATTTTTGTTAACTTTATAGCAAATTCAAGATAATTCTCATTAGCATCATTTTTAAGACTTGCATTGAAATAGTCTATTCCGCACTGCATAATTTCACTTGCTAACTGGTCTGCAATTGTTTTATACTTTAAGTCGGTTGTACCAGTTAGGGATTGTAGTAACACCAACTCTTTCTTACACATAGCAGCTAAATCTAACCCATATTTAAAGGCGTTACTTTTATTTTTATTCCTTTTGTTTTTAGTACTTTCAATTTGGCTTTCAATAAAGTGAATTGGTTCTTCTGTAAATTTTCTTGAAATATATTTTTGAGTTGAGCCATTACAATTACTAAACATTTGTAATGATTCTAAATTTGAGTACTGGGATTTAAAGTGCTTTAGTAATTCATCAACAAATTTTTCGATTTGTAAATCCTTATTTATTTTAACAGTCTCATCAGCAACGGAAAGAACGAATTCCCTAAAGCATTCAGATTCAATAAGTTTTATTTTAGCCTCAAGACCTTCTTTAATATCTTCCTTCCTATGACTTAACAGTTTGAAAGTTCCTAAATTATTGAATGCCGAGAAATTTTTAGAATTCACTCCTTTATCTCGCGTTACTTTTTCCCAAATCTCAACTGCTTTTTCTTTGTCTCCATTTTTTAAATACTCGATGGCAGTATTGTCATAAGGGTTTGCATTTAAAAACCAAAATAGAGAAAAGTTGACTTTGTCTTGACTTTGCTGAATTTGAGAAAAAGCTTGGGCTAAATTATCCTTATCTCGATTTATTAATTGAAGACTACTATTGAAATCATATTCAGATTCAATTCTTTTTCCAACTTCAGCAAATTTCAGAAATTTACTTTTATTTTTTTGTACTTCTTTTGCAGTTGCGTTTGAGAGAATCCCTGCAATTCGGTAAGGATTATTTTGGATTAACTCCATATTTTATCGGTTGGTTTATAATTCTTAAAAATAATACTCATTCTCATAGCTTTTTTACGGTTTCCCGTATTCTATTAAATTCTATTCTGAACATTAACTTTTGTTTCTTCTAAAAATCTAATCAAGTGCGTACATAAACTATTTAAATCTCATTTTAGAACTCAATTGTAACACAACTAATTTTTCCTTAACAAAATCAAATAATTGGCTTATCACAAAGTGTAAAAGTTGATCTTTAAAATTTATTAAATACTAAATAAATATAAGAGTTATCACAATTAGTGTGAAACCTGTCTATTAATAGCCCACACAATATAGAAATTACTTATTCTATTTTATTGTAAAAAATCGTAAATGCTGAAATTTCTTATAATTTTTCCTTAAAAAAATTTGAAAAACTAGTCTTTTATAACACTTTATATGGTCATATGGCAATTCGCAACTAAGAACAACCACTAGCCAGAACACTTAACTTGGCATATTAATTATTATTAAAAATACGACAAGGAATGTCTATATGAAGATTATAAAGTTATATTATGATTCGCTAGAATTCTGTTAACCTTGTTTAGATCTAATAACCGACCAATAGGATACCCGTTATTTTAGTATTACATAGGAAAGCAGGACTGGATGTGCTAATTTAGGGGACAGTACAAGTTAAGCATAAAGTCTTACATTTAACTTATGACACAAGAGCGAAAGAAATATGATCCAGCTTTTAAACGACAAGCTGTAGAATTAAGTAAGGACAGAAAGAACCTGTCAGAACTAGCAAGAGAACTAGGTATCAAGGTTACTCTTTTATACAAGTGGCGTAAAGAATTTGAAGCTTTTGAATCGGGAAGTTTCCCAGGCAATGGTAATT
>NZ_VSKN01000110.1:0-567 GCF_008086185.1 Bizionia gelidisalsuginis
CGTTGTGTACAATTAAAAACAAAACCGAACGAATGGGAATATTTGATAAATTATTTAACAAAAAAAAGGAAGTTATTGACTTTCCACCCAAACCGAAATGGAAACCAAATCTACCGAATGATTTGAATCTCATTTTGGAGAAAGCGAAATATTATACCGATAAAAAAATACAAATTGCTGTTTTTGAAAATGGAACTGTAATAATGTTTCCTGAAAGAGTTTCTGATATTAACTCTTCTGCTATAGAAACACTTAATAAAATTTACAACGCTCATCCTGATTTTAATCCAACAGAAATGGATGATGGAAATTATACAATTCAATACAATGAACCTGCATTTAATATTGTTTTTAAAGACGAAATTGAAAATCATTGGAAATATATTGACGAAAACCATCTTGACGGAATTTGTACTGCCGAAGTTCTGATTAACGGAAATGGAGAACATAACGTGTTTAATGAAATCGGAAAGATTTGCCTATTTGGAAGAAGTAAAATGTTTATGGATGCTCAAAGCCCGAAAGTGATTTTGACATTTGATAATCTGAAAAAATAACTGTACACAA
>NZ_VSKN01000111.1:0-563 GCF_008086185.1 Bizionia gelidisalsuginis
TTTTAATCACGACAACTCTTTACCAGCAGGCGTGTACACTTACTATTGCGAAATAAGTCAGCCAAACGCTTACGACTGTAACGCCACGAGTAACCCGGTAACCATAACGGTAAATGAAGGGCCATCTGTAGACACACAAGCTATGGACGGCGCGTATTGTATAAATGGTTCAGCCCAAGAGCTAACCTTTACGTTATCTGGTCCTGCTACCGGTACTACAAGTTACCAATGGTATTATAATGAGACCAATACTAACGATCCAACCGATGCAAATAGTACTTTGGTAGCGAGTCCTGAAGGTCAAGAAGCCAATTACCAACCACCAACAGATAGTACGGGGACACTCTATTATTTTTGTGTGATTAGTTTTAGTGGCGCCGGAAGTTGTAATGAAATTACTACAGCGCCTGCAGCAATCGAAGTGGTTCCAAATGTAGAAATTAGTGGCGAATCGCCACTAAGCCAAACGCTATGTTCTGGTGCCACCCCAGAAGACTTAAGTTTTATAACCGATAGCGGAGGAACCGGTACCATTATTTACCAATGGTATGCTTCAGATGATA
>NZ_VSKN01000112.1:0-555 GCF_008086185.1 Bizionia gelidisalsuginis
TTGCTCTACAATAGGTTCGACTTTGGTGCCTGAAAATATGGCTACAATTGCTCCTTTCTTCCCTTTTGCTTTTTTGTTGGTAATAATGGTATAGAGTTCCCCCTTTGGATAATGCTGTTTCGTCAATAGACAAGTAAGGCCCAATGTTTTCAGGAAAAATAAGCCACTGTTTAGCGTGTTTTTTTCGCTTCCAATCTTTAAAATCACTTAAGTAATCTCTGTATTGTCTACTAAGTTTTTTACCATTAACGTTATAAAAACCGCCTATGGTATGGCAGTCCGAGGCCTTAGTATTGACTAATTTCTTTTAAAAAATCAGCAAACTCGTTGGTCATACGTGTTCCCTGTGCTACTAAATTCCAATCGCGTTGAACAAGCTCCTTACTGTTATTATCTAGCCACCTACGCCGTTTTACATGGAGGTATACAGTATTACCTCGTAGAGGGAAGTCTTGAATAGTAACTTCTTTGTGAAAACCGTGGGCAATAAGGATTTTGGATTTCTCTTCTTTAGGAACCACATTGCGCTCTTCAAAATAAAGATGCATTACATCA
>NZ_VSKN01000113.1:0-542 GCF_008086185.1 Bizionia gelidisalsuginis
GCTTGCGGTATATAGCCGTTACTGTAAATAGTGGTGCTTATTTGTTCTCGATTGACCCGTATATATTGGGTTAACTCCGAAACCGGCATACCATCTACTCCACTAGCTCCTTTATTTCGCAACACTTGCTGTGCTGCTTTATAGAGGTTTTTGGCTTCTAATACTTCTGCAATCATAAATTGTTTAAAACAAATGTTTACTTCTGTTGGCTTAAGATTAGGCTAGCAAAAGCCTCCTAATCGAATTTCAACGTGATTTAATGTTCTGTCCTTCCTACTCGTGTTCCTGATGGGGTATGGTTTAAGCAATCCCAACTATTGTCTGTTTCTAAGTAGTACTATGACTTCTGCTGACTTCTCCAATAGGCCAACTCGTAACTTTGGAGATCTCCCCAGGTAATGACATCTTCTTTCACTCAATCCCTGCCGTATCTACCTACTTACCCTTTTGATACTCTTTGGGCGTTGCAATGATGTGGTTGCTTACCCGAATAAATAGGCCTCTGTATACGGTTTCTGTTCGTCAGTACCGAGTTTTGTAGT
>NZ_VSKN01000114.1:0-533 GCF_008086185.1 Bizionia gelidisalsuginis
CCGTTTCCAGTTATTACATTACGCTGTCAATTCAATATGTGTATGAACTTTTATTCTCTTTCTCTAAGCCTTATGTCGCTTAGCGGGTGCAAATATAAAACTTATATTTAAACTCGCAACACTTTTTGAAAATTAAATTTAATTATTTTTCTTGCCGTGTATCTCTATAAATCTTTGTGAACTTTCCCTAAACTTCAACCGAGGTTGCTCTGTTTCGGGGTGCAAAGATAGAACCCTTTTTTGTATTTACAACTAACTTAGTAGGTCTTTCTTTAACGATTTATTAATCTAATCTTAACACTGTTTATTATCAGTGTTTTACAGATGAGTTTTAATGTGTTTTTTATTGGGACACGTATTTATTGGCTGTCCTTACTATATAGTCTCTATTTGTGGGTAGCGTTTGGGGAAGTGTTTAAATACGTGTCTAAATAATGAATAACCCTTACGCTACCTAGTACTTTTTATAGTGCTTTAATTTAAAAAGGCGCCTTTTTAAGACTTTGGATTTGGTGAGCAGTGTGGTTTAAATC
>NZ_VSKN01000115.1:0-527 GCF_008086185.1 Bizionia gelidisalsuginis
CTATTCAATCCTTCTTCCGAAATTAATAATGGTGTTGCACGGGTCGCGATAAAAGGCGGACACCCTCCCTATCACTACAAATGGAGTAACGTAAACACGCCTTTAGTTGTGGCAGAATCTGTCGGTTTGATAGAAGGGATGGAGCATTCCGTAATTATTAGTGATGCTAACGGAAATTCTGTTTCCAAGACATTTACCATTCCAGCAAAGTCTATAACCGAAATATTTAATAGCAAAGTGCAACCAGCTGTAGATGTGTTGGGCGCCGTTTTGTTCTGGGATGCTTTTTCCGCTATAGGAATTTATGATCCGGTGGTTTACACGTCGCATGAAAACATACCCCTTCCACGCCGGGATATAATCACAGACGAAGACTATCTGGTAAAAAGTTGGTTGGCTGCGGAAGGAAGCTTGGTAAAAGAAGGAGAGAAAATTGCTGTGTTAGAAAGCAGTAAGAATATAGAACTTTCCGTTTTTGCTCCAACTGAAGGAACTTTAAAATACGTAACACAAGAAGGGGCTATAAT
>NZ_VSKN01000012.1:0-108856 GCF_008086185.1 Bizionia gelidisalsuginis
ATAGCAAAAGATGTCAATGCGAAAACATATTTTACACGACCATATACCTCTCAGGATAAAGGAACTGTCGAAAATAGAATAGGTGTTATAAGGAGGTTTTTTCCAAAGAAAACAGACCTTAGAGAAGTCTCAGTCAAGAGAATAAAAGAAGTAGAAAAATTGCTAAATTACAGACCAATTAGAAAGTTTAATTATAATAACCCTATTGAAGTCCTAAATAATAAGTGTGTTGCACTTATGGGTTGAACTCAGCTATCATAAAATTTACATTTTTTTTATTCAAAACCTTTGATTTGGTTCAAAGCTAATAAACATAAGTGGTAAGGGAGTTTTTACCAACCATTTTGTCTATTACACCTAAAATTGAGATAATAAAATAGGTGATAAAAAAATATAAGAAGAGTATGAAGACAACAGATTTATTTAATTTAAAAGGAAAAGTAGCGATCGTTACCGGTGGTGCAAACGGAATAGGAAAAGCAACCGCTTTAATGTTAGCAAAACATGGCGCTAATATAGCGATAGGCGATTTTAATCTTGAGGATGCTAAGAAAGCGGTAAAAGAGATTGAGGCGCTTGGTGTTAAAGCTATTGCCGTATCTTGTAATGTGTTAAAAGATGAAGAGTTGGTAAACTTGGTAGAGACAACGGTTAAGGAATTAGGCGGTATTCATATTTTAATTAATAACGCCGGAGGTGGTGGTGGTGGAAGAGAAAATCCGTCTAAAATATCTGTAGATGATATTAAATGCGACTACGAACTCAACGTTTTTAGTGGTTGGAGATTATGCCAAATGGCAGTGCCGCATATGAAAAAAGACGGTTACGGTTCTATCGTGTTTACAACGTCAATGTCTAGTATAAATAAGAGTCCGAATATGAGTGGCTACGCGGGGTTTAAGGCTGCGGTAAACCATACGGTGGCTAATCTAGCTCACGATTTTGGTCCGGAAGTACGTATTAATGCTGTAGGTCCTGGGGCAACACGAACGGCTGCTTTAGAAAGTGTGTTGACTCCAGAAATTGAAAAACAATGCTAAAACATACGCTAATTAAACGTCTTGGTTATACCGATGATATTGCGGGTGCTATGTTATACTTTGCAGCACCGATTTCTGAGTGGGTAAGCGGACAAACTATTTTTGTAAACGGTGGTGGAGAGCAGGTTTTAGAATAATACGTTCGTAATTAGACGACCCGCTTTTAAAGGTAATAATTGTAAGGCTGAAAGTAGTGCGTTGCGTTGTGGTGTTCTGAAATTCTGAAAGTGAATACAACACCGAAACTGTTTTAAATGGAAGCGACAAACGGAAGCTTTTTTAGGTAGAGAACAAAAACGGTAACATAAAGGTGCCGTTTTTGTTTTTTATGTATATTTGAAACCTACCCAAATTAAGAGAATTGTTATGCTAGAAGAATTTTGGTTTAATGTGCAATATGGTATGAACCATGTTTTGGATATTAACGCTTACGACCACGTATTATTTTTAATCGTATTAACGGTTCCGTATATGTTTAAGGACTGGAAACGCGTGTTTATGCTGGTTACTGTTTTTACAGTGGGCCATACGATGTCTCTATTATTGGCGACTTATGGCGCAGTGAGAGTAGGGGTGCCTATTGTCGAATTTTTAATTCCATTAAGTATTCTTATTATCGCATTATTTAATGTGTTTACAGCAGGTAAAGGCGCGCAAAAAGAGAAAGTTGGTATTTTGTTTTTTTCGACCTTGTTTTTTGGTTTGGTACACGGCTTTGGCTTTGCGAGAGAATTGCAAATGCTAATCGGTCCAAAGGATAACAAGTTTCTAGTTATGTTAGAATTTGCGTTGGGTATTGAATTGGCGCAGATTATTATTGTCTTTTTAGTCCTGTTTATAGGGTATCTAATACAAACCATTTTTAGGTTTTCAAAACGTGATTGGGTTATGGTGCTATCTGCTATTGTGGTTGGTTTAGTGATTCCGATGCTAATTGACAGTGAGTTACTAGGCTAACTGTTTAAATTATTTTTCATAAATCTTTTTTAATTGTATGGTAATTATATAGCGAACCTACTATCTTCGTGGTATAGTTACGCGTAAGAGATTGAGGTATTGTTGGAGCTCTTTTTTATTTTCTAAAAAAAGCGACTACCGAAAGCTTGGTTTTTAGCTTTTTCTGCTAAAAATACGCCCAAAATACTTTTAAAATAGTCTATGCCACATAAAAAATTAAAGTACGATAAAGCGTATCTTAGAATCGCCAAAGAATGGGGGAAGTTATCGTTCTGCGAGCGCAAACAAGTTGGTGCGGTTATTGTTAAAGATAGAATGATAATCTCAGACGGATTTAACGGTACGCCCACAGGTTTCGAGAATTTTTGCGAAGATGAAGACGGATATACCAAATGGTACGTGCTGCACGCCGAGGCTAATGCAATTTTAAAAGTGGCGTCGTCTACACAATCGTGTAAAGGGGCAACATTGTATATTACGTTATCACCGTGCAAAGAATGCAGTAAACTTATTCATCAAGCAGGAATTGTGAGAGTGGTGTATCAAGGCGGTTATAAAGACGATTCTGGCTTGCGTTTCTTAGAAAAAGCGGGGATCGAAGTACAACAAATACAAGAGTTAGAAGCCTAATGAAAATGAAAAAAAAATACTGGCCACTGATTTTAGGATCTGCTATTGCGGTTGGTATTTTAATTGGAGGTAAATTAAATTTTACCGATACTTCCGATCGCTTATTTACGTCCAGTAGTAAAAAAGATAAATTAAATAGACTTATAGATTACATTGATTACGAGTATGTCGATGATGTAAATACCGATAGCATTGTGGATGTTACCGTAAATGAGATCTTAGATAATCTAGATCCGCATTCGGTTTATATTCCTAAAGATGAAATGCAGGAGGTTACCGAAAATATGAAAGGTGATTTTGTTGGTATCGGCATTAGTTTTTATACCTACAACGATACTATTACTGTAATTAGAACTATTGAAGATGGGCCTAGTGAAAAAGCGGGGTTAATGGCGGGCGACCGTATTATTACGGCTAATGGTGATTCGTTATTTGGTCGTGATTTAAACAATGGTGATTTGGTAAAAAAGCTAAAAGGCTTAATAGATACTAAAGTAAATCTCGAAGTGGTGCGTCGCGGTAGTAGCAAACCTTTAGCGTTTACGGTTACACGCGGGCACATACCTATTAAAAGTGTCGATGCGGCCTACATGCTTGGCGATAGTTTGGGCTACATAAAAATTAATAGGTTTGCCGAGTCTACTTATAAAGAATTTAAAAAAGAATTAAATAAACTCCAAGCGCTTGGTGCTACCGAATTGGCTTTAGATTTACGTGCAAATCCAGGAGGCTTTTTAGGAATTGCTGAAAAAATTATTGATGAATTTCTAGAAGATGAAACACTAATTTTATTTACAAAGAATAAAAGCGGACAAATTGATAGAAACTATGCTACGACTCGAGGATCGTTTGAAAAAGGAAAGGTTTACGTGCTTATTGACGAAAACTCGGCCTCGGCAAGTGAGATTGTAGCAGGGGCTTTGCAAGATAATGACAAAGGTGTTATTGTAGGCCGACGCTCGTACGGAAAGGGTTTAGTGCAACGCGAAATGCAATTGGGCGATGGCAGTGCGGTGCGGTTAACAGTAGCGCGATATTACACACCAACTGGGCGTTCTATACAACGAGCGTACGATACAGGCAATAGCGATTATTTTGACGATTATTACGCAAGAATTGAAAGTGGCGAATTGTTTGATGCCTCTAAAATTGAGGTCGCCGATTCTTTAAAATTTACAACACCAAAAGGAAATATTGTGTATGGTGGTGGTGGTATTATTCCTGATGTTTTTGTACCCATAGACCGCGCGATGAATAACGAAACCATCGTGTATTTATACCGTCGCGGATTTATTAATAATTTTGCATTCGAGCATTTAGAACACGATCGCGAGGCGTATGCGAACCTGTCTAGAAAGGATTTTATTACCTTTCATGAGGTAGATGATGCGGTGATTGAAGAATTTAAAGAATACCTAGAAGTAAAGGGACGAACCAATATTATTTTTGTCACCTATAAAAGTGAGATTAAGCAGTATATAAAAGCAGCAATCGCCGAACAATTATATGGTACCGGTGCTTTTGAGGAAGTGCTTAACCAGCGCGATATTATGATTGAAAAAATAATACATCTTAGCGCGGGCGTTATCAAAAAAGATGCAGCACCTATAGAAACTACTGAAGATTCTGAAGTAGAGAATAATAATGCCGTACCCACACAAACAGAGGCGCAAATTATCGACCAGTTAAGTAATGATTAATATTATAAGATATTAAGATAGCAGGTGCTACGGTAGTTTAACGGTCTGTTTTAATGCGAATTAAACAGGGATAAGGTTTGCGTTATGTGGCAATTTCAATTTTATATATATGGAATCCTAAATGGTTACACTTTATCGTGTATTTTAGTGTGCTTTCCTTGGTTCCAAAGCGTTAAAATATCGGTGGCTACATGAGCACCGCTTCCTGCTGCTATAGCAAACTGACTTCTCCAACCAGCTAACGTCCCTGCAACGTACAATCCATTTTCCATTAAATGATTTGTGTTTTCTAGCCAGATGCGGTCTTTAGAAATTGCTGTCTTAGGATGCGCTTTTATATAAGACTCTAAACCTTTAATCGTGATTAAATTGGTGTAACCAACGGCAATAACTACAATTTTGGTAGCATAGGTGTTTTTATTTGTCGTCACCACAAAAGTGTCATTTTTTTTGGCTATTTCAATGACTTTCTCACCCTCAATCTGTTGTACTTCCGGGTATAAGTCGGCAAGTTGTTGTTTGCCTTCAGATAATAAAGAAGCACCCGTAGTTCCTGGTTTTAAACCTAAAACATTATTAAATAAAGCATTTTGTAAATGCGATGCTTTTTGGTGTGTTATAATGGTTACTTTTTTGTCTTCAGCAAACGGCTTTTGTAATCCAGAGCCCAAAACTAAAGCACATGATAATCCCGCAGCACCACCGCCAATTATTAAAGTGTCTAACATTATTTTCGCGATTTTTTTTCTATAGCTTTAGAAATGCGTAAAATTTGTAATAACGCCAAAGCACATAACGATGCGAAAATGGTAATTAAAGCCACAACGCTTTCGCCTTCAAAAAGACTGTCGAAATCTAATTTAGTGACATTAAAAATGAGTAATGCAATAGCTATTGCCGATAAAATATAAGTAAAAATTTTCATAATGTAAATTTAAGCAAAAAGAACCTTAATGTTGTGCGCAAATAATTTTACTGCAATCGCTAATAAAATAACGCCAAATACTTTTCTAATAATACTAATTCCGTTGGGGCCAATAATACTTTCAATTCTCTTAGACGTTTTTAAAACGATATAAATAACAATAACGTTTAAAATAACGGCTACAATTATATTTTGAATGCTAAACTCGGCACGTAAAGATAATAAAGTGGTTAAACTTCCGGGCCCTGCAATTAAAGGAAAAGCTAAGGGAAATACAGAAGCGGTCATTGGGCTGGAAGCATCATCCTTATATAGGGTAATGCCTAGAATCATTTCTAAAGCAATAAAAAATAAGATGAACGAACCAGCAACGGCAAACGAACTCACGTCGATACCGATAAGATTTAAAATACTTTTTCCTAGAAATAAGAAAGAGACTAAAATAATACCAGCTATAATAGAGGCTTTTTCACTTTGAATATGACCAACCTTTTTTCTTAAATCTATAATAATAGGAATATTACCTACAATATCTATAACAGCAAATAATATCATAAAGGCTGTAAATATTTCCTTGAAATTTAATCCCATTTTGAGTCACTTTTAAAATTTGCGCAAAATTAATCTAATAAAATTATATTTCATACTACAAAAACATAAAATTAAAGAGTTTCTTATTCTCTCTAAACTCCTTCAATTAAGTATTATATTTGCAGCTTATTTAACACTTGCAATGTATGTTCCAGTTGGGAAAAACCATAGTTTCGGAAGCTATAATAGAAAATGATTTTGTTTGTAATTTATCAGCATGTAAAGGAGCGTGTTGTGTAGATGGAGACGCAGGTGCGCCTTTAACGAAGGAGGAAACGCAGATTTTAGAAGATGTGTATCCAAAAGTGAAGCCCTTTTTAAGACAGGTCGGAATTGACGCTATAGAAGCGCAAGGAACTTTTACAACCACAGAATCTGGCGAGTTTGAAACTCCACTTATTGATGGTGCCGATTGTGCCTATGTTATTTTCGATGAAAAGAACACCGCTTTATGTGCCCTAGAAGAAGCAAACAACAAAGGTGAAACGAATTGGAAAAAGCCAGTATCGTGTCATCTATATCCCGTTAGAATTAAAGAATATAGTGAGTTTTCTGCTGTTAATTACGAGAAGTGGAGCATTTGCGACGATGCCTGTTCTTTAGGAAAAGAGCTTCAAGTACCGGTGTATAAATTCGTAAAGGATGCGCTTATTAGAAAATATGGTGAAAGTTGGTATGCCGACCTTGAAAAGGTGGCCGCTACTTTTAATCGTTAACGGTAGTCTATCGTAACTTTTTTATAGCTTTAGTGGGAATGTTCAATGTTACTTTTGTGCCGGAAGGTGCATCGTTGTCGTATAAATCTTCAATAGTTATGGTGTAAGAATGCGTGTAACGTTTCGAGAAATTTTCAAGTCGTTTTTTAGTGATTTCAATTCCCAACGATTTTCGTTTTAACACCTTATTTTCTTTAATGGCCTCCGATGCTTTTCGGCCAATACCATTATCGGAAATAGAAATAGTAACAAACTTTTTCTTCGATTTATAAACATGTACCGTAATGCTTTTGTCTTCCTTTTTTGGTGATAGGCCGTGCCATAATGCGTTTTCTAAAAAAGGCTGAAGCACTAGAGACGGGAGCTTTACATTATCTATGTCTATAGAAGGATCTATTACGGTAGTATATTTAATGTGGTTAGAAAACCGAATATTTTCAATATTCATATATAGGCTCATCGTTTCTAATTCTTCAGCTATAGAGATTTGTTTTTCGGTAGAAGCGACCAGTATTTTTCGAATAAACTTAGAGAATTTAGTTAAATAATAGATCGCTTTTTCTTTCTCGTTATTTATAATATACAATTTTATCGAGTTTAAAGAATTGAATATAAAATGCGGATTCATTTGATTTCTAAGCATATCTTGCTCTAAAGTTAAAATCATTTTTTCGCTTTTAAGTTCGCGGTGTCTGTAAAGAAAGAACAACGCCACGCCTAGAAGTAATAATACAGAGAGCAATAAAAGTCCCATTTTGTTATTTTTATCCAATCGTAACTTTACGATTTCATTCTCTATGGCTAACGACTGTATTTGGCTGTTTTTTTTCTCTGTTTCATAGTGCAGTCTTAAAGAGCTTACAAACTGGGCATTCTTTTCACTGAGAATATTTTTATTGAGTTCGATCGCTTTTTTGTAATGTGTTAAAGCCAGTTCATAGTTGTTTTTTTTCTCATTTAATTCTGACAAGTGTAAATATGCACTAGAGATAGACGATTTTAATTCGTATTTAATAGCAACGTTTAGTCCTTTTGTTAGCCACGTTTCTGCAAGCTCTAAATGGTTTAATTTACTATGAGCCCATCCTAAAGTAATATACGTAAAAGCAATATAAAACTGATCTTGATTTTTTTCGGCTAGAGCAATGGTCGGTTCTATAATTTTTAGGGCGGCTTCTGGATTGTTCTGTTTTACGTAGACAGAGCCAATACTCGTATTGCAAATAACGCGCCCCACATTAGAATTTATCTTTTCGTTATATTGTAATGAGATTTTATAGTTTTTTAAGGCTGCATTTAGTTTGTTTTGGGCTTCGTAAATAGCACCAATATTATGGTAATTTATAGCTAAACCGAGGCTGTTATTTGTGGCCATTTCAATTTCTAAGGAACTATTAAATTCTTCTAATGCTAAATCGTATTGTTTTAAGCTGAGGTAAATATTTCCAATACTGTTATGGCATACGGCAATACTTTTTTGAAGGCTTTTTGTTTTAATGGGTTGCTGTTCGGCAAGCTTTAGGGCGTCTTGGTGGTATCCCAATGCACTTTTAATATTATCTAATCGGCGCTCTACCACCCCGAGCATGTTAAGACTTACAATATGGAACTCTATGAGTCCTTTCTGCTTAGAAATGATAAGAGCTTGGTTTAAGAAGTTTTTAGATGTTTTAAACAACGACTTATTTCTGTATTGATTTCCCAGCATAATGTAAGCGTAAACTTCGCCCTGGGGATAGTTTTTTTCTAAACTTTTGGCTAAGAACATTTTCATTTTTAGGGTGTCGTATTTGTTTTTGTAAATCGCATAATCCAAAGCGTTATACGTTTTATGATTTACAGTTATAATACTATCTGCAATCGCTAAAAAATTTTGTGATTGCTGTTGCGGAAATCCACTAAATGAGACAAGAAAAAAGAAGACAAAAAGAGCGGGTCTCTTGTTAAACAAATTAAGGATGAAGCGATTATGTGCCATTACAGTTTCTCTAAAAAATCCGATTTGCGTTGTCTAGCCACTGGGATTCTATGATTACTTTCCATAACCACGTAACCTTCCGTTTTTATGTATTCTTTAATCTTACCCATATTTACAATAAAGGAATTGTGTATTCTGAAGAAACTATCTTCAGGAAGAAGCGTATTCACTTCTTTTAATTTTTTTGTTATGACTAGTTTTTGATTGTTGGCTAAAAATAGGGTGCTGTAATTTCCGTCGGACTCGACAAAAAGAATATCGTCTAGATTTATAAATAATAATTTGCCATCGGCATTAATGGTTATTTTCTTTTTGTTAGTATTAGTGGTGAAATTAATGAGAATATCTTCAATCTTATCGGTCGTCGAGATTCGCTTTTTAAATTTTCTTATTTTCGCAATGGTTTCTTTTAAGTCATCGGCATCTACTGGCTTTAGCAAATAATCTAAAACCTCCTTTTTTAAAGCTTTAATGCCATATTCGTCATAAGCCGAAGTAATAATTATGGCAATATTTTTAGAATCGAGGTGCTCTAAAAACTGAAAACCATCCATCGTTGGCATTTGTATGTCTAAAAACAGACAATCTGGTTTAACGGTTTTTAGATATAGCAGCGCCTCTTCCGGAATAGAAAACGTTTTTATAATTTCTATTTCGGAGCTATAATTTTTAAGTTCCCAAGTTAACCCTTCGATTGCTTTTGGTTCGTCATCAACAATAACTGCTTTCAGCATTTTATTAAAAAATATTTGTACTTAAATATAAAATTAATAATTGAGACTTTTAGTTTTTATGTATAATGGGCTAAAAAAAATGTATGATTAGTCGGTCGCTAGCGTTTTAAAACGCTAAAATTTGTAAAGCCCATTACAAATATTGGAAATCACCCCTCAAATGGGTGTCAAAATAGGGAGGGAATATGCGATTATTTGAGACGTGTTTCCCTCTGAAAAAGCCTTGCGATAAGGCTAACGTATTCAATAATAACGACTAGTGTTTTTGCCCTATATTTACCTTAAAAAAATTACAATTTATAGTTTTTTTTGCATAATATTTTAAAAACGCACGTACCTCAATAAATCCCGCTTGTAGACCTACATTTCAACAATCAATGTTTAAAACTTCTTATGTTTTAACGTTAATTACCTTTTAAAATCAGTTGTAATTTTCAATCTTTGCTAGTCCCAAGAATAATTAAATTTACGTCTAATAGTTTTTAAAATCTCCAATAAAATGTCTCAAGAACTCGAACCAATATTACAAGAAAATAAAGATAGATTTGTAATTTTTCCAATAGAACATCACGATCTGTGGGAATGGTACAAAAAGTCGCAAGCGAGTATCTGGACGGCAGAGGAGATTGATTTGCATCAAGATCTCTCAGATTGGACGAACAAATTAAACGACGACGAGCGTTATTTTATAAAACATATTCTTGCTTTTTTTGCGGCTAGTGATGGTATTGTAAATGAAAATTTAGCAGAAAACTTTGTTAACGAAGTGCAATATAGTGAAGCAAAATTCTTCTACGGTTTTCAAATTATGATGGAGAATATTCACAGTGAAACGTATTCATTATTAATAGATACATATGTAAAAGATGATGCTGAGAAAGCCAATCTTTTTAACGCTATTGAAACATTTCCAGCGATAAAAAAGAAAGCAGAATGGGCCTTAAAATGGATTGAATCACCAAGTTTCTCAGAACGATTAATTGCATTTGCTGCCGTAGAAGGAATCTTCTTTTCAGGATCTTTTTGTTCTATTTTCTGGTTGAAAAAACGTGGGTTAATGCCAGGTTTAACCTTCTCTAACGAGTTAATTTCTAGGGACGAAGGTATGCATTGCGATTTTGCCGTGCACTTACACGAAAATCACTTAGTAAATAAAGTGCCTAAAGCGCGTATTAGAGAAATTCTTGTCGATGCACTTAATATAGAACGTGAGTTTATTACAGAATCGTTACCAGCGAGTTTAATTGGGATGAATTCAAAATTAATGACACAGTATTTAGAGTTTGTAACCGATGGTTTATTGGACGACTTAGGTTGTGAGAAAGAGTTTAATACTGCAAATCCGTTCGATTTTATGGATATGATTTCTCTTCAAGGAAAGACAAACTTCTTCGAAAAAAGAGTGGGAGATTATCAAAAAGCTGGAGTTATGGATATTAATAAAGGCGAGGATGAAGATAAATACAATATGGACTTCGATTTTTAATTTCGACACGCCAGTGCAACAAAATATATAGTAGGCTTATCGGCTATAAAAGACCATATGTGCTACACATTGAATAAAAACTATTAAATAGTAACGCTCTGTTAGCCAGTTTATTATTTAAATAGGAGGACTAAGAAACCCTTTTTCTGAAAAAAGCGTCGGGAAATAAAACTAAATCGTAAAGTATGTTTGTATTAAAAAGAGATGGCAAGAAAGAACCGATAATGTTTGATAAAATCACTGCTAGAGTGAGAAAGTTATGCTATGGTTTAAATGAATTGGTAGATCCCGTAAAAGTAGCTATGCGAGTTATTGAAGGGCTTTACGATGGCGTTACAACCATCGAGTTAGACAATTTAGCGGCAGAGCAAGCGGCAACAATGACGACGACTCACCCCGATTACGCCCGTTTAGCGGCACGTATTTCGGTGTCTAATTTGCATAAAAACACCAAGAAAACCTTTAGCGAAGTAATGCATGATTTGTATACTTACGTTAATGATAGAACTGGAAAACATTCCCCTTTATTATCAGATGAGGTGTATAATGTAATTCAGGAAAATAAAGAAAAATTAGATTCTGCAATAATTTATAACCGTGATTTTAGTTACGATTATTTCGGCTTTAAAACGTTAGAGCGTTCGTACCTTTTAAAATTAAATGGTAAAATTGTCGAAAGACCGCAACACATGTTAATGCGTGTTTCGTTAGGAATTCATTTAAACGATTTAGATTCCGCCCTCGAGACTTACGAGTTAATGTCTAAAAAGTACTTTACACACGCTACGCCAACATTATTTAACTCTGGTACACCAAAGCCTCAAATGTCGTCTTGTTTCTTATTAACAGTAAAAGACGATAGTATAGATGGTATTTACGATACGTTAAAGCAAACAGCTAAAATTTCGCAATCGGCGGGAGGCATTGGTTTGTCCATTCATAATGTGCGTGCAACAGGAAGTTATATTGCTGGAACAAATGGTACAAGTAACGGTATTGTGCCTATGTTGAAAGTCTTTAACGATACGGCACGTTACGTAGATCAAGGTGGTGGAAAACGTAAAGGAAGTTTCGCTATGTATATCGAGCCTTGGCACGCCGATATTATGAGTTTTTTAGACTTAAAGAAAAATCACGGTGCCGAAGAATTACGGGCTAGAGATCTGTTCTACGCGATGTGGATGCCAGATTTGTTTATGAAACGTGTAGAACAAAATGCCGAATGGACTTTAATGTGCCCTAACGAGTGCCCTGGATTATGCGATGTACACAGTGAAGAGTTTGAAGCCTTGTACACGAAATATGAAAGTGAAGGTAAGGGACGTAAAGCGATAAAAGCAAGAGAACTTTGGGAGAAAATATTAGAATCTCAAATAGAAACAGGTACGCCGTATATGTTGTATAAAGATGCAGCGAACCGTAAATCTAATCAGAAGAATTTAGGAACTATTCGTTCTTCAAATTTATGCACCGAGATTATGGAGTACACTTCTCCAGATGAGGTTGCTGTTTGTAACTTAGCGTCTATTGCTTTACCAATGTTTATTAAAGACGGAGCATTTGATCATAAAGAATTGTTCCGAATTACAAAACGTGTAACTAAAAACTTAAATCGTGTCATTGATAGAAATTACTATCCTGTAAAAGAAGCTGAAAATTCAAATTTACGTCATAGACCAGTAGGTTTAGGTGTTCAAGGATTAGCGGATGCGTTTATAAAATTGCGTTTACCATTTACAAGTGATAAAGCAAAAAAGCTAAATAAAGATATTTTTGAAACACTTTACTACGCGGCATTAACCGCAAGTGTGGAAGAAGCAAAGCAAGATGGCCCTTACCAATCGTACGAAGGGAGCCCAATTAGTCAAGGGGAATTCCAATACAACCTCTGGGGAATTAAGGATGAAGAATTAAGCGGTCGTTGGGATTGGGCGAAATTACGTGAGCAAGTACTTGAGCACGGCGTGCGTAACTCGTTATTAGTAGCACCAATGCCTACAGCATCGACTTCTCAAATTTTAGGTAATAATGAATGTTTCGAACCATATACATCTAACATTTATACGCGTCGTGTATTATCTGGTGAATTTATAGTAGTGAATAAACATTTGCTAGAAGATTTAGTAGAATTAGGACTGTGGAATGATGAGTTAAAGAATGAAATCATGAGAGCAAATGGATCTATTCAAGAGGTAGATATTATTCCTGATGATATTAAGGAATTATACAAAACGGTTTGGGAGTTGAGTATGAAAGACATTATCGATATGTCCAGACAACGTGGTTATTTTATCGACCAGTCGCAATCACTTAACTTATTCTTAGAGGGGGCTACAATGACGAAATTAACGTCTATGCACTTCTACGCGTGGAAGAGCGGCTTAAAGACAGGAATGTATTACCTACGTACTAAAAGTGCAGTAGATGCTAAGAAATTTACCGTAACAAAAGCTAAAAAAGAAGCACCTATAGCCCAAACCGTGAAGGCGAGTGCTGCAGAAGAACAAAAACAAAAACAAGCCGCAGAGACTGCTACTAAACTTGCTAAAGAAAAAGCTACAGTAGTAAACACAGAACCGATGTCGGCTGAAGAAATGAAAGCACTAATAGCACAAGCAAAAGAAGCCGATGAAGACGATTGCTTAATGTGTGGTTCGTAAATTTTAATTTTAGTAGTGAAGAAAGCACCTTATATATGTAAGGTGCTTTTTTTGTTTACAGTGAAATGTAACGATGAGTGAATATGCATTTAGAGGCGTGCAAAATGGAGTGAATAAGTTATAAAGTGTTGAAATTGTGGGCGCGATCGCAGTAAAACACTAATGTATCACAAATAGTCATTTGGCCTATGGAACTCTATTTTATGTATTCCCACGACTTTATTGTGTTAGCCCAAGTAAAGTGATTATGAACTATCTTAACAAAAAAAAGCATCCTGAAAAGGATGCTTTTTAAGTTTATATAATAGAGATACTATAGCTCTAATGCTCTTTTAATATCATTGTCCATTAATAATTCAGTTGGGTTTTCTAAAGCCTCTTTAATAGCGACTAAGAAACCAACACTTACTTTACCATCAATAATTCTGTGATCGTAAGATAACGCGACATACATAATAGGTCTAATTTCAACGTGTCCGTCTATAGCAACTGGGCGCTCAACAATGTTGTGCATTCCTAAGATACCACTTTGAGGAGGGTTTATAATTGGAGTTGATAACATACTTCCAAACACACCACCATTAGAGATTGTAAACGTACCACCTGTCATTTCATCGACAGTGATTTTTCCATCTCTAGCTCTAAGTGCTAAACGTTTTACTTCAGCTTCAACACCTCTAAACGACAAGTTTTCTGCGTTTCTAATTACGGGTACCATCAATCCTTTTGGACCCGAAACAGCAATACTAACATCTACGAAATCGTAAGTTAACATTTCTTTTCCGTCGATCATAGAGTTGACCTCTGGGTACATTTTTAAAGCTCTTACCACTGCCAATGTGAAGAAAGACATAAATCCTAATCCAACACCGTGCTTCGCTTTAAAGGTTTCTTTATATTCTTTTCTTAGCTCAAAAACGGGAGTCATATCAACTTCGTTAAACGTCGTTAACATTGCCGTTGTATTTTTCGCTTCTACTAAACGCTCTGCTACTTTACGACGTAACATAGACATTTTACTATTATGAGAACTTCTATTTCCTCCAGAAGGGGTTCCCATAGAAGGTACCGCTTTTACAGCATCATCTTTAGTAATACGTCCGTCTTTACCTGTTCCAGTAACTGCCTTCGCATCCATTCCTTTTTCTGCTAAAACTTTTCTAGCTGCAGGACTTGTAACGCCAGAAGCATACGTTTCTTTTGCTGGGTTTTCTGCTTTAGGAGTGGTTTCTTTTTTTGCTTTAGCAAGGTCTTTTTTAGCGTTGGCGTCGCCGTCTTCGTCAGCACCTTCAGATGTTGATGGCGCTTCAGATGATGAGCCTTTTGGTGCGCTAGCACTTGTGTCTATTAAACAGATCACTTGCCCAACTTCTACCGCGTCTCCTTCTTCAGCTTTTAAAGTAATAATACCACTAGCTTCTGCAGGAAGTTCTAAGGTTGCCTTATCGCTATCTACTTCGGCAATGGCTTGATCTTTTTCAACATAATCACCATCTTGTACTAACCATTCTGCTATTTCAACTTCTGTAATAGATTCTCCAGGAGAAGGTACTTTCATTTCTAAAATCATCGTAATGTAATTTTATGTTTTGTTTATTTTACTTTTTTCGATACGTTCAAAGACTTATCTCTGATTGTTTTTTGTTTTATCAAAAACAAAATCTATAACCTCTTTATGTCTCGCTTTCGATCGTACTGCGCTACCAGCTGCTGGCGCTCCGTATGGTCTTCTTGAGGCCAATCTGAAGTTTCTCGCGTCGTCCAAATGCATTAACATATGGCTATAGGCTCCCATATTTTTAGGCTCTTCTTGTGCCCAGACAATATCGTCTGCATTTTTATATTTTGATAAAATGGCTTTAATAGCTTTAATTGGTAACGGGAATAATTGTTCGATTCTAACCAAGGCAACGTCATCTCTTTTAAGATTTTCGCGCTCTTCATCAAGATCGTAATAGAACTTTCCTGTTAGTAAAACTAATGTTTTTATTTTATTTACATCGCTATTCTCGTCATCTATTAGTGTTTTAAACGAACCGTTTGCGAAACTTTCTACTGTAGAAACACATTTTGGATGACGTAATAAACTTTTCGGCGTAAATATAATAAGTGGTTTTCTAAAATTAGATTTCATTTGTCTTCTTAACAAATGAAACATATTTTCAGGCGTTGTACAATCGGCTACATACATATTGTCTTTAGCACATAATTGTAAATAACGCTCCATTCTTCCCGAAGAATGCTCTGCACCTTGCCCTTCGTATCCGTGCGGCAGTAACATTACTAACCCGTTTTGCGTTTTCCACTTATCTTCTGCAGCAGAGATGTATTGGTCCAACATAACTTGTGCACCATTACTGAAATCTCCAAATTGTGCTTCCCAAATGGTTAATGTATTCGGGCTTGCCATTGCGTAACCGTAATCGAAACCTACAACACCGTACTCAGAAAGTAACGAATTATAAATATAGAAATGACCTTGTTTATCGTTAAGTTGGTTAAGTAATAAAATTTCTTCTTCGCTATCTTCAACCTTTACTACGGCATGACGGTGAGAGAATGTTCCTCTCTCCACATCTTGGCCAGAAATTCTAACATCGTAACCTTCGTCTAAAAGGGTTCCGTATGCCAAATGTTCGGCCATTGACCAATCTAATCTATTCTCGTCGAACATTTTTTGTCTAGACTGTATTAGACGCTCAATTTTACGAATAAACTTTTTGTCTTTAGGCAAATTAGAAATCACTTTTGTAATTTCTGTTAGTTTTTCAATACTCGTTGTGGTGTCTACAGTTTCCATCATCTTATGCTCATCTACGCGTTCGAAATCTTTCCATGTTTCGTGCATAAAAGGTGTAATGACAGTTTTGTCTTCTTTTCTAGAATCTACTAATTTCTCTTCTAGAGCATCTTTGTATATTTTTTCTAAGTTCTTAACATAATTATCGTCGATAAGACCACTCGCTTTTAATTTAGCGGTGTAAATGTCTCTCGGGTTATCGTGTTTAGCAATTGCTTTATATAACTTAGGTTGTGTAAAGCGGGGTTCATCTCCTTCATTATGGCCATATTTTCTATAGCCTAATAAATCAATAAATACATCGCGTTTAAATTTCATTCTAAAATCTAGTGCAAATAATGTAGCGTGCACAACCGCTTCGGCATCGTCGGCATTTACGTGTAATACTGGCGATAATGTTACTTTACCAACATCTGTACAATAGGTGCTAGATCGTGCATCTAAATAATTTGTGGTAAAACCAATTTGATTATTTATAACGATATGAATAGTTCCATTGGTTTTATAGCCATCTAATTGCGCCATCTGAATAAGTTCGTAAACTAATCCTTGACCTGCAATAGCGGCATCTCCATGCACTATTATGGGGAGCACTTTACTAAAATCGTCTTTATAAGATCGGTCTTGTTTTGCTCTTACAATACCTTCTACAACGGCTCCTACTGTTTCTAAATGAGACGGGTTAGGAGCAATGGTTAAGTATATTTCTTTTCCAGATTTTGATTCGCGATGACTCGTCCAACCTAAGTGGTATTTAACATCCCCATCGAATACTTTCTCTTCGTAATCTTTGCCATCAAACTCATTAAAAATGTCTTTAGCAGATTTTCCGAAAATGTTTGTAAGAGTACTTAATCGTCCACGGTGAGACATCCCCATTACAAATTCTTTAACACCATACTCGGCTGCTTTATCTATAACAGCATCTAAGGCAGGAATTAAAGTTTCACCACCTTCTAAAGAGAAACGCTTTTGTCCCACATATTTTGTGTGTAAAAAGGTTTCAAAAGAAACGGCTTCGTTTAATTTTTTAAGAATATGTTTTTTTTCATCGTTAGAAAACTTAGGTTGATTGTTACCAACATTAAGTTTGTCTTGAATCCATTTAAGTTCTTCAGGTCTACGAATGTACATATACTCCACACCAATAGAATGACAGTATACTTGCTCTAAATGTTCGATTATCTTTAGTAGCGTTTGTGGGCCACCATAACCTAACATTTCTCCAGCATCGAAACTAGTTTCTAAATCTGAAGGGGATAAACCAAAGTGTTCTATTCCTAAGGTTGGCGCATATTTTCTACGCTCTCTTACCGGGTTTGTTTTAGTAAATAAATGACCACGTGTTCTGTAGCCATGTATTAAGTTTAAGACCTGGAACTCTTTTAAGACATGTTCTGGGATTTTAGTAGATACACTTTCAACAGCCTTACCTTCCATTCCGTAGTTTTCACTACCAAAATCGTAACCTTGAAAAAAGGCTCTCCAACTAGGCTCAACTGAATCGGGGTTTTCTAAATATTGATCATATAAATCAGCAAAGTATGCTGTATGTGCTGCGTTTAAAAAGGAATATTTATCCATTATAAAATTTAAGACGGGTTCGCTTCAACAAAATTTTATCAAAAATACAATAATTACCAAAATTAGACCTCCTTTTAGTATATTTATAACATCTTTTTATTTTAATTCCTTTTCGATGATAAAAAACACTTCTTTTCCATTGAGAAACCGATTTTTTTTGTTTTGTTTCTCTCTTTTTTTTGGGGTGGCCAACGCGCAATTTGCACATATAGACGCTACTGTTGATTTCTGGGATCGCGTGCGGTTTGGAGGGGGCTTAGGTTTAAGTACTGAGAGTGGTTTTTTTAGTGCCTCTGTGTCACCAAGTGCTATTTATGAGTTTAACCCAATGTTTGGGTTAGGGGTTGGTTTAAGTGGTACATATACGAACCGGAAAAATTTTTATAAAGCGACTGTTTTTGGAAGTAGCCTTATTGGTTTGTTTTCTCCCATTCAAGAGCTACAATTATCGGCAGAATTTGAAGCGTTTTTAGTCACGAGAAACTTTGATAACCCACTATTTAAAAATGACCAATACTGGTATCCAGCCTTGTTTTTAGGCGTTGGGTATAGAACGCAAAATGTTACTGTTGGCATACGCTGCAATGTATTGTATAACGGTGATAAAAGTATTTATGCGAACGCATGGATGCCATTTATTAGGGTTTATTTCTAACTAAAATAAGACATCTCTAAATACCAAGTAATTTTTTACCTTCACAACTCTTTTTTTGTTACTTAAGATAAATTTGTCCTTTAATATGATATTTATCATGTTATATGTCTTTCCATAGTTTTATTTTTGTTTAATAAAACTTATAAATAATGAAAACAACACTAAAATTAATCACCGTATTGCTTGTAACACTACTTGTGAGTTGTGGAGGCAAGGAAGAAAAGAAGAAAGAAAAAATCTCCTATCCTAAGAAAGAACCAACAGAACAGACGACGACACCTAAAGAAGAAAATGTTCCTGCATCAAAAAGAATAGATTTAGCCAATAAAGGTATCGGCCCAATTACATCTGTAGATTTAAGTAATCCTGTAGATCAAAAGATGGTGACACATGGGGCAGATGTTTATAAAAAAATGTGTACTGCTTGTCATAGAATAGATAAAAAATTTATTGGTCCAGCACCAACTGGTATTTTAGAGCGTAGAACTCCAGAATGGGTAATGAATATGATTTTGAACCCACAAGAAATGACTCAAAGAGATCCTTTAGCAAAAGAGTTATTAATGGAATTTAATGGTTCTCCAATGGCTAACCAAGGTTTAACTGAAAAAGATGCTAGAGCAGTTTTAGAATATTTTAGAACTCTAGAATAAGTAACACACTTGCAATTTCGATAAGAAGGAATTTTTAAGCCATTTCATGATTTTATAGTCTTTATTTTTTCATATAAATAACTTTAAGACACTTTAAAAGGTGCTACCGTTGTGTTGTCAGACAACAAATTAGCAGCAAAAGCATATTGGGCTTTTATGGAATTATAGAAGTAAAAGTTAGGAATGAGAAATCACAAATTTGGGATTGAAAATAATGGAAAATAATACAGCAGAAAACGGAATTATTCACAGTGGGGAAATTTTTTTATTATCACCAAAAGAATAATTTAAATACTAATTTAAATTAAAACACCAATGAAAAAACTAATAACATCAACATTCGCAGTTGTAGCAGTTCTTTTTGCATTTACAAGCTGCAATAACTCAGATAACTCTAGTAAGAGTGGAGCATTATCTAGCAATAATGCAGAAAAAGTATATGTAGCCCCTGGCGAACACGATTCGCACTACGCCTTTCTTTCTGGAGGATATAGTGGTAACTTAACGGTTTATGGATTGCCTTCTGGAAGAATGTTTAAAGAAATCCCCGTGTTTTCTCAGTTTCCAACTTCTGGATATGGGTATTCTGAAGAAACGAAACCTATGTTAAATACCTCTCATGGATTTATTCCTTGGGGCGATGCGCACCATCCAGATATTTCGCAAACAAACGGAGAAGTAGATGGTCGTTTTGTTTTTATTAATGAAAATAATACACCCAGAATCGCAAAAATTGACCTGAAAACATTTGAAACTACAGAAATTATTGAAGTTCCAAATAGTGCAGGAAACCACAGTTCATCTTACGTTACAGAAAACACAGAGTATGTTGTTGCGGGTACACGTTTTTCTGTGCCAATTCCACAACGTGATATGCCAATTAAAGAGTACAAAGGTAATTTTCAAGGTGCCTTATCTTTTATAAGCGTGGCACCAGAAACAGGAAATATGGATATCAAATTCCAAGTGCTAATGCCCGGTTTCAACTACGATTTATCGCACCCTGGACGTGGAAAATCCCATGGATGGTTCTTTTTTACTACCTATAATACAGAAGAAGCAAATACTTTATTAGAGGTCAACGCATCTCAAAACGATAAGGATTTTATTGCAGCTATAAACTGGAAAAAAATTGAAGAATACGTAAATAATGGTGGGGGGACAATGATGCCTGCTAATTATGCACATAATGTATATGACGAAGTCACACACACGGCAACGACTACTATGAAAAAAGAAGTGCGTGTGGTTAATCCATCAGAAGTTCCTGGCGCTGTATACTTTATCCCAACTCCAAAATCACCGCATGGTTGCGATGTAGATCCTACTGGAGAATATATTGTAGGTAATGGGAAACTTTCAGCCAACTTAACTGTACATTCCTTTACAAAAATGTTAGATGCTATTAAAAACGAAAAATTTGCTGGTGAAGCGTATGGAATTCCTATTTTAAATTTTGAAGATGTTTTAGCAGGAGTTGTAGAGCAACCAGGATTAGGACCATTACACACAGAGTTTGATGGTAAAGGAAATGCTTATACTACATTCTTTATTTCTTCGGAAGTTGTAAAATGGAAATTAGGTACGTGGGAAGTTATAGATAGAAAGCCTACTTACTATTCCCCTGGTCATCTAGCTATTCCTGGAGGAAACTCTGGAAAACCTTTTGGAAAATACATGTTTGTAATGAATAAAATAACAAAAGATCGTTATTTACCTGTTGGTCCAGAATTAGAACATTCTGCCCAGTTATATGATATTTCTGGTGATAAAATGGAATTACTTTTAGATTTCCCTACACATGGAGAACCACATTATGCAGCAGCTATTCCTGCAAGTATAATTAAGGATCAATCTCAAAAAATTTACAAATTAGCAGATAATAAACATCCGTATGCTGCAAAATCTGATGCAGATACTAAAGTGATTCGTAATGGTAATGAAGTTCATATTCAAATGACAACGATAAGAAGTCACTTTTCACCAGATAACATTGAAGGTATTAAAGTAGGTGATAAAGTATTCTTCCATATTACAAACTTAGAGCAAGATTTTGATGTACCACATGGTTTTGCAATGATAGGGCAAAACAACTCGGGCTTATTAGTTATGCCAGGACAAACCAAAACGTCTGTTTGGGAACCAAAAGAAGTTGGTGTGTGGCCATTTTATTGTACCGATTTCTGTTCTGCTTTACACCAAGAGATGCAAGGTTATGTTAGAGTCTCTGCAGAAGATAGCGATACGCCAATAAAATGGTCGTTAGGAGAAGATATTGAGTAAAAATATTAGGGAGATTTTGTTTTAGTGTTTATTTCCCTATTAAAAAGGCGAGAGTAGAATTTTTGCTCTCGCCTTTCTTTTTAAAATACTACAATCTGTTAAATCAAAAACTTTATTTGTACAATAATATTCAATAATTAAACCATGAAAAAGGCTAGCGTTATAATGATAATAGGCTCTTTACTATTATTAGGACTTTTTAAATTTCCGTTATGGGATATCGAACTTGGAGCACCACAATATCCAGATCCCTTAGGGATGAGTATTTATATTCAAGGTATTGAAGGAGCTGAAGAATTCGATTTGCAAAACATAGATGGTTTAAACCATTATATTGGTATGAAAACAATTCCTAAAGCAGAAGAAATGTGGGAGTTTACAGTTTTTCCTAAAGTTATTATCGGTATGGTGCTTTTGGGTGTAATAATTGGGGTATTAGGTTATTTCAATAAAGTAAATTACAAATACTATATGGGGTGGTTTGTATTAATGTCGATATTAGGAATTATGGGTATGTACGATTTTAATAATTGGTTAATAGACTATGGTACCAATTTAGACCCAAATGCAATTATAAAAGTTACGAATCCAGATGGTACACCAATGTCGTATAAACCACCATTATTTGGATATCAAAAACTGTTAAATTTTGATGTTACTTCTCTACCAGATTTAGGCGGTTATCTCCTGTTTTTAGGTATGTCTTTGACGCTGGTTGCTTTTTGGTTAGGCAGAAGGGCTAGTCTTAAAAAAACAACGTAGTAATACTTTAGCACATAAAAAACTAAAATTATGCAAATACTAAAATACGCTTTAACTCTGGGATTGCTACTATTATTTTTTGGTTGTAATGTATCACCGAAACCCATAGATTACGGTAGCGATGGTTGCTATTTTTGTAAGATGACCATTGTCGATAAAGTTCACGCCGCCGAAATTGTAACCAAAAAAGGCAAAGTTTATAAATTTGATGCCACCGAATGTATGGTTAATTTTATGGATGAATTCGATACTTCAGAAATAGAACTATACTTATCTAACAACTACACAGAGCCAGGAATTTTAATCGATGCTACACAAGCTACTTTTTTAATAAGTAAGAATGTACCAAGTCCGATGGGGGCTTTTTTATCGGCTTTTAAAAACAAGGCTGATGCAGAAAATGTAAAAATAGAAAAAGGTGGTGAACTATATACCTGGAAAGAAATACTAGGGAAATTTAAAGACTAGTAATATGAAAAATATAATTAGTTTTTTGGTCGTCGTTTTTATATCCAATGCCGCTATTTCTCAGGCTCTTGAGGTTTGTAGTGATTGTGAAATTTCAACTTTAAAAGAGGCGATTAGGCAAGCGAAAGATTTTGATACTATAATCGTAAAGAAAGGCACTTATAAAGAATACGACGTTATTATCAATAAACCGTTAACCATTATTGGGGAAGACTACCCGGTAATTGACGGTGAATTTAAAGGCGAAATAATAACGGTTATTTCAGATAATGTAACGCTTGATGGCTTATTTATTAAAAATGTTGGCACAAGTTATACAGAAGATTATGCGGCCGTTCGCGTTAGAGAAAGTAAAAACTTTGTAATTCAAAATTTAGTTTTAGAAAAGTTATTCTTCGGCATTTATATAGAAAAATCAAGAGACGGGAAAGTGTTTCATAATAAAATAATAGGCGATGCTGTTGAGGAGTATAACTCTGGAAATGGTATTCAATTATGGTATAGTAAAAATATTCAAATTGAACATAATTTTATACAACACGTTCGCGATGGGATTTATTTAGAATTCTCTGATGGTTGCACGATTAAAAATAATGTAAGCGCTTTAAATGTGCGCTATGGCTTACACTTTATGTTCTCTAACGACGATATCTACGAGGATAATACTTTTGAAAATAATGGTGCTGGAGTAGCGGTAATGTTTTCAAAGCGTATTAAAATGTATAATAACATTTTTAAAGAAAATTGGGGGACAGCATCATATGGCTTATTGCTTAAAGAAATAAATGATGCCGAAATTGTAGGTAACACGTTTGCCGATAATACTATAGGTATTAATGTAGAGGGTACAAACCGTATTAATTACAAACACAATACGTTTAAAAATAATGGGTGGGCAATTAAAGTAAAAGGAGCGTGCTACAAAAACATATTTACAGAAAATAATTTCTTGTACAATTCCTTCGATATAGCTTACAATAGCAAAGTTAATGACAATGAATTTAATAGAAATTATTGGAGTAATTACACCGGTTACGACCTCGATAAAGACGGTGTTGGCGATGTGCCTTATAGACCCGTAAAACTGTTTTCTTACATTGTAAACCGCACACCCGAAACCATTATTTTATTGCGAAGTATGTTTATAGATATTATTGATTTTTCCGAAAAAGTGTCGCCAATTTTCACCCCTGATAATTTATTAGATGACCATCCACAAATAAAAAAAATACTATGGTAATTATTGAAGACTTACATAAAAGGTTTGGTAAAAACCAAGTGTTAAGTGGTTTAGATCTAACCATTAGCGAAGGTGGTATTTTTGCCGTTCTCGGCCCCAATGGTTCCGGGAAAACAACCTTAATAAAATCGGTTTTAGGAATGGTAATACCAGATAAAGGAACTATTACTGTACTTGGCGAAAACATCAAAAAGAAGTCAGATTACAGGCATAAAATTGACTACTTACCTCAAATTGCAAACTTTCCAAGCAATTTAAAAGTGAAGGAATTAATTAAAATGATTAAAGATTTACGTGCGTTTACAAATGCAGAAGACCAATTAATAGAGCTATTTAGACTTGAGCCTTTTTTAGACAAAAAACTAGGCAATCTTTCTGGTGGAACCAAGCAAAAAGTAAATCTTGTATTAACGTTTATGTTTGATAGTCCTTTAATTATCCTAGATGAACCAACATCGGGTTTAGACCCTATCTCGCTAATACGATTAAAAGATTTAATTCAGAAAGAAAAAGCTAAAGGAAAAACCATTTTAATAACCTCGCACATTATGAGTTTTGTAGAAGAAGTGTCAGACGAAATCGTGTTTTTATTAGAGGGAAAAATATACTTTAAAGGCACAATTTCCGAATTAAAAAACAAGACCAATCAACCAGATTTTGAACATGCAATAGCATCAATACTTATAGACAATCATGCTTAAAATATTAAAATACAGTTTTTACGACCTTATGCGTAGCCGATGGAGTTATGTTTATTTTGCATTCTATTTATTACTAGGCGTTGTACTCTTGTTTTTAAACAACGATTTATCTAAAGCGGTTATCACTTTAATGAATGTTATTATTGTATTGGTGCCTTTAATAGGTACTATTTTTGGCGTTATGTATTACTATAATTCAAAAGAATTTACAGAATTGCTTTTAGCGCAACCCTTAAAACGTTCGTCCATATTTTTAGGACAGTATCTTGGTGTTGCTTTATCACTTTCTATGAGTTTAATTCTAGGTTTAGGACTTCCGTTTGTGTTTTATGGTGTGTTTGAAAGTAGTGCTATATGGGATTTTTCATTATTACTAATTACAGGCACATTTTTAACCTTAATATTTACTGCTTTAGCATTTAACATTGCGTTATCTAACGAAAACAAGATTAAGGGTTTTGGTTATGCCATTTTACTTTGGCTGTTTCTAGCCATAATTTATGATGGCTTATTTTTAATGACGTTAGTTATGTTCGATGATTATCCTTTAGATAAACTGTCACTAATTGGGACAATGTTAAACCCAATAGATTTATCTAGAACACTTATTCTTTTAAAATTAGATATTTCGGCACTTCTAGGGTATACTGGAGCCGTCTTTAAGCAATTTTTTGGTACAAACTTTGGACTTATCGTGTCTTTTACAATGTTAACTATTTGGATAATATTACCCGTCTTAAGAATTCTATTTAAAGCGAAGAAGAAAGATTTTTAAGCAAATAGTTAAGGTTGCATCGTAGCTAAAGCGTATTACAATTAATGACATGCCGGTGGCTACCGATGTTGGCTGGAAGGTGCAACTTTAAAGCAGGTGTAATAATTATAGTAGAGAAAGCATTCCCTTCAGGGTATAAATTAAGAACGTTAATTAACTATTATTCTAAGGTGTAATAGCGCTAAAAGATTAAGAATATTCATTTTTAAACCATACTTTTTGCCATTCCCTTTTCAAAATTAAAAAAGCCACCTCCTCAGAAAGTTGTACGGTGTCATCACCGTTCAATGCTTTAATTTTTGATTCTGAAACATCTATTATATACAGCAAATTAAGGTAGTCTGAAAAACGCTCCTGAATTAATGTATAGACCGTTTCGTGAACAAGCAGTTTTAATTCTGAAGGCGTAACGGTCTCTTCAAAACTCAAATCGATATTGGCTAACAAAAAGTCCTTGTTAATTTGAAGGATTAGTTTGTTGTACAACGCTAACGATTGCGCCTCTTCAATTAAGCCATTAAATGTTGTGGGAAGTCTCATAGTTTAGACTTTTCTATTCATTAAATCGGTTCCGAAGGCTTTTAAGTTTTCCTTCTTATCCTCAGAAATGGTTAAAGAATCAAGAACTTTAAAGGCTTTTATAGTATAATTTTCAATTTCTTTTTGTGTCACCTCTGCCGAGCCTGTAGAGACAAAAAATTCTTTTATCAGTTCAATTTTATCCGAACTATCGTCTAAATGTACCGAGAATAATTGCTTTAATTGATGCTGATCGGAGGCATTAGAAAACTCTAATGCTTTTAAGTATAAAAACGTTTTCTTATTTTCAATAATATCGCCACCAACTTGTTTCCCAAAGGTTTCAGGGTTTCCGAAAGCATCCAAATAATCGTCTTGTAACTGAAATGCTATTCCTAATAAGCGACCAAAATCGTAAATCTTATCTTGGTCTTCTTCCGAAGCATTAGCAACAATAGCGCCCATTTTCATTGCCGCACCCACTAACACAGCGGTTTTGTATTCAATCATTTTTAAATACTCTGGAATGGTTACATCATCGCGCGATTCAAAATCGACATCGTATTGTTGCCCTTCGCAGACTTGTAAAGCTGTTTTGCTAAACAATTTGGCAAGCGCTCTAAAAATATGAGCATCATAATTTTCGAAGAGTTGATAGGCCATAATTAGCATCGCGTCTCCCGATAAAACTCCCGTATTTAAATCCCATTTTTCATGCACGGTTTGCTTACCACGACGCAAAGGAGCAGCGTCCATAATATCGTCATGGACTAAAGAGAAATTATGAAACACCTCAATGCTTAATGCGGCATCTAGTGCTTTTTTAGAGTCGCAATTAAAAATTTCGGCCGTCATTAAAGTTAAAACCGGACGTAAACGTTTACCGCCAAGCTCTAATATATAATGTATAGGTTGGTATAAGTTTTTAGGTTCTTTTTCAAAAGTAAACGTTTTTAAATGCTCTAAAAACGCAGCTTGATAGTGTTGTGTTGTTTGCATACGGCAAAAATAATGTAAAAACTTATATTACACCTACTTTTTCTATAATGTTAAAAAATGATTAAGACTTAGGAAACTTTTTAGGTTTTAAAAGTTTCCTGTTGTAATTTTGCATTCAATTATGAGAACAAATATTATTATAAAATCTACCGAGTTATTTCTTTCATTAGGGTTTAAAAGTGTAACTATGGATAAAATTGCTAACGAGTTAGGGATTTCGAAAAAGACGATATATCAGCATTTTGACAATAAAACAAAACTGGTAGAAGCCGTGACGTGGTCTATTTTCGAGAATATAACTATAGGAATTGAAGCTATTATTAAAGAAGAGAAAAATCCTATTGAAGAAATTTATCAAATTAAGTGTTTTGTTTTAGAACATTTAAAGGACGAAAAATCATCACCTCAATATCAGCTTCAAAAATATTATCCTAAAATATTTAAAGCCATTAAAACAGAGCAATCTTGTGTTATGGGAGATTGTGTAAAAAGTAATTTAAAAAGGGGAATGGCCTTAAACTTATATCGGGAGACTATCGACATCGATTTTATTTCTAAAATTTATTTCAATACTATCTTTGCTATAAAAGACAAAGATATTTTTCCTTTGAAAAAATTCTCGATGAATATGCTTATGGAACATTTTATAGAATATCATTTACGTGGTATTTGTACGCCATTAGGTGTAGAAACCCTGGAGAAGCAGACCAAAATAACTAAAAACCCAATTTTAAACTAAAATGAAAAACAAAATAACCTTTTTATTTTTCTTGTTTACTGTAAGCTTGTTTTCTCAAGAGAATGTACAACGTTTTACTTTGCAGGAAGCAATAAATTTTGCTCTAGTCAATAACAGGGCGGTATTAAATGCAGAGCGCGACGTGGACGTTGCAAAACAACAAAAGTGGGAAACTATTGCGTCTGGATTGCCACAATTAAGTGGTAATATCGACTACCAAAATAATATAAAACAACAGTTTGAAGGTATCGATTTTGATGGTGACGGAAATGTTGATTTTGGTGCAAAACAATCGATGACGGTTGGAGCAGTATTAAATCAGAAAATTTTTGATGGGTCTTATATAGTAGGTTTACAAGCGGCAAAAGTCTTTCTGGAAATTTCTAGAAATGCCAAAGAAAAAACCGATTTACAAATTCGTGAAGCCGTTGTTAATGCCTATGGAAACGTTTTACTGTCTGAAGAAAGTTTAGCTATTATAAATAGTAATATTGCTATTCTACAGAAAAATGTGGATGAAACAACCAAAATTTTCGAAAATGGACTAGAAGAAGAAGAAAGCGTAGAGCAACTTAAAATAACACTTTCAGGTGTTAAAAGTCAGCTAAATAATACGCAACGTCTTAATCTAATTGCCTACCAAATGTTAAATATTACTTTAGGATTGGATGTAAAGACCCCTCTTGATTTAACCGACGATTTAGAATCTTTAACGGCTCAGAATATGGATTTAGAGCTTTTAGAAGCCTCAGAAACAGTAAGTGATAATATAGATTATAAAATTGCTGTTAACGATAAAGTGTCTAAAGAACTTTTGGTGGATTTAGAACGTAGTAAAGCGTTACCAACGTTAAACGCCTTTTTGAATGGCGCTTATATTGGTAATAACGAGGCGTTTCAATTTACGACACGTAACCAGACTTGGGTGGGGACGGCCGCATTTGGTGCGACTCTAAGTATTCCTGTTTTTAGTTCTGGAATGCGTAGTGCTTCAACACAACGCGCCCGTATTAATTTAGAAAAATCAGAATCTAATTTAGTAGAAACCGAACAGCAATTACGTTTAGAAATAGCGGCTGCAAAAAGTGATTACCAATTAGCGATTGAAGAATATAGCAACAAAAAAGAAAATTTAAACTTATCAGAACGTATTGAGGCGAAAAACCAAATTAAGTTTTTTGAAGGTGTCGGGTCTAGTTTCGAATTGCGTCAAGCACAAACGCAATTGTACGCGGCCCAACAAGAGTTTTTGCAAGCAATGCTTAACGTTATTAATAATAAAGCCGAATTAGAAACGGTGCTAAACAGACCAACTAACTAATCAATATCCCATTAAAAAATCATAACAATGAAAATTATATACCCTTTATTAATTGTCTTAGTTCTTTTGTCCTCTTGTGGTGACGCTAAAAAAAACTCGGTGGAAAGCGTTTTAGATAGCAATAATTTAGAAAAAATTAGAGGAAAACGTACTAGTTTAGTGGAAGAGCAGAAAACGATTGACGATAAAATAAAACTATTAGATCAAGCGATTTCAAGAATAGATACCGTTAAAAATGTGCCACTTATAACAACCTTTAAAGCCAAAGAAGAAGTGTTTAATCACATTTTAGAAATTCAAGGAAATGTATCGACTAAAAATCTAATCGTTATTACCCCCGAGTACAACGGTATTTTAACTAATGTGTACGTAAAAGAGGGCGAAAAAGTAAAAAAAGGACAACTCTTAGCGAAAATTGACGATGGCGGGTTAAGTCAGCAATTGGCACAACTAAAAATCCAGTCCGATTTAGCAAAAACAACCTTCGAGAGACAAAAGAGACTTTGGGATCAACAAATTGGGAGTGAAATACAATTTCTACAAGCAAAATCTAGCTACGATGGTCAGCAAGAATCGATGAATCAATTACAGAAACAAATTGCAAAAACGATGGTTAGAGCGCCGTTTTCTGGAACTATAGATAATATAATCACCGAGCAAGGAAGTGTTGTCTCTGCGGGGCAATCGCAATTAATTCGTATTGTTAACTTAAACGATATGTACATTGAAACGGATGTGCCCGAACGCTATATCTCTACCATTGTGGAAGGGAATAAAGTAGAAGTTGCTTTTCCTGTTTTAGGAAAAACCTTAGAAACGACAGTAGAGCAAGCAGCCAATTTTATAGATCCTACAAACCGTACGTTTAAAGTTAAAATTACAATCCCAAATAAAGAGAAAACAGTAAAACCAAACTTAACAGCTCGTCTTAAAATTAACGACTATACTAACGAAAAGGCATTGCTTGTACCCTTAAGTATTATTTCTGAAAACGCAGATGGAGAACAGTATCTGTATGTGGTAGAAGATAAAAACGATGCTGGCGAAGGCGTTGCAAAACGGGTTATTATCAAGACAGGAAAAACACAAGGCGATGTTATCGAAGTGCTAAGCGGTATTAAAGATGGTGAAGAAATTATTCAAGAAGGAGCGCGTAGTGTAAAAGAAGGACAAATCGTTAAAGTTTTAACCGTTGAAACCATAAAATAATGGCCAAAAAGAAAAAGCAAATCGAAAAAGAGTTTGGGTTATCCTCATGGGCCATAAACAATAAGACAACTATTTATGTACTTATTGCTGTTATTTTCTACTTAGGAATTACGGCCTTCTTTAGCATGGCGCGAGAAAGTTTTCCAGAGGTTAACGAAACCAAAATCTATATTAGTTCTATTTATCCAGGAAACACAGCCGAAGATATAGAGAAATTAATTACCGATCCGTTAGAAGACAAGCTAAGAACTGTTAGTAATCTTGTAGAAATCACATCGACGTCGCAGGAAGATTATTCTATGGTAATTATCGAGTTCGACGCGCATATTACAGTAGAACAAGCAAAGCAGAAGGTAAAAGATGAAATAGATTCTGAAACCGCTGGAGAAGATTGGCCAACATTTAATGGGGCTAAAGTAGAGCCCGATGTTTTTGAGTTGAGCTTATCGGAAGAAATGCCGATTCTTAACATTAATATCTCTGGAGATTATACCATCGAAAGATTAAAGGAATTTGCAGAGTATCTGCAGGATGATATCGAAGATCTTTCAGAAATTAAGAAAGCAGATATTCGTGGTGCTCAGGAAAAAGAGGTGGAAGTTGCTGTAGATATCTATAAAATGATGGCGGCCGAAGTTAGCTTTACAGATATTATAAACGCTATTAATGGTGGTAACGTAACGATGTCTGCAGGAAATTTAAAAGCCAGCGGACAGCGTCGTACGATTAGGATATTAGGAGAAATAGAAACCCCTTCTGAATTAGAAAACTTCGTCGTAAAAGCTGAAAAAGGAAAAGCTATTTACTTAAAGGATGTGGCTGAGGTTCGTTTTAAGGAGGAAGAAAGTACCACGTTTGCTCGAGAATTTGGTAAACCTGTAGTGATGCTCGACGTAAAAAAGCGAGCAGGTAAAAATATGGTGGATGCTGCCGAGAAAATTCAAGAGATTGTTAAACACGCTAAAAGCGATGTGTTTCCACAAGATTTAGAAGTTACAATTACCAACGATCAATCTTCAGTAACTATCGCCGCAGTAGACGATTTGGTAAACAATATTATTTTTGGTGTTATTTTAGTAGTCACGGTTTTAATGTTCTTTTTAGGATTTAAAAATGCGATTTTTGTTGGTTTTGCCATACCAATGTCTATGTTTATGTCTTTAATGATACTAGAAGCATTGGGACAGAGTTTAAACACAATGGTATTGTTTGGTCTTATTATGGGCCTAGGAATGCTGGTGGATAATGGTATTGTGGTAGTAGAAAACGTGTACCGTTTAATGGATGAAGAAGGTATGGGGCGTGTAGAAGCAGCGAAAAAAGGAATTGCTGAAATAGCTTTCCCAATAATTATCTCTACGGCGACAACGGTTGCCGCATTTATTCCGTTAGGATTATGGCCTGGAATTATGGGGCAATTTATGATGATTCTTCCTATTACGCTATCGGTTGTTTTAGGGTCTTCATTATTTGTTGCAATCTTTTTCAACTCGGTATTGGTCTCTAATTTTATGAGTATCGAAGATAAAGATATGCCACTAAACAAAATTATCCGTATTACAGTAATTATGGCGGCTATAGGTCTATTAGTCATTATTTTTGGCGGTGATTATAGTGCTTTGGGTGTGTTAATGGTGTTTACCGCTATTATGCTTTGGGTGTATCGCTTATTACTTCGTAAATGGGCAAATAGTTTTCAAACTAAAACGTTAGTGCGGTTGGAGAACTGGTACGAGCGCCAATTACGCGGCGCATTGTCTGGAAAACGTCCTTACTTTTTAAGTATCGGTACTTTTGCTTTATTAATAGTATCGTTTATTGTCTTCGGTATTTCTTTAGCAACACAGCGCACGAAGGTGGAGTTTTTCCCCGATAATAAACCAAATCAAATTATTGTATACATCGAGTATCCACAAGGTACAGCCATTGAAAAAACAAATGCGATAACCAAAGAAATCGAACAGCGCGTATATTCTGTTTTAAATAGCGATCAATATGTAGATGATGGTTATAATTTCTTAGTCGAAAGTGCGGTGTCTCAAGTGGGAGAAGGTGCAGGGAATCCGCGAACCGATGGAGGATCAGCAGCCGAAATGCCGCATAAAGGTAAGATAACGGCATCGATGCGAGAATTTAAATACCGCCGTGGTGAAGACAGTGAACTGCTGCGTCAAAAAGTGCAAGAAGCGTTAGTCGGCATTTATCCTGGGGTTTTAATTTCTGTAGAGAAAGATGCCAATGGACCGCCAGCAGGCTCACCGATTAACATAGAAATAGAAGGAGACGATTACGACGAGTTAATTGCCACAGCCGAAAAAATGCGAGAATTTATTAATTCCAAGAATATTCCTGGAATTGACGAACTTAAAATTGATGTGAATAAAGACAAGCCAACAATGCTTGTAGAAATAGATAGAGAGAAAGCAGGTGAATTAGGGGTAAGTGCTTCGCAGGTTGGTCAACAATTGCGTAATTCTATATTTGGTGCCAAAGCCGGTATTTACAAAGAAGATGGTGAGGATTACGATATTTATATCCGTTTTAACGAAGAGAATCGTTATAATACGAGTGCTTTGTTTAATCAAAATTTAACCTTTAGAGATAATACGGGACAAATTAAAAACATTCCACTCTCTGCCGTGTCTAAACATAAAAACAACTCTGGGTTTAGTGCCATTAAACACAAAGATGTTAAACGTGTAGTTACAGTGTACTCGGCCTTATCGCCCGGTTTTACCGATGCGGGAGCAATTGTCGCTCAAGTTCAGAATGAAATGAAAAGCTACAAAGGCTTGCCAGGAAACATAAAGGTAGATTATACAGGTCAAATTGAAGAACAAAACAAACAAATGGCCTTTTTAATGAAAGCGCTGTTTGTAGGGTTAGGGCTTATTTTCTTTATTTTAATTTTTCAATTCAACTCAATATCTAAACCAGCAATTATTATGATGGCTATTTTCTTGAGTTTAATAGGTGTCTTTGGAGGTATTGTTATCTCTGGAAGTGCTTTCGTTATTATGATGACAATGGTAGGGATTATCTCTCTAGCTGGTATTGTAGTTAATAATGGTGTGGTGCTTTTAGATTACGCGCAGTTACTAATAGATAGAAAAAAGCACGAACTCGATTTAGAAAAACACGAGTATTTAGAGCATAACGATCTTTACGAAAGTATAGTTAAAGCTGGTAAAGCGCGTTTAAGACCCGTTTTACTTACGGCTATTACAACCATTTTAGGTTTAGTGCCATTGGCGATTGGGTTAAATATTAACTTCTTCACCTTGTTTTCAGATTTCGATCCGAACATTTATATGGGAGGTGATAACGTAGTGTTTTGGGGGCCTTTAGCATGGACCGTTATTTACGGATTGTTAATAGCAACCTTCTTAACCTTAATACTGGTACCGGTTTTATTTTTCTTAATAATGAAATTTAAAATGTGGTTGAGAGAAAAAATGTCTGACAAAACAGAAGATGTCGTTGTTGTAGAAGAGTAAAATTTAAATAAAAAAGTAAAATGCCTGTGACTATTATAATCACAGGCTTTTTGTATCTCATCAAATAATAAATATTAAATTTGCAGTTATAAAATCATACTATGTACAGAAGTCATACTTGCGGCGAATTAAATGCATCGCATATAAATACAGAAGTTACCCTTTCTGGTTGGGTACAAAAATCTAGAGATAAAGGATTTATTATTTGGGTCGATTTGCGCGACCGTTATGGTATTACTCAACTCGTTTTCGATGAAGAGCGTACGCCAAAAGAAATGATGGATCGCGCCCAGAAATTGGGTCGAGAGTTTGTTATACAAGTCAAAGGAAAGGTGATTGAGCGCGCTTCAAAAAACCCGAACATGCCGACTGGTGATATCGAATTGTTAGTATCAGAATTAACAGTTTTAAACGAATCACTTTTACCTCCGTTTACTATTGAAGATAAAACCGACGGTGGCGAAGATTTACGTATGAAATATCGCTATTTAGATATACGTAGAAATCCCGTAAAAAACAACTTGATTTTTAGACATAAAGTGACACAGCAGGTTAGAAACTTCTTATCTAATGAAGGTTTTATAGAAGTTGAAACACCGTACTTAATTAAATCTACACCGGAAGGCGCACGAGATTTTGTGGTACCTAGTCGCATGAACGAGGGTCAGTTTTATGCTTTGCCACAATCGCCACAAACCTTTAAGCAATTGCTTATGGTAGGGGGAATGGATAAGTATTTTCAGATTGTAAAATGCTTTAGAGATGAAGATTTACGTGCCGACAGACAGCCAGAATTTACACAAATTGATTGTGAAATGGCGTTTGTAGATCAAGAAGATATTTTAAATGTTTTTGAAGGATTAACACGACACTTACTTAAAGAAGTAAATGGTGTTACTGTAGATAAATTTCCGAGAATGCTTTACGACGACGCGATGCGTTTATACGGAAACGATAAACCAGACATTCGTTTCGGAATGGAGTTTGGCGAATTAAACGCAGTAGCCCAACATAAAGAGTTTGGCGTATTTAATGCGGCAGAACTAGTAGTTGGTATTGCTGTTCCTGGCGGAAATACGTACACAAGAAAAGAAATCGATAAATTAATCGACTGGGTGAAGCGTCCGCAAGTAGGAGCCTTAGGAATGGTGTATTCGCGTTGTAATGACGATGGAAGCTTTAAATCCTCCGTAGATAAGTTTTACGACCAAGACGATTTAGCACAATGGGCACAAGTTACTGGTGCAAAAGCGGGTGATTTAATTTGTATCCTTTCGGGAGATAAAAATAAAGTAAGAGCACAATTAAGTGCGTTAAGAATGGAATTGGCAGAGCGTTTAGGGTTACGTAAGCCTAACGAATTTGCTCCGCTTTGGGTAATGGATTTTCCGTTATTAGAATTAGATGAAGAAACGGGGCGTTACCACGCTATGCACCATCCGTTTACCTCACCAAAACCGGGGCAAATAGAATTATTAGATTCAAATCCGGGTGACGTTAAAGCCAATGCTTACGATTTAGTATTAAATGGTAATGAAATAGGCGGCGGTTCTATTCGTATTCACGATAAAGAAATACAGGGTATTATGCTTAAACATTTAGGATTCTCTAAAGAAGAAGCGAAAGCTCAGTTCGGCTTTTTAATGGATGCTTTCGAATATGGCGCACCACCACACGGAGGTTTAGCTTTTGGATTAGACAGATTGGTCGCTATATTAGGCGGGCAAGAAACGATTAGAGACTTTATTGCGTTTCCTAAAAATAATTCAGGTCGCGATGTTATGATCGATGCTCCTGCTGCAATAGACGAAAAACAGCTCAAAGAACTAAGTTTAAAATTAGATCTGAAATAGAAAAGGATAAGAATCCTGCCAGTTGCAGGATTCTTTGATAATTTTATATTGTACCCATAATACAATCTATGCCTTTAAATAGTATAGCAATATAATGCAAGGAAAACATCCCATATTTAAAAAAATATTAATTTGGAGAGCAAAGCATATTTCGCATAAGCAATTTGTTTACATTTTAAGTATTCTAGTCGGTTTTACGTCTGGAGTAGGGGCCGTTGTATTAAAAAATTTAACGCATTTTATTCAGCATTTATTAGAGAATAATTTACTTAATTATTTACATAATGCGTTTTATTTTGTGTTTCCAATAATTGGGTTTGCCTTAGTGTACCTAATAATGAAATATGTTATTAGGCACAAGGTGAGCCATGGTATCCCCTCGACGTTATACGCTATTTCCAAGCGTAAAGGTATTATGAAACGGTACCAAATGTTGGGGTCTATTTTAACAGCTCCTATAACCGTTGGTTTTGGGGGGTCTGTAGGGTTAGAGGGACCAACAGTGGCGACGGGAGCCGCTATAAGTTCTAACATTTCGAGAATGTTTAGAATGAATCAGAAAACGAAAACACTCTTAATAGGTTGTGCCGCTGCAGGCGCGTTGTCTTCCATATTTAAAGCGCCCGTTGCCGCCATTATTTTTGCGGTAGAGGTGTTTAGTTTGGATTTAACAATAGTCTCTATGTTGCCGCTACTGCTAGCATCGCTTTCGGGGATTTTTACGTCCTATTTCTTTTTTGGTGACGATATTTTATTACCCTTTAAAATAGAAGAAGGGTTTACGCTAAGCGATATTCCATTCTATATCATTTTAGGAATTTGTTCCGCTTTTGTCTCTATTTATTTTACCGAAGTCTACGACCGGATTCAAAACTTTTTTGATGGCATAGCTTCACCCGTCAAGCGTTTTCTTATCGGTGGTATTTCTATTGGTATTTTAATTTATTTTATTCCTCCGCTCTATGGTGAGGGTTTCGATGTCTTAAATAATTTAATAGCAGGGAACCCGGAAAAGGCGATGGTTAATAATTTCTTTAATTTAGACTTGTCTAACGTCTGGATTGTTATAACGCTGCTTCTTGGTTTAGTGATATTTAAAGTCATTGCTAGTGCGTTAACCTTTGGTGCAGGTGGTGTTGGAGGTATTTTTGCTCCAACGCTATTTATGGGTGGTATAATGGGGAATTGTGTGGCTAAAATAGCGAACAACTGCGGTCTCCTTAACGCGCCAATCTCCGAAAGTAATTTTACACTGGTAGGAATGGCCGGGTTACTGGCCGGAGTATTGCATGCTCCATTAACAGCAATATTTTTAATTGCCGAACTTACTAGCGGATACGAGTTGTTTGTACCCTTAATGCTTACCGCTGCTATTTCTTTCGGTATTACAAAAATATTTGCACCACATTCTGTGTATGCGATGGAACTGGGTAGAAAAGGCGAATTAATCACGCATGATAAAGATCACGCCGTGCTTACCTTAATGGAAATTGATAAAGTTATCGAAACCAATTTTGTAACTATAACGACCAAAATGACACTTGGTGAGATTGTACATCAGGCGGTAGTAAAATCAAATAGAAATATATTTCCGGTAGTCGACGAAGAAACAAAAGAGCTTAGAGGCGTCATTCTGCTAGACGATATCCGTTCTATAATGTTCGATCAGACGCTTTATAACGATGTTTTAGCCAGCGAAGTAATGCAGAAACCACCAGAGATTATTAACTTTACAACCGATAAAATGACAAGCATTATGAAGAAATTTCAAGACAGTGGCGCTTGGAATCTTCCCGTTGTTCAAAACAATGTGTACATCGGTTTTATCTCGAAATCTAAGCTGTTAACGGCTTACAGACGTCAATTAATAAATTACACTAAATAATATTATGAAATATATACTCCTAATCGTTTTTATCGTCTGTGTAACCAGTATTATTCTAGGATACAATCTAGACGTAAGTTATGGAGAAAAACTTATAGGCGGCGGCGTATTAGGGTTGTTTTTCGTATTCATTCCGCTATTCTCTTATCACCGATGGAAAGGAAGAGATATTAAAGAATACATGATAACTAAAGAGAATTTAGATAAAATGCGCGATAAAGAACGTCGTAAATAATAATTAGGACATTCTTTTTTTTAGAAAAAAAGCCACGCTTTCCGCTCTATCTTTTTTACGAAAAAGTAAAAAAGGATGCCGCATCAATCGCTAATGCAGACCTTTTAATTAAGATTTCTCTTTTCGATAAAAAAACGTTTCATTAATGCAGACGCTTCCTCAGCTAAAAGACCACCTTCAATTTTAGTTTTAGGATGTAGTTTGGTATTCAAATTAATGCAACCGCGTTGGGCATCACTCGCGCCGTAAATAATAGTTGCTATCTGACTCCAATATAAAGCACCAGCACACATTTGGCAAGGTTCTAACGTTACGTATAGCGTACAATTGTGTAAATACTTTCCACCTAGAAAATGCGATGCTGCCGTAATGGCTTGCATCTCGGCGTGAGCCGTTACATCGTTAAGTAGTTCGGTAAGATTATGAGTGCGCGCAATTATTTTATCGTCTATAACTATTACAGCGCCAACTGGTATTTCACCTTTTTCGAAAGCAGCTTCAGCTTCAGCCAATGCTTTTTTCATAAAATAGGTGGGGTTAAAAGGGTTTTCCATAAGAATAAAAATAAAAAAAGGCAGCTAAGAAATTAGCTGCCTTTTATAAAATCTAAACGCGATTATTAGTTCTTAATAATCTTGTTGTTAATGTTAACGTTGTTTCCTGTAATGTTAAGAATGTACATTCCAGATTGTAAAGTGCTAATGTTCAATTCCGCTTCGTTAATTAACGCCGCTTTTTTAGACAATACAACTCTTCCGTTAATATCTATTAAGTTAATAGTTACATCTCCTAAATTCTTTTTAGTTTTAATGTACACTACATTATCTGCCGGGTTAGGGTAGATAGAGAATGCGCTTTCTGCAGTAAATCCATCGACGCTTAACGTGGTACAATTTACTAAAGTAGGATCTGTATCCGGTGGCGTAGTAAAGTCTGAAATTTGATCATTAATACTATCAGCAGAACCTTGAGAGGCGTTAACACCTAATCCTCTAGCAGCAAAAACGTCCCAAATTAAACATTGGTCTTCACCTCCCATAGCACTATCTGCAGCCAATAAGGCGTCTCTACCTTGTACAAAACCAACACCACAAGGCTGTAATTTTAAACCGTCTATCACTAATTGCATTACTTTATTGTTACCGCCAGTTCCGTTATACATATCAGGATCAAAACCATATTTTTCAACATATTTCCACGTTAAATCCCATAACATTGTACCCCATAAAAAGCCTATGTTGTGAACAACATCATTCCAATGAACTTGATTGCCGTTCCCATCGGTTCCTAAAACAGTATCATCGTTGGTTGCTTCGTAAGTATAATTATTGATGCCTAAGTCCGTACTGTATTTTGCTGGTCTAATTCCAGGACCATTTACACCTTGACTATTAGAATAAGTCGCAATACCTCTACCCATTTCTGGAGTATCTGTTGATTTCATTGTAACCATTAAAGCGAACCAGTCAGACCATCCTTCACCCATTTGCTCACTGTTAGATAAACACCCAGAATTAAATGATCCACCTGTAAGTCTAGTAGAAATACCGTGGCCATATTCGTGCGCCACAATACTATTATCTAAACTTCCGTCTTTCTGATAATTAGGACTCTCTACGATGGTGCCATTAATAACAGCGCCATTTTGTAGGGCATTAATTAATTGTATACCATCGTTATAATTAACAGATATTGAAGGAATAGTAAAAGGAGGGTTTGTCGAGCCAAACATAACTATATATTCTTGATAATTAGGTTCGTTATCTGGGTTGTTATGGTTTACCATAATAACGCCTACCGCACCCGCATCTTGAGCATTTTGAATTTTTTGCGTAAATGGACAGTCTCCTCTAAAGATAACTGCAATTTTGCCTGCAACCGCACTAGCATTAGTTAAAGGGGCACATCCTTCTGTAGGTGCTGCACTACCATCGTTTACTAAAGCTAAATCTGCAGTAACAGGGGTAGCAGAAGGTCCAGTAATGTTACCAGTAGCACCACCACTATTACCTGTAGAAGGAATAGCAGCCAATACATCGCCAATTAACGTGCCACCACTATTAATTGTTAATGGCGTACTTAAGGTGCCAGCTGCCCATAAATACATTTGCATTCTCGGACTTTGTCCATCTGCAGGTGTCGCGAAATTTGCGTTATTTAAACCAGAACCATCTTGAGACTGTGCAATAACGAGATCGTTATCAAAGCCTGTATTACTATAATTATTTTGTTGAAAGTTACCACTACCTTCATCAAAACCATATTTAAACCAAATATCATGCATCGCATTATTGATATAAAATAAGTTTGTCGTGGAAACATCTTGATATCCTAAAGGTTCTTGGTTAGGGTTAAAAGGGAAGTTAAAATCTAATGCTAGCCCTCCATCTGGAGATGCACCAAAAGCATTGTTTCCATTGACGTCTTCTTGTGCCCAAACATTATTACCTCTTGTAATTGTATATTCAGAGCCATCAACGCCATCGGTATCGTGCCATCCGTAAGGAGAAGCATCAAGATCTGCCGGATCTGTAATTAATTGTATAGCACCGTGACTTGGGCTTTCAGTAGGTAATGCAAATACGTTGTATTGAGAACCATCTGCTGCTATTGACGCTTCAGTTTTAAATAAACTAAAAGCGTTGCTAGTTTTAGAATGTCCTGTGTGGTCTGTATGACCGAATTCTCCAAAGTTACAAGAGATTACCCAATCGTTCATATTAAGAATGTCTCCATTCGTAGCATCAACACGTACGCTATACCAATTTTGACCATTTAAAGCTTCAATGCTTAAATCCCAAGCTAGTTTTAAGTCTCCTTCAATAGTCGTTTGATAAACTAATTTCACAGGGATATCGCTTCCTGAAATATCTCCCTTAGAAAAAGTATATTGGTTATTAGAAGCGTTTATGGCGTTAACATTTCCAAGAGCACCTAAATTATATTCAGCAGCAGCCGAAACAATTGCTTCTTGAGCAGAAACTGTAGGGGTCATTGTGTTTATCTTTGCAGCAATGTTAGATTGAAATGCGTTTGCATAATAAAACACGCTTTTGTCTTTTATAGACACACTAGAGATAGCATTAAAAACTGGAATACCTTGAAAAGCTTGATTTACGTAAACATGATTGATTTTTGTTTTCTTAGAAAAGAAAGCATTGCTCACTTGTAAATCTGAAATATCGTTTTGGGTTAAATTATAATCACCCTTGTTTTTTTCTAACCAATTTTGAATAAGAGTGCCATATTCATTTTTGGAAAGCTCAGTTTGAGAAAACCCATTTTGAGCAAAAAGGAATAGTGCTAAAAATAGAAAAGATAAAGTGTATTTTTTCTTCATTGTTAATAAAATGTTAGTTATGTCTTAAAATTAAGTCGTAAATATAACGAGGAACTTACTATTAATATAATTTTACATCAATTATTATGAGAAAGACACACTATTTAACACTGGTTTTAATAGTTTTACCTAATTATTATGCCTAAAATGACAACACCTCTTTTAAATACTATACAATCTGTCGCAGATATTAAAGCTTTAAGCCACTCAGAATTAGTGCTATTAGCTCGAGATTTAAGGTGTTTTATCATTGAGGCGGTAGCAGCAAAGGAAGGGCATTTGGGAGCGAGTTTAGGCGTTGTAGAACTTACAATAGCTTTGCATTATGTTTTTAATACGCCACTCGATGAGGTGATTTGGGATGTTGGCCACCAAGCTTATGGACATAAAATTTTAACAGGGCGACGATCTGTTTTCGATACCAATAGACAGTTTAAAGGTATAAGTGGTTTTCCTAAACGCAGTGAAAGTGACTTCGATAGTTTTGGAGCTGGGCATTCGTCAACGTCTATTTCTGCAGCTTTAGGAATGGCTATCGCATCAAAAATAAAAGGCGATTTCAACAAGCAACATATAGCCGTTATAGGAGATGCATCGATTGCGAGTGGTATGGCATTCGAAGGTTTAAACCACGCCGGGGTTACCGATTGCAATTTATTAGTTATTTTAAACGATAACGCCATTGGAATAGACCCCAGTGTTGGCGCCTTAAAACAATATTTAACCAATGTTAAAAAAGGCACCGAAAAACAAGATAATATTTTTGAAGCTCTAAATTTTAATTATTCTGGGCCCATCGATGGTCATAATCTTCCAGAACTTATAGTTGAATTAGAGCGTTTAAAAACCGTAAAAGGCCCTAAGTTTTTGCACATAATTACTACCAAAGGTAAGGGGTTACGCCAGGCGGAAGAAAACCAAGTGACCTATCACGCCCCAGGAAAGTTTGATGCGGTAACAGGTGATTTATATAAAAAAACAGGAACAGTTCAACCCCCAAAATTTCAAGACGTTTTTGGTATTACTATCGTTGAATTGGCTAGACAAAATAAAAACATTATTGGTATTACGCCTGCAATGCCAACAGGGAGCTCACTGAAGTATATGATGGAAGTTATGCCTGATCGTGCTTTCGATGTGGGGATTGCCGAGCAGCATGCGGTCACTTTATCGGCAGGAATGGCAACGCAAGGATTATTTCCGTTTTGCAATATCTATTCAACCTTTTTACAACGCGCTTACGATCAGGTTATTCATGATGTCGCGATACAAAATTTACCTGTTATTTTTTGTTTAGATCGTGCCGGTTTGGTGGGGGAAGATGGGGCAACACACCACGGCGTTTTCGATTTATGTTATTTACGCTGTATTCCTAACCTAATTATTTTTGCGCCTAGAAACGAAATCGAACTTAGAAATATAATGTTCACCGCACAATTGGGATTAAAACATCCTATTGCCATTCGGTATCCGCGAGGGCGCGGCACCATTATAGATTGGCAACACCCTTTTGAAACGATTACAATTGGTGAAGCAACTCCTCTAAAAAGGGGTAAAGATATTGCGGTTCTAACTATAGGAACAATGGCTACGGTTATTGAATCTGTTATCGCTTCCGCGGAAGCGCTTCAGGGTATTTCCCATTACGATATGCGTTTTGTAAAACCTTTAGATGAAAAGCTATTGCACTCCATCTTTACCAGTTATAAAACTATTGTAACGGTTGAAGACAATTCGGTTATCGGAGGCTTTGGAAGTGCTATTTTAGAATTTGCAGCGAAACATCAGTATAAAAACAATGTGTACCTAAAAGGAATCCCCGACTATTTTATAGAACACGGAACCGTTTTAGAATTACAAGAAGATATACAGTTAGATGTTAAAAGTCTGGCAGCCTTTATTATAAAATTAAAGTAGGATAAATAAAATTCTAGATGCTAAACCCTTTAATTTTTTTAAAGCTTAAAATCGCTTGACTATCCGATAGTAATGACACATAATGCGATACGCTTATTAGTCGGTCGTACAAACTATCTTGATCCATTTTAATAGTTTCAGGAAATCCTTTAAGAATTAATTTGTCATAATTAGACGCCGTGTTATTATAGCAGTTATTTACCGCATTAATATATGTGTCTAAAAGTGTTTTAATAATTTCGTAGCCCGCAATTTCTTTATCAACCACTTCGGTAGATTGGTAAATATTATCAATACTAATTTTTATAATATCGTTAATCTGCGCATCGTATTTACTCTTATCTAATAAACTAGATCCAAAATCACCACTTAAAATAGCCGCTTCATTATCCATAAAAATCTCTACCGCTTCGTTAATTAATCGCCCAATAGCTAAAGCTCTTAAGTAACTAATACGATCGTGTGTGTTGGTGAGTTGGTAATACTTTTCTGAATTTATAGAGTCTTTTACTAACTTAATTAAATACTCTAAGGCAAATTCTTCTTGAATTAAACCAAGGTTGATACCATCTTCAAAATCGATAATTGTGTAGCATATATCATCGGCTGCTTCTACTAGAAAAGCTAACGGATGGCGAGAATAACTAATATCTGTTTCGCTTCTGTTTGTTAATCCTAATTCTTCGGCAACGGCTATGAATTCATCAGTTTCACTTTGGAAAACACCATATTTTTTATCGGCGATATGTGGAGTCGGTTTTTTAGGTAACGATTCTTTAGGGTATTTTGTAAAAGCGCCTAGAGTGGCGTAGCTTAATCGCAATCCGCCCTCGCGACCTTCACGACTTTGTGTTAAAATTTTAAACCCGTTAGCATTACCTTCAAAACTACATAAATCTTCGTATTCTTTTGCCGTAAGCTCCGCTTTATAATTTTGTCCTTGTCCAGAAATAAAATACTCGCCAATCGCTTTCTCTCCAGAGTGCCCAAAAGGAGGATTCCCAATATCATGAGACAACGCAGCGGCAGCTAAAATAGCACCAAAATCGTTGGCTTGATACCCTAAGTCACTCTGTAAATGTGGGTGTTTTTCTAGTATTTTTTTTCCAACACTTCGCCCCAAAGAACGGCCTACAACACTAACTTCTAAACTGTGTGTTAACCGCGTGTGTGTAAAATCGGTTTTAGATAAAGGGACGACTTGGGTTTTGTCTTGAAGACTTCTAAATTCAGAAGAGAATATAATACGGTCGTAATCGACCTCGAAACCTAAACGGGTTTCATCTTGTTCTTTTCTTAGTCTTTTATTGGTGTCTCCAAAGCGTTTTAAAGAAAGTAATTCTTCCCAAGTCATAAGTATAATTTTTGTTGCCGCAAGATAATTAATTCTGTGTTAACTCAATGTTTCTAGATTACAATTAGAAGTAAAACCGCGTAACCTTTAGGAAACCTTTTAGTGAACGGCATTTAATCTCTAGTTAACTCAAAGTTTACAGTCTGCTAGTTTCTTTGCAGCGTTAAACAATCAAAAAACGATGAAACAACTTTTACTAGTCATTACACTATTCCTTTCGAGCTTTGCGTACTCGCAAACTACAGGTTCTATAATAGGTACAGTTACCGATAAAGATTATAATAACGAGCCGCTACCAATGGTAAATATTATGCTCGATAATACCACTAAAGGGACCTCGTCAGATTTCGATGGCCTTTTTAAATTAGAAGCTATTGAAGCCGGGGTGTACACCGTTGCTTTTAGTTTTGTAGGGTACGAAACACAAAAGATACCGGTGCAAGTAGCCGCAGGAAAGGTTACAGAAATTAATGTGCCAATGGGTGCTAATGCAGCAGCTTTAGATGAGGTGGTTATTCAAACGACATCAAAAAGGGAAAGTGAAGTTGCTTTGTTATTAGACCAGAAAAAGGCAGTAGAAATTAAACAGAGTATTGGTGCTGAAGAATTATCGAGAAAAGGCGTTAGCGATGCTGCTGGTGCTATTTCTAAAATTTCGGGAGTCTCTAAACAGGAAGGATCGAGTAATGTCTATGTTCGTGGTTTAGGAGATCGTTATTTAAATACAACACTAAACGGCTTGTCATTACCATCAAACGATGTGAGTAAAAAGAATATAGATTTAAATTTATTTTCTTCAGACATTATAGAGAACGTTTCTATAAGTAAGGCGTATTCATCAAAATTTTATGGTGATTTTGCTGCTGGAAATGTCGATATCTCTTCAAAAGATTACAAAGGCAATGGCTTTTTTGAGGTGTATGTTGGTTCTAGTGTTAATACAAATGCTGTTGGAGAAACCTTTAAAAAGAGTGAGGGCACGGGGCATTTCGGATTTTATAATCGTTATGATCACAACCCGTTTGCCGTGGTTTTATCACATCAAATAGATCCCATAACAGCTTCAACTCCAATTAATACGTCAATAGGGACGTCTTTTGGAAAATCGTTCACCTTTAAAAATGATTCCAAATTAAGCCTATACGGAACCGTGTTTTTTAATAATAGCTACGAATACAGAGAAGGATCTAACATCGATTATACAAACGTTGAAAAGAAAGCGTTTGAAAAAGCCGAAGAGTTTGAATACGGCACTACCACCACGGCAATGGCTAATTTAAATTATAGAATTGATAACAGTAACTCTTTAAGTTATACGTCTCTCTTTATAAATAACTCGTCGGATAACGTGGGGTATTTTGGAATTGATGGAAAAGGAAGAAATCGAGATGCTAATTTAAATACAGATAAAGGGTTTTATCAAATGAATGTTCAGTTTAGCCAAAACTTGATTTATGTGAATCAATTAGTAGGAAAACATAATTTTGATAGGTTCGATTTAGTTTGGGGAATCGGGTATAATAAAGTGTTTGCGCACGAGCCAGACAGAAAGCGGGTGAGTATTGAAAATTATCATTTCGCTTTAGATAACGACCCAACAACTAAAGCTACTTACTTTAATAATGTGGCTTTCGATAACCAGCGTTATTTTCAGAATATCGATGACGACGAGCTTAACGGAAGGGTCAATTTGGCATACGATATAAATGATGCTATAAAATTAAATATCGGGTACAACGGAAGAACTAAACAACGTTCTTTCGATAATATTAGATATGGTTACGATTTTTCAAGTTCGAGTATTCCTGTTAGTAACGCAGGCAATATTAATCAAGATATATCTTTAAATAACCTAATGGTAAATCAGCAATCTGGAGGGTTGTATCAAATTAAAGTTATAAATACGGTTCCAGGTTTAAGTAATACAAACCGTCCGGGATTACCGGAAAACACCTATAAAGGAAACTTAGATATTTATGCGGGATATGTAAATGCAGAAATTAAGGCTTCAGAAAAACTATTAATCGTTCCGGGAGTGCGTTTAGAAAACATTAAGCAAAAAGTGGCATACGATGTTATCAACTTAGGATCTAGAGGAAACGATAGTATTTCATCTGCAGAAACGATAGCATTGCCAAGTATAAGTTTAAAATATAAGTTAAACGACGATCAGAATTTACGTTTTTCTGCGAGTCAAACTATTTCCCTTCCAGAATTTAAAGAAGTTGCTCCTTTCGTTTATGAGTCGGTATCACAGAGAATTGGTGGAAATCCGGATTTATTAGGAACCAAATCTGGGCAAGCGTACGTTAATGTAAAAGACGTGTCGTATTCTAAAATTTTAAACTTAGATCTTAAATATGAGTGGTTTATTTCTAAAAGCGAATTATTCTCGGTAGGTGCTTTCTATAAAGAAATTAATAACCCTATTAACCAAGTTGTCGCATTCGATGCTACAGGAACACAGCGTTATTTTAGAACTGGAGATCAAGCACGAATTCTAGGATTTGAAGCAGAACTAAGAAAAAATATCCTTGTAGACAATAACGACGATGCTCTTTTATCTGGTGGTATAAACGTTACATATATGCACACCGAGCAAGATTTATACAACACGATTTCTGGAACCTATAGTGTGAGTTTTAGAAATGAGAAAGAAGCCTTACAAGGGGCTTCGCCAATTATTTTAAATGCCGATATTAATTATTCACCAACGTTTGGTAATTATAAGCCAACAGCCAACTTAGTGTTCTCTTACTTCTCAGACCGCATAGATGCTTTAGGATCTGGACAATTAGGAAACGTTATTGAAAAAGGCATCCCCACTTTCGATTTCATTTTAAAAAACAAAGTGACCGCTAACTTCGAAATCAATCTTGCCATAAAAAACATATTAAATCCTAAAGTTCAATATATAAGAGAAACCAATCAAGGGGATATCATTGTGACCTCTCCAAACGGGAAAGATGTTTCAGATTATACAAAAGGAATGCATTTAGGATTAGAACTTAACTATAAATTTTAAACAACTAACGATATTAACTCAAATTAAATTTAAAACGATGAAAAACAAATTTTTATTAGGATTAGCACTTTTAGGTATTTTAACGACCTCTTGCTCAACAGACGATACTTCGGATATTGTACTCAACGATAATAGTGTAGTAAACAACACCGGTAGTGGTGGAGCACAAGACCCAGACACGGTGTTCTTATCGGGGACCTATACTTCAGATTTAACTTTAGATGCTAATGTAACTTATGCGCTAAATGGTTCTTTAATTATGGCCACAGGTACAACGTTAACGATACCGTCTTGTATGACTATTGAAGCGCTTGCTGCAGGGTCTAATGTGTATATTGCAATCTCTCAAGGCGCACAAATTATTGCCAATGGAACAGCCGATTGCCCGATAGTATTTACATCGAACGCTGCAAATCCACAAGCAGGAGATTGGGGAGGTCTTATTTTATTAGGAAAAGCACCGATAAATTCGGTATCTGGAAACGCGACGTCGACTTCAGAAATTGCAAGTTTACCTTACGGAGGAACTACGGCAAGCGATAATTCGGGATCTTTACGCTATGTTCGTGTGGAGTATTCTGGTGGAGCTGCCGACGGACAATCTGAGAACAATGGTTTTTCATTTTACGGTGTTGGTAATGGTACTGTCGTTTCTCATATCCAGGCTTTTGAAGGTAAAGATGATGGTGTTGAATTTTTTGGAGGGACCGTAAATGCAGATTATATTTCTGTAGTTAATGCACAAGATGATTCTATCGATTGGACGGAAGGCTATTCCGGAACCATTACAAACGCCTACGTTAAACACGGATTAGATCACGATAAAGCCTTCGAGTGTGACGGGTATAATACTGATGTTGGAAATAATGCAAGTCCGATTTTTTGGTCTAAACCAACAGTAAACGATGTTACAATTATAGGTTTAGGATCGACAGTGAGTGGAGAAGCTATTCGTTTAAGAGCAGGAACTCAAGGCCTTTTTAATAATATCTTAATTGAAGGGTATGCTGAAGGGTTCGATCTAGACGGAGATGTTGGAGCAAATAGCGACAATCCAACAGGAACAGGTGTGTTAAATGGTGATTTAAAAGTTACTAACGTAACCTTTATAGATGTTTTAGATAGCGTTAAAAACGATACCGGAGAAACCTTTACAGATGCTGATTTCTTAACTGGTGATGGAAATGCAATAGGAACAGATTATACAACTTGGGGAGCCGGTTGGACAGTAGAATAATTTTTTATAACTTGTAGGCATTACATTACAAACGCTCTTTTAACTTAGGAGTGCTCATTTAAAAATTGATAGTCAAGAAAAACAAGTTTGCGCTTTTTTATAAGAGTCTTGATAGTTAACCAATTTAAATGTTTTAAGACCTCTAAGTAGACGTTTTTACTTTAATATTACCTCATAAAAAAGCATCCTGATAAGGATGCTTTTTTTAATTTATAAGTGGTCTTGCGCTGCTATAACTATGATTTTAAAATTAATCGGCAATAGCAAGATGTGTTTTATTTTTCCATTCGCCTACATTAGCAATAACATTGTTATTATAATCTACTTCGCGTAAACTGTTTTCTTTCCAAAATAACCATTTACCAACTTTAACTCCATTAGTGTATTGGCCTATAGATTGCTTAGTTCCTTTGTTGTTAAAACTAACCCAAGTACCTTCCAATTTATTGGCTTTATTAAAATAACCCTTTTGGGCAATCTCTCCATTATTATGGTAATAAGTAGCAAGAATGATATCCCCTTGTTTTTCAAATTTAGGGTGTATAGTTTCATTTTGAGCAGATGTAAATGTTACAGATAAAAGTAATGCGAAGACTAATATTTTTTTCATAATAGAGAGTATTAAATTCGTGACGACTACGTAAATATAACAATTATTTACATAAAATAAACAATTACGTAACATTAAATTAACATTGTTTTTATAAAACATTGTAAATCAAGTAGTTGATGTCGCGTAAAAACTGGTATTTTGTTTAATGATTAGATAACCTTAAGATTACCATAGGTTTAAATGTTATGTGCATATTTGTAAGGGCTCAAGAAGTCTATTGGATTAGTACTCATAAACGTTATTTAGTTTTTGTCGACTATAAATTTATGAGATCTAATAGGGCTGCTACCTTAAAAAAGCAGCCCTTTTTATTACTTTTTAAAATTAATTATTTAGAAACATTAAGTTAACATTAGAGTTGGTTATTTGTACCGACAAAAACTAATAACAATTTATGACCTCTAAATATGCGTTGCTTGCATTATTTATTTTTACTTTTTTACGTTTAAATGCACAAGAAACGAATGCGCCACAATTTGGTAATGGCTTATTAAACTTGGTGGGTCAGGACAGTTCTTGGACGATGAAAATTGCCGCACGAGCACAATTTCTGGCAACTTCTAATTGGGAAGAGCAAGGCGATAATACTTTGAGTGTCTTAATTAGAAGAGCGCGTTTAAAATTTGGAGGTTATGCTTTAACACCAAAATTACAATATAAGATAGAGCTAGGCTTATCCAATAGAGATATTGCTGGAGCATCAAAATATACAAGCAATGCACCACGATATATTTTGGATGCCTACGTAAGATGGAATTTCTACAAAAATTTTGAATTGCAATTCGGACAAGCAAAACTACCAGGAAATAGAGAGCGTATTGTCTCATCTGCAAATCTTCAGCTAGTCGATCGTTCGCGATTAAATAGCGTGTTTACTCTAGATCGCGAATTCTCAGTTCAGTTATTGCATCATTTTAAGCTTACAGAACAATTCAAAATAAAAGAAACTTTTTCTTTAGCACAAGGTGAAGGCCGAAATGTAACAACAGGAAACCAAGGAGGAATAGAATTTACGGGACGTTTAGAGCTCTTTCCGTTTGGAGATTTTAAGAGTAATGGAGAAATTGTAGGCGCCGATCTTAAACGGGAAAAAACACCGAAACTAGCACTTGCCGTGGCTTACGATTATAATAGTAATGCTGTTAAAACACGAGGTAATCAAGGGCGTTATATGGATACCGACATCGGTTTGTACGAAACCGATATTTCAACTTTATTTATAGATGCGATGTTTAAATATCGCGGCTTTTCGTTTATGGCAGAATATGCTAATAGAAAATCAGAAGATCCATTTGCGACGAATGAAGACGATACCTTTACCGGGGATATCGTGCAAGTTGGTGATGCTTTAAACTTTCAAACCGGCTATGTGCTGCCCAAGAATTGGGAAATATCTGCGCGTTATACCACTGTAAATCTCGACGAGGTGGTGAAAACAGAAAATACAGAAAACCAATATACAATTGGAGTTTCAAAATATATTAACGGACATAAATTAAAGATTCAAAGCGATCTGAGTTATTTAGAAATAGCAAATAGCAACAGTGAGATATTATATAGGTTACAGTTTGAAATTCATTTTTAAAACATAACGTTTACGTAACATTATAATTCTAAACAGTAGAGATATTTGCAAAAGATTTTAAACTAAATTATGGATACTATTTATTTATTAATGATTGCAGCACTTGCTATTCTTGCAGCAGCCGATTTGGTTGTTGGAGTGAGTAATGATGCTGTTAATTTCTTAAACTCTGCCATTGGTTCAAAGGCGGTGTCGTACAGAACTATTATGATTGTGGCTAGTTTGGGGATTTTTATTGGAGCCGTGTTCTCAAGCGGAATGATGGAAGTCGCAAGAAAAGGGATTTTTAATCCCAGCGAGTTTATGTTTAACGAAATCATGGTTATTTTTATGGCCGTAATGATTACCGATATTCTACTACTCGACTTTTTCAATACATTAGGTTTGCCAACCTCTACAACAGTGTCTATAGTATTCGAGCTATTGGGAGCTTCTGTAGCAGTTGCCTTAATAAAAATTAGTGCAAACGATAGCGAAACCTTTACAAATCTTGGTAAGTATATTAATTCAGATCAGGCATTGCTCATTATATCCGGAATTTTAATGTCGGTGGTCATAGCCTTTAGTGTGGGTGCATTGGTGCAATACGTATCGCGATTAGTTTTTACTTTTCATTTCGAAAAGAGAATAAAAAATATTGGTGCCTTTTTTGGAGGGTTAGCGCTTACAGCAATTACTTACTTTATCTTCTTAAAAGGATTAAAAGGAACTCCTTTTTACGATAATATAAGTGGTTTGCTAGAAGGTAACGAGGCTGTTATAATGTTAATAAGCTTTCTGTTTTGGACATTATTTTCATACTTATATATGAGGTTTCTAAAAAGAAACATTTTACCAATAGTAATTATAGTCGGTACATTTGGTCTTGCTTTAGCATTCTCAGGAAACGATTTAGTAAACTTTATTGGAGTACCAATGGCGGCATGGCATTCGTACGAAGCGTGGTCAGCTTCAGGGGTTGAAGCGTCGTCTTTTTCAATGGAAGTTTTAGCCGAGAAAGTACCAGCAGAGCCGTTATTACTATTCATTGCAGGTGCTATTATGGTACTTACGCTGTGGTTGTCTAAAAAAGCAAGAACGGTTGCCGAAACCGAAATTAGTTTATCAAGACAAGGGGAAGGCGCAGAGAAATTTCAGCCCAACTTACTATCTAGAATTGTAGTGAGAGGTACACAGGGTATTGGTTATGGTTTAAATTTGATGATTCCGAAATCAGTGCAGGATAAAATTGATTTAAAATTTGAAAAGCCAGTTATTACCGTAGCCAAAAATAAAGAATATGAGTTACCTGCTTTCGATGCAATTAGAGCGTCTGTAAACTTAATGGTGGCTGGCGTATTAATTTCTATAGCAACGTCTTATAAACTACCTTTATCTACCACCTACGTTACTTTTATGGTAGCGATGGGTACGTCTTTAGCCGATAGAGCGTGGGGAAGCGAAAGCGCAGTGTATCGCGTTGCCGGTGTATTAAACGTTATTGGGGGGTGGTTCTTTACCGCCTTTAGTGCCTTTACAGCGGCAGCTATTTTAGCGGCGTTAATAAGCTGGAATGAAGTGATGATACCAATATTATTGTTATTAGCAGTCTTGCTTTTAGCAAGAAACTACATCTCACATAAAAAATCGAGTTCGGCTATTAAAGCGGAAGACAGCTTAACCAAAGCAGAAAGCAGTTCGGTGCAAGGTGTTATTCACGAAAGTGCAAAAAATATTGCGAATGTATTAAAGCGTGGTAATAAAATTTATACCAATGCTATTGAAGGCTTAGCAAAACAAGACCTGTCATCTCTTAAAAAGAATAAAAAACAAGTTAATAAGCTGTCGGATGAAATAGATGATTTAAGAGATAATATTTTCTACTTCATTAAAAACTTAGACGATTCTAGTGTTGGGGCCAGTAACTTTTATATTAATATCTTAGGCTATTTACAAGATGTTACCCAGTCGTTAGAATACATTTCTAAAGTGAGTCATAAACACATCAATAACAATCATAAAAAGCTAAAATTTAGTCAGATTAAAGAATTGAAAGAAATTGATGGACAATTAGAAGTGCTATTCAGAGAAACTAAAGATGCTTTCGATACGCATTCCTTTTATAAGATTGGAAGTATTTTAGCGAATAAAGCAGAGTTGTACGATTTGGTAAAAGAGAAAATACAGAAACAAGTAGAGCGTACACGTTCTGAAGAATCAAGTCCTAAAAACACAACATTATACTTTAGTTTGTTATTAGAAACTAAAGATTTATTAAATGCTTTAATGAATTTATTAGAAGAATATTACAATTCTTTCGATAGTAATATAGAGCCAGCAAAAGTAGGCGAAGAGTAGACTTATTGTTTAATACTAGAAAAAAAGGCTTCCTGTTTAGGAAGCCTTTTTTTGTTAAAATTATTATAAAACGAGGGTACAAGACGTCTGTAACATTTCTAGGCTCGTATCTACACTAAATATAAAACCTAAATTTAGATATGAAGAAAGCGTCAATTTTATTACTGTTTGTAGTTGTATTAAGCTCATGTGTTTCAAAAAAGAAATACGTGGCCCTACAACAAGAAAACGGAGAAATTAAAAGTGAGTTAACAAAAGTAAGAGTAGAAAACGAAGATTTAGAAGCGAAATTTGGTATCATTCAAATGAGAGTGGACGAATACAATAGCAAGATAACCGAGTTAAAAGAGGATAACGATGTAAAGTTTGATGCTGTTGGAGATGTGGCTGTGATATCTAACGTCACCAAAAGAAAAATGAGAGAAACCTTAAAAAAGGTAGATCCAAGTCTTTTAAACGACGCTAAAACCTTACAAGATTCTATGAATTTAGCGGTGTCTTATAACTTGAGAAAGAATTTAGATACCAGCGATTTAAATGAAGACGACGATATTTCTATTAGTATTGATGAAACTGTTGTTATGATTTCTATTTCAGATAAATTATTGTTTAATACTGGGAGTTACCGCGTAAGTAACAAAGCGAACAACATTTTACAAAAATTAGCCGATGTAATAAACTCTGAGCCAAGCTTAGAGGTTATGGTAGAAGGACACACAGATGCAAGATCTATTAGTACGCCACAGATTGCAGATAACTGGGATTTAAGCGTGCTACGTGCTACGTCTGTAGTAAGAAAATTACAAAACCAATACAATGTTGCGCCAGAAAAATTAATAGCAGCGGGAAGAAGTAGTTATAAACCGTTATTTGAAAATGACTCAAACGATAACAGGTCTAAGAACAGAAGAACTCGTGTTGTTATTCTTCCAAATATCAATAAGTTTTTTGCCTTAATGGAGTAAGAAGAGACAAGAACAGCAGTATATTTTTAAAAAAGTGTAGTCATTTAACAGGGCTACACTTTTTTTATATAAGATCTTAAAAGATAAGTGTAAAAATATTAATGATAATAACAACTGTAGCGAATATCATGATACCGAGAATAAACCATTTGTTTGTTTCCATATTTTCCATAATAAAAAGTTTTAAAGTGAAAACTCATTTTTAAATTTAGAGTTTACTTTAATTTAAAACCTAAGTAATTGAGGTCTTGTAGATTAATAGCATTACAAAAATACTAAAAGTAATAGTTCTTTACAATACGAGTAATTACGTAAAACTCTGGTTCTTAATAAGTTTTAGTTGTAAAAGGCTAAAGCTGATACGCGCTAGAGCTTTTTATGTTGGTTATTGAAATAGTGATTAATAGCACTATAAATGTAAGTTCTTTAAGTCTTAAATGAAATACGTACAACTACTTAATCTGTAGAACATAAAAAAGCCCTGTAGTGAAACACTGCAGAGCTCTGTTGGGTTATTTATTCTTTCAATACTGTTGATTAATAGCACAGTAAAGGTATACTCTTTTTTGCTAAAATGAAATACGTAGAACTACGTAAATTTTGTTTTGGGGTGAAGAATAAAAGCAAAAAAAAACTCCGCAACACTAGAATAGAATTGCAGAGGATTAGTTGATTTTTCCCTAAAAAAAGCATTAATAGCACTGTAAATGTATGGTGAATTTATAAGATATGAAATACGTATAATTACGTAATATAAAGAAACACCTTACTAAGATGTTGCTTATACGGTCTCTAAAAGTTCTTTGTTTAGGGTAGACCAGATCATTAAAGCATTGTGAGATTTTTGGAGTTTCAGTTTTTTAACAATGTTACTTCTATGTTTTTCAACCGTTCTCACCGAACAGTTTAAATGTTCTGCAATTTCATTACTCGACAGACTGGACGATAGTAGCTTCACAATTTTTAATTCAGATTTTGTAAGAAGTGCAATTAGACTCTTATCGGTGTATGTTATTTTGGAATTAAGATACGAGGCAATTTCTTCACTAAAATAAGGTTCGCCACGCTTAGTATGCTCTATACACGTTTCAATCTCTTCAATAGCAAACTCTTTTAAGATATAGCCGTAAACGTTATATTCCTTTGCTTTATCGTACAAGTGCTCTTCATTATCAAAAGTAATCAGTATCACTTTTGTTCTTAAATTGTTTTTCTTACACTCGTAAGCCACTTCCAAACCTGTTAAGTAAGGCATTCGTATGTCTAAAATGGCAATATCGGGATCGTGCTTTACTATTAAATTATAGGCGGTTCTACCATCTTCAGCTTTACCCAAAATAGTATAGCCTTTAGAAGATATAAAGTCGCTTAAACCTCTTAACATTAAGGGGTGGTCGTCTGCAATTACAATAGTAGCACTCATAAGGGAAGTTAGTAGTTAGTAGCGTATACTTATAAAAGTAAGAAAATTATTATGCTTTTTTAGGTTTTAGATATAAGTATTTTTTGTCATAATCGATAATAGCTTTGGCTTTGTTTAAAATATCGGCGCCAATAATTCCGTTTACAGCTTGTGCATTATGAGTGGTTAATGCGGTGTTTACATGCACCAAATCGAATAAGATTAAAGTCACTTTCTCCGTCTCCCATTTACCTATTTTAATCGTATTTTTTTTCGATATTCTAGTGAGCATATTTGTAGCGCCGGCACCTGCAGCTTTTACATCTGATGCTTTTACTTTTAATTTAAAAAGCGTAGCATCGTCAAAGCCTATACAGCTACTCGATGCGCCAGTGTCTAGAATAAAAAGCCCTTTAACACCGTTAATAGAGGCTTTTATTTCAAAATGATTCGTTTGAGTAAGTCTTAATTTTGTTTTTGTGTATCCTTTATTAAGAAGAAATTCTTTGAGATCGTTTTTCATACCATTGCTTAAATAAACGCAGTAAAAGTACTACAAACAGAATTGAAATAATAGTAATAACACCATAATTTATGTTATTATCTCGAAGCGGTTCTATGCTGCCATAAAATACGAAAGCGCTCCAGTAATAAGGCGATTTTTTTATATTACTGATGTTTTTATCCTCTAAATAAGCAATTTTTGAACGGTGATTTGCGTGAGAAGCCGAACTAGTTTTTCCATAATCATTATAAAATAATTCCATAATTTTCGCCGTTGAAGCATCGCTAATTTGCCATAGTGAAAACAATATAGTCTCCGCGCCAGCATAATTAAATCCTCTTGCCAAGCTCATAGGACCTTCACCTTTAGTCAATTTGCCAATACCCGTTTCGCAAGCGCTTAAAACGACTAATTTTGGCGAAATGTTTAACGCGTATAGTTCGTTTAGGTATAGGGTTTCATCTGAAAACTCAATATGAGCGGGCACAATAAAATCGCCACTACTAGCGTGGGTGGAAAGATGTAAAATATTATACTGAGAGGCGTAATCTAAAAAACTTTGTTTTGTTGCCGAATGGTACATTAAAAATTTAGCATCTACCTCTTGCTCTATGCTTTTAGCCTCATTAATCGTGTATTTTAACGCGTTGGTAGTGCCTTCAAATACAGGGAATACACCGAGTAAATGATCTCCCGATTCGTGCTTTTTGTTTTTTAAAAAAAAGTAAACACTCGAATTATAAACGATAGTGTGTTGCCTTACCATAAATGGCATTTTGCTATAATTAGATGTTTCTGTATGTTTTGTGAGTAAGGCTTCAAAAGGAATAAAATTAAGTAAGCCGTCGGGAATAATAACGATATTTTTATTATGCTGAAGGGGGGCTAATTGAAGCCTTTTGTACACTGAAAATGCTTGAGCACGATAGTCTGAAACATCATTATTTATAACCGATGCATCGTTAAATAAAGTAATAAACCCCCGTAGGGATTCCTTTGTTTTATTATTTAAATTAATAGCGTTTAGAGTTGTGGTGTTATCCGTGAATATAAACTGATAGATGTTTTCTTTACCATAAAAATAAGCGACTAAAGCCGCGTCATCTACCAAAAGTCTTTGTTTTAAAACAGGAATGTTAATACGGTCATTGACTGAAAAATTATAACGCGTTTGAATTATTTTTTGAGCTGTTCTCAATGCAATATTAATACTGTTTAAAGAGTCTCTAACTTCTGAAAGGTTTTCTGTCTGCGTTCGCTGATAAGGCGTTCTAATAAGCCGGTTTGTTAATTGCTCTTGTGTTTTTAATAGCCACTGTTCTTCAATTAATAAAGTATCGCTAGGGTGTGCTTTTAGCAACTCTTTTTTCGAGTGATTTTCTTTTAATATAGACGCTTTACTGTTTTCGGCATATTGAAAAGCGCGTGTGGTATAACTTGTATTTGCGCTTTTAGATTCAAGCTGATATAATAAAGCGATACATTTTTCACTACGTATTCTATTGGCTGCTATTTCTACCATATTGGCCTCTTGCGACGTAATCTGGGCATTGAGTAAATTAGAAACATAAAAACTCAAATCGTAATATTGCAATGCCATTTCAGGGGTGTCTTGTAAGGCGGCTAAGGCATCGAAGATTTCAATAAAGGTGTTTTCTGGATACAGGTGGTTTGTTTTTGGGAGGCTGTTCTTGTCGTATTTAGGAAGTAAAAGGGATACCCCTAGTTGTAAGGCGTTTTTAGCTTCTTCATTTTGGTTTAATAAAGTGTATAGCTTTGCTTCCTCGTGTTTTAATTTCGCTAGTTCTCGAGCTGAAGTTAAATCGTTCTGCCAATAGTGCATTAAAGATTTAAAGAGGTATAGTGCCGTTTCGTAATCTTTGTGCTGCATAGCAGTGGTATAGGCTAGTTGCTCATTTTTAAAATGGAAACCTATATTAGAGGCTTTGTTTTTAGAGGTGCCAATAGCTATTTTGTTTCCTTTTAAAGTTATACTGCTATTCGCTTTAATTTGTTTAAGCCTTTGATATTCTCGTGAGTTTGGTGCCGCGATTTTCAATCCGTTATTAGCGACTTCTATGGCTAAAGTGTGTTTACCTAGTTTTTGATATAAGTTGGCCAAATTTACCGCGCCAATAGCTTGTTGCTGTGTATTATTTTGCTTTTTGGCTAATGCGATATAATATTTAATCGTGTTTTCAGCATTGGTGTAATTATTTGTTTTGTGATATAATACGCCCAAATTAATTAAGCAATTCTCGATGATATCGTATTGAAAAATAGTATTTATTTTTTCCTTTTTATACAAGCTCCAAGCGTCTTCGTAAGTAGAAATAGCCGATTGATAACTTTGGTTTTGTTCTAGGTAATAGGCTTTATTAATGAGAAGGTTAACAAAGGCTAGATAATCGTCTTTAGACTGTAATTCAGCTTCAAAAGCACTAATTTCAACGTTTAAAGTTGCTAAGGCTTCCGTAGTTTGTTGCGTGTTAAAAACTGCAGTAGCGCTATAAATGCGATCTTCTATCGTCTGAGAATAGAGACTTCCGCTAATGATAAAATAGAAAACAAGTAAGAGGGACTTCATCAGCAAAAGGGTTTTGGTATTTTATTTAGGCAGGAGAATGGATTCTAATATTAAAATTTCCATAAGGCGTAAAATTGTAAGTAATCATAAGCGTCTTTAAAGTTAAATACATAACGCACGCCAGCTGTGGGACCAATGCGCGCAAATCCGGCAGTAGCTTCAATTAAAAAGCCCGTTCTAAAATTTGCAAAATTATTTTTTGTATCATTTTCCGTGACCGATTGATTGATAAGAAGGTTTGAATCCGTCTGCTCACCTTCGTATTGCTGGATGGTAATGCGTTCTGTTTTTTGCTGGCTAACCGAAAAAGTGCCTTGCAGTCCAGCGCCCAAACCAATATAATTATTAACATTGTAACGGGCTAAAACTGGAATTTCCCAATCGATATTATCGTAAGAGCTTTCTGTTGTGGTGCGTTCAAGCGCTATAAAACCGGCGGGAGAATCTACAAATTCTTCGCGTATTGTTTTAGTGCCATTGTAAGAATGAAAACTGTTTAATAATTCCACCTGCCAATACCATCGGTACGATTTGTAAGGGGAAACCGTGGCGCCAATAAAATAACTTTTAGAGTTTTTTAAATCGCTGAATGAGTTATAACCCGCTTTTGCTCCAATAGAAATGCCCGGTAAAAAACGCGTGGTAGAATAATTGGTGATAATCGGGTCGTTTTTATCGAAAATAATCGCCGTTCTAGACTTGGTTTTTTTCTTATGAAAATCGTCGCTAAACTTTATGTTATACTTTACAAAACCTTTTGTAGAATCGTAATCTTTTACATTTTTTTGTTCGCTTCCTGGTAAATAAATGTTTTTAAACGTAAAAATGGCTTGCGTGGCGGTGTAAGTGGTGTCTAAACAACTGTACTGAACTTCCTCTTTTGGGCAAATTTTACACTTGGGGTACATATCTTCTACGGTAATACTAGATTTATCTAACATCTCTGGGATATCGGTTTCTAACCTAATTGTTGTGGCCGGACCTTCGCCATTATTTTGAAATTTTATTTTGAATTTTGGTGTTTTATAACGCACCAGTCGGTAATTTAAAAAGGTAGCGTTAGATGACATTTTATTGGGATCGTGAGACGTTACAATCTCCATTTCCATTTCCTTTACTTTGTGGTTTTGGTAATTATCGTCTGGAACATACACCCCGCGAATGGTTACAATTGCGCTCGTGTCCTTTATCATTTCGGGCGTTGTTTTTAGGGTGTAAAACAAATTGCGCTCTTCATTAGGTTTCATATTTTTAAAAGCAATCGTTTTTGAAGCGCGGTATTTAGTTTCAGATTCTGCTAACGTTAACGGCAGGTTTAATTTTTCGGTAGAATCTTGAGCTATCGTTTTAAATTCTAGAGGTTCTTGTGTGTTGCTCGCGTAAAAATAGTCGTTTGTAGTAATACTATTTACCATAACTAATTCTGTGTCGCTGACGTCTTCCTCGTTGTTGTAAAAACGAGCATCCAATACTTCAAAATTATCTGCTGTAAACGCTGTTTCATTATAATACAAATAAAGTGTGCCGTTTGTTTCGTAATCTTTGGTGTTTTTATAACGCATTACGACAACAATATCTTCCTCTGGCATAGGTTCGCGATTGCGTACTAAATCTAAACTTGTGTCTAAAGTAGCGCTGCTGTTGTCTGTGGAGCTATCTGTTGCTGTGTCAATTCTTATTTTTTTAGGACGTGCAGTGGGTGGTTTTCCCGAGGAATACATATTGGTTGTCCATAAGTGAACGTTGTATTCTTTAGCGTTTTTATAGGTGTGTTTTGGTAGTTCTTCCTTACTATATTGTCCGTCCCCAAATTCCCAGAAATGCGTGTAAAAGGCTTTCGGTGCGCCTGCTGTTTGTATTAATTGTGGTGCTTTGGGACTAAATTGTACCGTATTATTTATTTTACTGTAATTAATTTCAGATAGGCCTCGAGTGGTATCTAAAGGTGTATCTGCTGTTTGGGCAAGTGTAACTAACGACATAAAAAAAGCGACGGTAAAAGAGAGCGTTTTCATAATTTTCTGATATTAATAGCTTTATAAATATAGCAAAAACTATGAGAGTGATTATTTAAATAGTTTATGAATCTTTTTTAGGATGAAAAAAGCAAAGCGCAATCACTTTAAAAGAGGGTTTTATAACCTTACTGAAAGTAAGTCTCTTATCCTGAAAGCAAAACTGCTAAAAACAAAAAAGCCAAAAACCGAAGTTTCTGACTTTTTTTAAGTAGGAATTTAATCATGGTAGCACATTAATATCTCCTTGTAAAGCGTTGTCATCTCCAATAACAAGATCATCTAGTGTGAAAGTGATGATATCGTCGTTAGCAATTGTAACAGGTTTTATAGCATATTTCCAAAGGCCATCTTCCGTGGTAATAAAAATAATATGGCACTCTAAACCAATAGGGATTTGTCCGTAATGTTCGCTAAATGCTTGAAAAGTATTGTCGTAAGTATCCAAACTAGCTAAACCAGAATCTTCGCCATCGTAAGATAAATATACCGCGCTATTACCAAAATTAAAACCTTGTGGCGCTTTTACTAGTATTTGAGTCTTTGGTCTTGGGTCGCTATAAAAGCGATCAATATTGCTCCATCCAAAACCTTGCAAAACGGCGTAGTATTCACCCATCTCATCAAAAACACCATCGTTTGTGCCAGGTTCTATTTGATCCCAAGTTAAGTTGCCATCGGTATCAATTTCGCCATTCCAAAGTGTCATTGCTGGATCAAAGCCGCCAGTTAAAGCAGACGGCACTAATAGGCTTAACCCACAGTTTGCGTCCAATGGAAGTCCGTTATTAGTCGCTTCTAGAAAGAATTCTCCACCAGTAATAATTAGAGTTTTGTCGCCATTTGGTAATCTTCCCATCGTAGGTTTGTTGGTAACAAGCATATTTGCTTTTTCAAAAATTTCTACATACTCTAAATCGATTGGGCCGGTAACGGGGTTTCCGTTTTGAGATAGGCATGACGTATTTAGTGAGATTTCTACACCATTGCTAGAGGTTAAAGTCACGAATCCGTCGCTGGCATCAAACTGAAAATGTTGCGTATTATCTTCCATAGCGCTCTGTCTAATGGCATCAAACTCTGCTGAGGTTGGAGCGGGGATTCCTGCAAAATAATCGGGGTTATCATCTTTACTTGTGCAACTGGTAATAAGTGTTAACGCCGTAATTGATAACGTTGTAAATAGGTGTTTAAATTGTTTCATAATTTCTAAGGTTTAAAATGAGTAATCTGTTTTTATGGAATTATAAACTGGATACCTGGTGAGAAGCATCCAGAATGTCTTATTATTTTATTTCTGAGCTAGCAACTATTTTATAGTAAACAACATCTCCGCTTGATACTAAGTTGATCATTCTATGGGCTGATGCTTCGCTAGTCGAAAATCCTTTCGCACGACCGTTTTCACTTTGTACTTCCCAGAAATACAATCTGTTTTCTGGTTTGTTTATATCGCTTCCTACTACGAAATAGCTAGTAATTATATGTTCTAAAACGATTAGGCCGTTACTTGCTAATTGCACTCGGCGTTCTGCTGAGGTTAAAGTTGAAGCGGTTCCAGAAAATTGGCCTACTGTTGTTGTAACCGACCAGTTATAAATTTTTACGATGTCGTCCTTTATAAGGTCTGAATTGTTAAAAGTTGTAGGCGTTGAATTTGGTGTTGTAGCGTTTGCTGTTAATAATCCAAAAACTAGGGCTGCGATAATTAAAATTGATTTTCTCATGATTTCTAAATATTAAAGAGTTAATAATTGATTTAATAGTTTTGCCATTTTGGCTTTTACAACCTTATATCAAAAGCATTTTGAATTTGTTACCCATTTATTTAAAAGTTTTTTTAAATTCGTTAGAAACCAACCAATATATAGGGGTTAATGGGTGATAAAAAAATACACGAAGACCAGAAGTATATTCACGGATTACTTCAAAATAATAGTTTTATTATACAAGCTATTTACGATACGTTTGTGCCTAAAGTGATAAATTACATCAAACAGAATAGCGGTAACGCTACCCAAGCAAAAGATGTCGTTCAAGAAGTATTGGTTACCATTTATAATCAAGCAAAACAGAAAGGGTTGGAATTAACTTGTCCTTTCGATGCCTATTTCTTTCTCTTATGTAAACGTAAATGGTTAAATGAATTAAAAAAGAAGACTAATAAGGAGGTAACAATTAATGAAGAAGTCTTATCTAAAGATGACGACGCTTTCACGCTAGCTTTCGAAACTACAGTATTTGGTGAAAAACAAGAATTGTTTAACGCAATGTTTCAAAAGTTGGGCGATGCTTGTAAAGATTTACTAAAAGCAACTTTTAAAATTAAATCGATGGAAGAGGTGGCAAAAAGTTTAAAAATTACTTATGCCTACGCTCGGAAAAAGAAATCGCTGTGCATTGGTAAACTTACCAAGTTAGTACAAGAGTCGCCTAAATTTAATCAGCTTAACAACTATTAAAATGGAAGAAAAAGACTATATTTTATTCGAAAACTACTTACAAAGAGACCTGTCTGCTAGTGATGTGCTCGCTTTTGAAAACCGCTTAGCAATCGATACTGCTTTTAAACATAGTTTTATAACATATAAAGAGCTTTCAGGATATTTGGAACAAACTTTAGATGAAGAAAGTTCTGACTTTAAACGCAACTTAATGCACATCTCAGAAGCGCATTTTAATACGATACAAACGGAACAACCGAAAGCCTCTCGTAAACGTTTCAATATTGCTCGATTGGCTATAGCGGCAAGTGTTGTTGTGTTAATAGGACTGTTTTTGTTTAAGCAGTTAAAAACGCCAACGTACAAAGATTTTAATACGCACGAAACAATAGATTTAACTGTTCGTGGAGGAAGTGTTCGCGATCTTGTTGAGGTTACCAAAGCTTTTAATAATCGCGAGTTTTCTAAAGCCAATACCATTTTAGAGCGTCTTTTAAAAACCGATAGCGAAAACAGGCAATTACAATTGTATTATGCTATTACTAATATCGAATTAAATCGTTTTGAAACTGCCGATGCACTGCTGATAGCTATTTCAAAAAGCGAATCGGTTTATAAAAACAGGGCCCTGTGGTATCACGCTTTAAGCAACTTAAAACAAGGTAAGACAGAGGTCACCCAAAGTTTATTAAAACAAATTAATGAAGAGGCCGACGATTACGAGCAAGCTCAGAAATTACTAAATAAATTAGAGTAAGTTTAACTTAAAATACCCTAGAAAAAGTCAGTGTTTAATCCCTGACTTTTTTATTTTTACAAAATGATAATTACAGATACACACACCCATTTATATAGTGAAGCTTTCGATGAAGATAGAGACGAAATGATGCAGCGCACACTGGATGCTAATGTAACACGTTTATTTATTCCTGCTATCGATTCTACGTATACAGCAGCGATGCTTCGACTTGAAAAAGACTATCCGGAACACGTGTTTTTAATGTCGGGCTTACACCCAACACACGTAAAAGATAACTATAATGAAGAATTAGCCCACGTTGAAGAGATGCTCGACAATCATAAATTTTATGCAGTTGGAGAAATTGGCATAGATTTGTATTGGGACAAAGACACGTTGGCGATTCAAAAAGAAGCGTTTAAATATCAAATTCAATTGGCTAAAAAGCATAAATTGCCCATCGTAATACATTGCCGTGAGGCTTTCGATGCCGTTTTCGAAGTGTTAGAAGAAGAGAAAAGCGACGACTTGTTTGGAATATTTCATTGTTTTACGGGGACAATAGAACACGCAAAACTAGCGATTTCTTATAACCTTAAATTAGGAATAGGGGGAGTGGCAACCTTCAAAAATGGTAAAATCGATCAGTTTTTAAGTACAATCGATTTGCAACATATTGTTTTAGAAACCGATGCGCCGTATTTGGCACCGCATCCTTTCCGAGGAAAAAGAAATGAAAGTAGTTATATTGTAAAAGTTCTCGAAAAATTATCGGAGATTTACAATATATCTCAAGAAGACATCGCAGCAATAACAACTGCAAACTCAAAAGCCATTTTCGGCATTTAATTATGACAAAAGCAATACCTAATATACTTCTTATATATACCGGTGGTACCATTGGTATGATGAAAGATCCGGAAACTGGTGCCTTACGCGCTTTCGATTTCGATAATTTATTAGTGCGTATTCCAGAATTGAAATTATTAGAGTGTAACATTGAAACCACGTCGTTTGACCAGCCCATAGATTCTAGTAATATGAAACCCGAATATTGGGTAGAAATCGCTGAGGTTATAGAAGAGCAATACGAGTCTTTTGATGGATTTGTGGTGCTTCACGGTAGCGATACAATGAGTTACACGGCTTCAGCATTGAGTTTTATGTTAGAGCATTTAGCCAAACCAGTTATTTTTACGGGATCACAGTTGCCCATTGGTGATTTACGTACCGATGCTAAAGAGAATTTAATCACCTCTATTCAAGTGGCGGCACTTAAGCATTACAATAAACCAGTGATAAAAGAAGTGTGCTTGTATTTTGAATACAAATTATATCGCGCCAACAGAACGACGAAAATTAACGCCGAGCATTTTGAAGCGTTTGCCTCTTTAAATTACCCTGATTTAGCCGAATCTGGGGTGCATTTAAAAGTAAATCAGGAATATTTATTTAAACCGAATGCCAGAAAAGACCTTATCGTTCATAAAAAATTAGACTCAAATATTGCTTTAATAAAATTATTTCCAGGAATATCTGAAGTATTATTACGTTCTATATTTGATACGCCAGGTCTAAAAGGTGTCGTTTTAGAAACGTACGGTGCAGGAAATTGCTCTACTGAAGATTGGTTTGTTAGCTTATTAAGAGACGCTGTAAATAAAGGTATACATATTATAAATGTAACGCAATGTTCTGGAGGAAGTGTGATGATGGGGCAGTACGAAACTAGCGAAAAGCTAAAAAGAATAGGTTTAATTTCGGGAAAAGACATTACTACGGAGGCCGCAATATGTAAATTAATGTATTTGTTAGGGCAAAATGTGTCGCCTAACTTGTTCAAAACCATATATCAAACAGCATTAAGAGGAGAATTGACGTAAAATTAACTCTCAAAATTTTAGTCTTTAATTATTTTTCTCTTATTTTGGTGCCTTGTAATTATCGGTAAACTTTAGAGAGGTGGCCGAGTGGCTTAAGGCGCACGCTTGGAAAGCGTGTATGCGTTTATAGCGTATCGAGGGTTCGAATCCCTTTCTCTCTGCGAAATAAGCCCGATTACACGGTTGTAATTGGTTTTTTTATTTTTTAATTACATTTTTTTTATATCTTTAACACTTTAACTAATTAAAATTAAGATCACGACAATGAAAAGATTATTTTCAATCCTAGCCATAACTTTAATAATGGCATTTGGAACAGCTAACGCAACTACAACTGCTGCCACAATAGCAACAACAGTAGTCTCAACAACACAAGAAGCATCGACAGATGGCGCGGCAGAAGAGTCGTTAGGTTTTCACCAAGAGCTTAAAAAACGTTTTATCGAAGGTGGACCTCAGTTTATGGGAATTGTATTATTGTGTTTAATTCTAGGTTTAGCAATCGCTATCGAAAGAATTGTATTTTTAAACCTTTCTACAACAAACTCTAAGAAATTAGCTAAAAATGTAGAAGACGCATTACAATCTGGTGGAATTGAAGCTGCTAAGGAAGTTTGTCGTAACACTAAAGGGCCTATTGCCTCCATCTATTACCAAGGGTTAGATCGCGCAGACGAAAGTCTCGAATCTGCAGAGAAAGCAGTAATTGCTTACGGTGGTGTGCAAATGGGACAATTAGAAAAGAACATTTCTTGGATCTCTTTATTTATCGCCCTAGCTCCAATGCTTGGATTTATGGGTACGGTAATTGGTATGATTCAAGCCTTCGATAAAATTCAATCTGCAGGTGGTATGGATGCCGCTTTAGTTGCAGGAGGTATCAAAGTTGCACTTTTAACAACCGTATTTGGTTTAATTGTAGCTATTATTCTACAAGTATTTTACAATTATATTATTGCAAAAGTAGATAGTATTGTTAATGATATGGAAGATTCTTCTATTACATTAATGGATATGCTTGTGAGATATAAAAAGTAATATTAACTAATTTTAAAAACGAATACTATGCATAAGATTTTAAAAATAGTTTTATTAATTATAGGTGTTTTATCTATGGTTTTTTTAGCAAGAATTGTAGGAGCAGGAGATGAAGAAGTAAAAGAATTGGCTGCCAATGGAGATACCTCTTTATTAGAACCAATGACTTGGATAGCCTACATAATATTAGGGATAACCTTAGCTTTAGTACTGTTGTTTGTCGTAGTTAATTTATTTGCTAATACTGCAACCTTAAAAAACGCGTTAATAGGAGTAGGTGCTTTTCTAGTTGTAGGATTAATCGCCTACTTTACTGCTTCGGGAGTAGAAACACCAATGCAAGACGGAAAAATGTTATCGGCATCTGGCGCTAAATGGGTAGATACTGGTTTGTATATGTTCTACTTTTTAGCTGTAATTGCAGCAGGTACTATGTTGATAACAGGAATCAATAAAATGATTAAATAATTATGGCAAAAAGATCAGCACCAGAAGTTAATGCCGGCTCTATGGCTGACATTGCCTTCTTATTATTAATTTTCTTTTTGGTGACAACAGATATAGCAACCGATTCGGGGTTAAATAGAAAGTTACCTCCTATAGTTGATATAACGGATCCACCAAAAATTAAAGAGAGAAACATCTTTCAGATAAACGTTAATAGAACTAATCAGATCTTTTTAAAGTCTGATGGTGAAGAACGACTTATCAATCTTGGAGATTTAAGAGCAGCAGCTGTTAAGTTTTTAGATAATGGAGGAGGAACTGGGGACGATGCTTGTAAGCGCTGTCAAGGAGGACAGAACCCAAAATCATCAGATAATTTCGATAAAGCAATTATATCATTAAGTAATGATAGGCTTACTAAATACAAAACGTATATAGCCGTACAAAATGAAATAATCGCCGCCTATAACACTTTAAGGGACAGAGAGTTTAAAAGGGAATTCCCTGCTTTACAAATGTCTTATGTTGAAGCAAACGATCGTTATTTAGATCCTCAAACGCCGCAAGCGGAACAGGATAGGTTAAAAGATCAGTTAGAAACGATCAAAATACTAATTCCACAAAAGTTCTCTGAAGCAGAAACAAAGTCTAATTAGATAAAAAGTAATTATGTCTAAATTTAAAAAGAAACAAGATGGAGGGTTACCTCCAATTTCAACAGCATCGTTACCAGATATTGTATTTATGCTTTTGTTTTTCTTTATGGTAGCTACGGTTATTAAAGAAGATAATTTATTGATTGAAAATAAATTACCTTCAGCCGATCAAGTAGAAAAATTGGATAAAAAGAATCCAGTTAGCTATATTTATATTGGAAAGCCTAGTGCAAACTATATCGATAAATATGGATCTGAAGCAAGAATACAGTTAAATGATAAGTATGCAGGGATAGAGGATATAGCACCTTTTATAGCTGCTGAGCGCGCCGCATTAAGAGAAGAATTATTACCTAAGTTAACTATTGCTTTAAAAGTAGATAGAGAAGCTAATATGGGTTTAGTTTCTGATGTTAAACAAGAATTGCGTAAAGTAAATGCATTAAAAATTAACTATACCACTCGTAAGGGTGATGCCGTTGCAAATGCACAAAATTAAAACAATCTTAATTTTATAGTAAAAGGCGTTTTGATGTAATCAAAACGCCTTTTCTTTTTATTTACTTTTGTACTTTTAGGTTTATGAGATATTTTTTCCCCTTAGCGCTATGCCTTCTGTTCGGAATACAAGTGTACGCTCAAGAAGATGTTTTTTTAAGAGAACAAATCGCGGATTCTTTATATAAGGAAGATCAATTTTATATTGGGGTAACCTATAATCTATTAGGTAAGCAGCCCTCAGGAATCTCTCAGAGTGGCTTTTCTAGCGGATATCATTTCGGATTTATAAAAGATATCCCTATCAACAAAAGACGCAACAGTGCCATTGGTGTTGGTTTGGGTGTTTCTATTAATTCTTTTAACCAAAACCTTTTAATTACCGAGACAACAAGAGGCACAATGTTCTCAGTCTTAGATCGCTCAGAAACTAGTTATACTAAGAATAAGTTCTCGAGTTATATGTTAGAACTGCCTTTAGAGTACCGTTGGCGTACATCAACATCCAGAGAGTATAAGTTCTGGCGGGTGTATACCGGAGTGAAATTCGGGTATGTATTTGCCAATCAAACAAAATTTAAAGGGGAACCCACTAATATATCACTAAATAATAAGGATGTATTCAATGAGTTTCAATACGGATTAACGATGAGCGCCGGTTACAATACTTGGAATTTCTATATCTACTACGCTTTAAACCCTATTTTTAATGCTTCAGCAAAACTTAAAGGAGACACTATAGACATGAATGCTATTAAAATTGGTTTGATCTTTTATATCTTGTAGTAGATAGGCATCAAATAAACACCAAAAGATAATTATGGAAGCAAAACTTAGTATTTCGGAAGTAGATATTACGGAGTTAATGGTGGCAAAACGGCTCCTTGAAAACCCAGGTTTAGCGGCAAAAATTACCAATTTTATTGGCTCTCCTATAGAAAAAGGAATAGATAGTCTTCCAAAAAAGTGGACTGATAAATTAGGCGACATTACCACAAACTCGTTATTGAAGGCTGCCGATGCTGCTATTTTTACTATGAAAAACAAATCGGCAAAAAAGTCTTCTAATAGAATTCATAAAACAGCTGTTGCCGTAAGTGGTGGTGTAGGTGGTTTTTTCGGACTTGCCGCATTGGCTATTGAGTTGCCAATTTCGACGACTATTATGTTACGTTCTATTGCTGATATTTCTAGGGAATACGGGGAATCGGTTAACAGTATCGAAACAAAAATGGCGTGCTTAGAAGTTTTTGCATTAGGAGGAACTTCTACTTCCGATGATGGTACCGAAACAGGATATTTTACAATTCGGGCATTATTGGGTCAATCGGTATCGGAAACCTCAAAATTTATTTTAGAAAAAGGAGTGGTTGATGAAGGCGCTCCCTTAATATTGCGTTTAGTAACGAAAGTGGCAGAACGCTTTTCAATACAAATATCAGAGAAAATGGCCGGGCAAGCTATTCCGTTTATTGGTGCTGCAGGTGGTGCTATAATTAATACGGTATTTATGGATCATTTTCAAGATATGGCAAAAGGTCATTTTATAGTGAGAAAACAAGAACGCCTCTACGGCCAAGAGTTAGTTAAAGCGTGTTATAAAAGCATCAAGGTATAATATAATAGGCCTCTTTTTTACACAATGCTTTATTGCAGAGACCAACTATTAATTTTTTATTAGATTTATACTTTATTAGAAATTTAGTAGTATAATTATGGACCACAGGTATCAAGTAGAAAAAACAACATCACATCTTAATTATTTTACTATTTTTATAAAGTACAGCGTGCTGTTTATCGTCCTGTTTTTATCTAGTTGGATTGCTATACTTTTATTTATAGTAGCTGGAAGAGCGACACGAGTAAACACCATTTTAGTATTTCTCTTCGAAAATACCGTCATTTTTTCCGTTTTAATGGCAGGAGGTATAATTACTTGGTTTATTCATCGACTATTAAAAAATATAGTAAAGGCGAAGTTTTCGAAATTACCTTTGTCGATTCTACCCAGTGTTTAGTGATTAAAACAATAAATCTAGCGAATAATAACGAAAAGACTATTACCTACCATTATAAAAACATTACTTGTTGGTTTTCTAAAAAACAAGATCCCTTTTCGGTAAACAAAGAGTGATACATATTTACAATAATGGTTCAATAGTACACGATATAAATTTAGATCGTACAGCGTGGTGCCGTCACGATAATATCGAACACTTCATAGAGAAAATAGAAACACCTCACAGCATTTTATAGGGACCAATGAGTAGTAATTAGACTTATTTACTATTTAAATCGGTTAATTTTATAAAGTATCTATTTAAGGCTTTATACAAAATCGTATTTTAGGGTAAGCACAGTATTAAACAGTCATTTTTTTTAATCTTCTTATGCGTAATGGTTTTTGTTTGCAATAATAATGACGAATAGCCGCCTATAGAACCTGCATTAGTTGGAGATAGGAAATTAATCGAATTTCTAACCGATATGGCTGACGTTTCCATTGTATTTAGCTATAAGATTATTACTTTAATAGCAACGGCAAGTTGTCTCTAAATGGAATGGTAGGCGGTATGTCTATAACTACAAACAGTGGTTATACAGTAACATAATCATAGAACTAATCGGTTTTTATGTCTTTACTTTGAAAAAAATCTGAGTATACTTATCGTTTTACGTATACCGAAAATATTTTAAGTCTAGAGTATTTCTGTATTGCGCCGAGGGAAGTTAAGTACCAGAAATATGAACAGTGATTTTAAAACTATTAGCAATTGAGATAAAGTGACTAATTACAATAGTTAATGATTACTTCTTCTGCTCATTATGTATTTTAATCCGCCAGAAGCCCACAATGACCAAAGAATAAGTACCGGCTGAAAAAATAGACGCGTTAGTCGTTTAGCGTCGGTATTTAAACCAAAAGAATCGAAACCGTTAGTGTACTGACTAATATTTCCAGGAAAAACTAAAACATAAAAGAGGGCTAAAGCAATACCAGTGAACACTTTTATCTTTCCTCCCCAAACCATCAGAGCTCCAAAAATAATTTCTACTACCCCAGAGGCTAAAACAATAAAATCGACAAACCCTTCTTCGGTAGATAACCATGTTGGCACTTGCGCTTGAAACTCTATGCGTTTAAAGGTGAGATGAGCAATACCTGCAAAAAGCATAGCCAAGCCCATTAAAATCCTAAAGGTGTTTTGAGTTTTAGAGGTGTTTACGATCATTTTATAGCTTTTAAGTTACGTTTATAGTTACAGATAATTTTAAGCAAAATAATGTATTAATTTGCATTAAACGTTTAAAGCGATTGAAAATTGTTTTTATTAAGCACTTAAATCCAGTAATTCATTAGAATAATTTGTGGAATAAAGCCAATAAAAAAGCCAAATATTAACTCGGTGGGAGTGTGTGCTTTTAAATGTAAGCGCGAGGTGGCAATGGCTCCAGTAATAATAGCCATTAAAGCTAAGGACCCATTTATATTAATACTAAAATGAATGGAGAATGCAATGGCAAACATAAACACACCAGAGATCGCAATCATATGAATACTGGCTTTAAAATTAGCTAATGCTAGCGCTAAACAAGTTATGGTAGATATTAAGGTGCCAATAAAAAAGAAATACAATTCTACAATTTGATTAATTGGCAATACGCGTTTCAAAATTAAGAGAATTATAACCGCGTTAATTAGTAAAGGTATTACGCGTTCTTTCGTCGTTTTTAAATAAATCGTTTGTGTTTTTCCTAAAGTTTTAAGTAAAAAATAGGTAAGAATAGGTAAGAGAATAGTTAATATAAAAAGTGACGTAATTTTTGCACTAATGACGTCAAAGGACAAATATCTTGGTGATTTTGAAAAATAGAAAATAACAGCCAACAAGGGCATTATAATTGGGTGAAATACAAAAGAGACGCTTTTAAGAAGGAAATTCATTATATCTTTTTTCTTAAACGTGCTACGGGGATATCTAACTGTTCTCTGTATTTAGCTACGGTACGTCTAGCTATGGGGTACCCCTTTTCCTTTAAGATTTTCGCTAAAGCTTCATCTGTTAACGGCTTTTTCTTATTTTCCTCATCAATAACCGTTTCTAGAATGGTTTTTATTTCACGGGTCGAAACCTCTTCGCCTTGATCGTTAGTCATCGATTCAGAGAAAAATTCTTTAATCAATTTGGTGCCATAAGGGGTGTCTACGTATTTACTATTAGCAACGCGAGACACCGTAGAAACGTCCATTTCAATTTCGTCTGCAATATCTTTTAAAATCATTGGTCTTAATTTGCGCTCATCGCCTGTTAAGAAGAATTCTTTTTGGTAATGCATAATAGCACTCATTGTAACGAATAACGTCTGTTGGCGCTGTTTAATAGCTTCTATAAACCATTTTGCGGCGTCGAGCTTTTGTTTAATAAACTGTACGGCATCTTTCTGTGCTTTGGTACGCTCTTTAGTTTCTTTGTAACCTTTAAGCATATTGTTGTACTCGCGAGAGACATGAAGCTCGGGAGCATTTCTGCCATTTAAAGTCAATTCTAATTCGCTATTTACAATTTTTATTGCAAAATCAGGGACAACATGTTGCACAACACGGCTGTTTCCCGCGTAAGAGCCACCAGGTTTAGGGTTTAATCTTTCGATTTCGTGAATAGCATCTTTTAGCTGAATTTCAGTAATATCGAATTTCTGCATCAGTTTTTGATAATGCTTTTTTGTAAACTGATCGAATGCATTATTTATAATATCTAAAGCCAGAGCGACATCGGGCTTTTGTTCTTTACGTTCTAATTGAATACTTAAACACTCTTGAAGGTTACGAGCGCCAACCCCTGAAGGATCTAATTGGTGCACAATTTTTAAAACGCGGTTTATTTTATCTTCGGTGGTATAGACGTTTTGTGTAAACGCTAAATCGTCCATTATATCACTAAGTTCACGACGGATATAGCCACTTTCGTCTACACTTCCGACAAGGAATTCGGCAATTTCACGTTCTTCATCATCCAAACGATACGTGTTTAATTGACTCACTAAATGTTGTCTAAATGATGTTCCTGAAGCATACGGAATGCTTTTTTCATCTTCATCGGCGCTATAATTATTTACGCTCGTGCGGTAATCTGGTGTTTCGTCGTCACTTAAATAATCATCAACATTAATATCGTCGGTATTAATTGTTTCAGTATCGTCGTATTCGTCTTGCGAATTATCTAAATCATCGTACTCATTCTCAACCTCTTCTTTACCGCTATCTAAAGCAGGGTTTTCTTCTAACTCTTGCTTTAAACGTTGTTCAAAAGCTTGCGTAGGAAGTTGTATCAATTTCATCAATTGAATTTGTTGCGGAGACAACTTCTGAGATAATTTAAACTGTAAATATTGTTTAAGCATGCTATATTTTAGAATATGTACTAAAATAAAAAAAACAATCTAGATTTATGAGTTTACTAGATTGTTTATTTTTACTATTGTAGGTAAATTTTTAACTAGAACTCTGCATTTTGAGGGGTTCTAGGAAACGGAATGACGTCTTTAATATTACCCATTCCTGTGGCAAACATTACCAAACGTTCGAAACCTAAACCAAAACCTGAGTGTACTGCTGTTCCATATTTACGCAAGTCTAGGTACCACCAAAGCTCTTCTTCTGGAATATTTAAGGCTGCCATTTTCTCTTTTAGAACATCCAATCGTTCTTCACGTTGCGATCCTCCAACAATTTCGCCAATGCCAGGGAATAATATATCCATTGCTCTTACCGTTTTTCCGTCTTCATTTAAGCGCATATAAAAAGCTTTAATATCGGCAGGATAATCAAATAAAATTACAGGACATTTAAAGTGCTTTTCTACAAGGAAACGCTCGTGCTCCGATTGTAAGTCTACTCCCCATTCTTCAATAATATAATTAAATTTCTTTTTCTTATTAGGTTTACTGTTTTTTAAGATATCGATCGCTTCAGTATAACTTACGCGTTTAAAATTATTTTCGGTAACAAATTTTAATTTATCAATAAGGCGCATTTCGCTTCTTTCAGTTTGAGGTTTTGTTTTTTCTTCATCAAATAAACGCTGATCTAAAAACTCTAAATCCTCACTATTATGCTCTAAAACGTATGTAATAACTGATTTCATAAAGTCTTCGGCCAAATCCATATTACCAGCTAAATCCATAAACGCCACTTCTGGTTCAATCATCCAGAATTCTGCCAAATGGCGAGAAGTATTTGAGTTTTCAGCCCTGAATGTTGGTCCGAAAGTATAGACTTTTCCTAACGACATAGCATACGTTTCTGCTTCTAATTGCCCAGAAACGGTAAGGTTGGTTTCTTTACCAAAGAAATCTTTACTATAATCGACAGAGCCATCGTCTTTTAAGGGTGGATTTTTAGGGTCTAAGGCACTTACTCTAAACATTTCTCCAGCACCTTCAGCATCACTTCCTGTTACAATAGGGGTGTGCATATAGTAAAATCCGTTGTCGTTAAAATATTTGTGTACGGCAAACGAAAGGGTAGAACGTAAGCGCATTACAGCACTAAAAGTATTTGTTCTTGTGCGCAAGTGTGCGTTTTCTCTTAAAAATTCGAAGGAGTGTTTTTTAGGCTGAATAGGGTATTTTTCTGGATCTGAATCTCCTAAAATAACAATTGAAGTTACAGCAATTTCTACTGTTTGTCCTTGTCCCTGGCTTTCTATTAATTCTCCTTTAATGTGTACGGCGGCTCCGGTAGTAATGCGTTTTAACACATCTTCTGGTGTGTTTTCAAAATCGACAACACATTGAATATTATTAAGTGTAGAGCCGTCATTTAAGGCAATAAAACGTTTCGCTCTAAATGTTCTTACCCAGCCTTTAATTTCAACGTCTTGGGGCGCCGTTTGTTTTAATAATTGTGCAATTGTGTACTGTGTCATTTTTTTATAATGTATTTAAATGCAACTATAACTGTTTTTAGTTTTTATAGTTAAAATCTTATTTTTTGTCGTCTGTAGCATCGGTATTAAAATCACCTTCGCTTTCTCCAGGGATAATATTAATAGTGGGCTTTTTTAAAATTTGTTTGTTCGCAATACTGCGCTCTAAAGATAGTAATAATGAAGGCAACAGAAGTAAATTAGATAGCATAGCGAATAATAAGGTAATCGATACTAAAGCGCCTAGCGCTACTGTACCTCCAAAACTGGAGATCATAAATATTGAAAAACCAAAGAATAAAACAATAGACGTATAGAACATGCTGACGCCTGTTTCTCTTAAAGCACCGTAAACCGATTTTTTAATCTTCCAGTTATTGGCCTGTAATTCTTGTCTATATTTTGCTAAAAAGTGAATAGTATCATCCACCGATATACCAAAAGCAATACTAAATACTAATATTGTGGACGGTTTTATAGGGACACCTAAATAGCCCATTAAACCTGCTGTAACCACCAATGGTAGTAAGTTTGGGATTAACGATACAATAATCATTCTAAACGAACGAAACATATAGGCCATAAATAACGCAATGAGTAAAATAGCCAGCGATAACGATAAGGCTAAGTTTTTTACTAAATAGGTCGTTCCTTTTTGGAATACTAAAGCTTTACCAGTTACAATAACGTCATAGTTGTCTGCTGGGAATAATTTTTTAATTTTGGCTTCGATATCACTTTCAATCTCTTCCATTTTGTCGGTACCAATATCTTTCATAAATGAAGTGATACGCGCATATTGCCCTGTGCTATCAACAAAATCATTTAATATTGTGGTCTCCCCGGAAGTCGAATTTTTTAGATAAGGCAATATAAAAGCCTCTTCCTGTTTTGTTGGTAATTGGTAGTATTTGGGATTTCCGTTATAAAATGCCTGCTTAGAATATTTTACAAGACTTACAATTGAAATGGGACGGGACAACTCCGGTGTGTCAATAATTAAATCTTCAAGCGCGTCCATACGTTTAAGAGTCGACGATTTCATAACACCTTTTTCACGCTTGGTATTAATCATAATCTCCAAAGGCATAATACCGTTAAACTCCTTTTCGAAAAAACGAATGTCTTTATAGAATTCAGTGTTTTTCGGCATGTCTTCAAGAAGGCTTCCCGATATTTTTATTTTATAAATTCCAATAATACACGTAATCACTAAACAGCATACTGTAATGTAAATGGCAATGCGTTTCTCTTTTACCATACGCTCCGTCCAATCCACAAAACTACCAACCCAGCGTTTATTTAAATGCTCTAAATGGCGCTCTTTAGGATAAGGTAAAAAGGTGTATATGATGGGAATAATAAGCAAACACAAAATAAAAATAGCAATAATGCTTAAGGAGGCAACGATACCAAATTCTTTAAGTAAAGTGCTATCTGTAATTATAAAGGTAGCAAAACCTGAAGCTGTGGTAATATTTGTCATCAACGTCGCATTACCCACTTTGGTAATTACACGCTGTAACGATTTTACTTTATTACCATGCGATTTTACTTCTTGCTGGTATTTATTAATTAAAAAGATACAGTTAGGGATACCAATAACAATAATTAATGGGGGTATTAAAGCGGTAAGTACCGTAATTTCGTATTTAAGGAATCCTAAAATTCCGAGAGTCCACATAACACCAATACACACGACAACTAGAGAAATTAACGTGGCTCTAAACGACCTAAAGAATAAGAAGAAAATTATTGAGGTGACTAATAAAGCGCCTCCAACAAATAAGCCTATTTCATCTACTATATTTTGTGAATTTAGTGTACGGATATAGGGCATTCCCGAAATCCGTACATCTATATTTGTTTCTTTCTCGAAGACTTTAATACGTTCTATTAGCTTGTCTACAACAAAATCTTTTCGGGCGGGTGTATTTACTATATCTTTTTTGAGATAAATAGCGGAACGAATAGTCTTCGTTTCTTTATTGTATAAAAAGTTATCGTAAAACGGGTATTGTGTAAATAATTCATACTGCAACGTGTCGATTTGCGTTTGAGAATGAACAGAATTTTTTATAAACGGTACTAAATTAAATTTCTGGTTTTCGGTATCTTTTACAAGTTTTTGTAAATCTTTAATCGATGCAACGGTAATAACTTCATCATCGTTTCTAAAGGTATCCGAAAGAGCGTTCCACGCATTTAGTTTATCTACCGTAAATAAAGTAGAATCTTTAACGCCAAGAACAATAAGGTTGCCCTCTTCTCCAAAAATATTTAAAAACTTGTTATATTCTATATTTACCTCGTGGTCATCTGGCAGTAAATTGGCCTCGGTATAGGTAAAGCGCATGTGCTTCCATTGTGTACTAAAAAGAATAGTAATTAATACAACGGTAATAAGGATACCAATTTTGTTACGAAGAATTAATCTCGCAACAGTATCCCAAAAGCGTGATGTTTTAAGTTTCGACATAGTCATTTAAAAAGAAGCGCAAAGGTATATAAAACCGAGATAATTCATCTATTAAATTCAAAATTATAACGTAATATTAAATGTGAATTTTAAAGCAATATTATCGTTAAATTTAGGCAAATGGTAGCCGCCGTATCTATACGTTAAGCTTAAACCAAAGCCGAGAAGAAGTTTGTTAATCTCTAAGCCAGTCTCGGTATAACCGTGTTTAAGTGTTCCAAATGATACGTTTTGATGACGCCCAATATTATTAATATTTCCAATCGCGAAACGTGAAATAAGCACTAATTGTGGATTGAATTTTTCGCTAATAGCAAACGGTTTAAAGTAATGTTTGGCAACTAAAGTAGTAAAGCGATCAGAGAAAAACTCGTTAAAAAACATCGTTTCAAAACTATTAATTCCTGCTACCGAAAAGCGACTTAGTATCGTCGCTTTATTAATATTGTTAGGATAAGCGTGATATAAATGCGTTAATGGAGTGTCTCCGTGGGCCAGACCAGCAGTTAAAACGCCAGTGGTATACGACTTGTTTTTGTGTGTAATTTTATGAATGGTTCTAAAGTCTAATTTTGAAAAATTAAAATCGGCATCTAAGACCTCTCGGAAACTTTTGGTGTATTGTAATGAAAACTTTGGGAAACCATTTTTAGTTTCTACAAGCTTGTCGTCTTTTGTTTCGTATTGGTTAAATGGACTCCATTGCAGAGAAACGGTAGCTGTTGTTGTTTCGAAGTCATCGTAAGATTTATCGTCTAGTACGTAATTATAGCTGTACGTTGGCCTAATATTACTAATTGCAAGTTGTGTCTCGGTAGTTAAATTCGGTGTAATTTGATGCTCTAAGGATACGGCAGATGTAATGTGTTTATGGAACAAATCGATGTTTAAAAGTCGTGGCTCGAAAAAAGAGAAAAAGCGGCTATCGGTTAGAAATTTAGAGCTCCCACTTTCTAACAAATCATCGGTATACGAAAAGTTAAACCACGTTTTTGTGTCTTCGTTTAAGCGAGCGCCTCCACCAATTTTATATTTAAATCTATGGTCTTTAAACCCATAAACAACATAAGAATCTATACGGTATTTTTCTGAAAAGCCATCGTTAGTAACGCCTCCCAAACCAGTTCTAAATCCTTCATATTGATTGAACTTTACGAGATAGCGTAAATCGAAATTCCAAAAGGATGTTGGAAAAAAACCATTACCAATTTGTTTTAAAAGCACATCAGATTTTGTGGAGTCTTGAGCAACGCGGGTACTGTCTTTAGGTGTTTGCGCACTTAAAGACAATGAGAACAAAAATATACAAAATAAAAAGCAGTGTCTTAGCATAGTGATATATCGTTTGTGGCTATGTAAAGTACAGCTTTTAGGCGATTCGAAAATTGATTCTGATTTATAAGAATAAAAATCACGATTATTTTAACATATTGTTTTTAATTGCGCCTATTTTTAATCTTCCTTTGGTTATCTGGATTTAGAATATAGAAAAAATTAAAAGGCTCTAAAGGTGAAGCGGTAAGTGCGGGTTAAAGTAAAAAAGCGACTTAAAAAAGTCTCTATTTAATTTAAACAGTCATTATTTCTTTTTCCTTTATAACAAAAATTTCATCGATTTTTTTAACATAAGCATCGGTTAGATTTTGTACGTCTTGCTCTGCATTTTTCTGAATATCTTCAGACACGTCCTCATTTTTTTTAATATCGTTATTAGCCTCTTTACGCGCATTACGGATACCAATTTTGGCCTCTTCGGCTTCAGATTTTGCCTGTTTTGCTAATTGTAAACGACGTTCTTCTGTTAATGGGGGTACGTTAATAATAATAATATCACCATTATTCATTGGGTTAAAACCAAGGTTTGCAATTTGGATTGCTTTGTCAATAGCTTGAAGCATATTTTTTTCCCAAGGTTGCACAGAGATTGTTCTACCGTCTGGCGTATTTACATTCGCTACTTGACTTAAAGGGGTTTGAGAACCGTAATAATCGACCATAACACTACCCAACATTGCGGGGCTTGCTTTTCCTGCTCTGATGTTTACAAATTGTTTTTCTAAATGCTTTACAGCAGATTGCATAGACTCTCTTGTAGAATCAATTATAAATGTAATGTCTTCGTTCATATTAAGATATTTTATTTTTTTAAGTAAAATTTAAGCCTGTTTTAAACGTAATATTAGTAGAGTGAATACCTTAAAATTACTATAAACTGACTTGAGTTCCAATTTTTTCTCCAGAAATAACTTTCATTAAATTCCCTCTTGTATTCATATCGAAAACAATAATAGGAAGTTCGTTTTCTTGACTTAAGGTAAACGCTGTGGTGTCCATCACTTTTAAACCCTTTTTTAAAACATCGTCGAAAGTGATGTGGTCGAATTTTATAGCGGTACTATCTTTTTCTGGATCAGTATTATAAATTCCGTCTACTCGAGTTCCTTTTAAAATAACATCGGCCTCTATTTCTATTGCACGTAAAACAGCTGCCGAGTCTGTTGTAAAATAGGGATTACCAGTACCTCCACCAAAAATAACGACACGTCCTTTTCTTAAATGGCTCATTGCTTTTCTTCTAATAAAGGGCTCGGCCACTTCATTAATTTTTATAGCAGTTTGCAAACGAGTTTTAACACCCGCGTCTTCAAGAGCATTCTGTAGAGCAAGACCGTTAATTACAGTAGCTAACATTCCCATATGGTCGCCTTGAACACGATCCATACCGTTCATCGCTCCGGCAACTCCTCTAAAAATATTTCCGCCGCCAATAACAATGGCAACTTCAATTCCTTTTTCGGTAACAGCTTTTATATCTTCAGCGTATTCGGCTAAACGATCTGGATCTATACCGTATTGGCGATTGCCCATTAAGGCCTCACCAGATAGTTTTAAGAGAATTCTTTTGTATTTCATTTTTGTTTCTGAAAGTTTAGCAAAGCTACATAAATTTTTTCCCTTTTGAAATCTTTTTAAAGCCGAAGCATCATTTTTACAAAAATGTTTTAATATAGTATTAGCAAGCCACCATAAAAAAACCACTACGGTGAGGTAGTGGTTTTTAAAACTATTATAATCGGTTTGTACACCGTTATTCTCTATATAATTATCCTAAATATACTCTTTCGAATGATGTTACTTCTACGTCACCAAAAGTTTTAACGTATTCTGCAACTGTCATCTTTTCATCTTTAATAAACTTTTGATCTAATAAACATTGTTCTTGATCTAAAGTGGTATTGTCAGAGATGAAACGCTCCATTTTACCAGGTAAAATTTTATCCCAGATTTGTTCTGGTTTTCCTTCAGCTTTCAATTCAGCTTTTGCAGTTTCTTCAGCTTGCGCTAAAACTTCAGGAGTTAATTGAGACATTGAGATATATTGTGGTACGTTTTTAAGTGTTTTACCTAAACGACCTAACTCGATGTTATCTTTTTCTATTACAGCTATTCTTGCTTCAGTTTCTGATGTTACGTAAGTAGCATCGAAAAATTTGTAAGATAACTTTGTTGCGCCCATAGAAGCGATTTGCATTGCTACATCTTTAGCTAATGTTTCAACGTTATCAACTTTAGCCGATAAACCAACCAAGGCAGCAATTTTATTAATATGCACGTAAGTACCTACGTAAGGGGCATTAAGTTTAGCGAAAGCATTAATCTCTAATTTTTCACCAACAACACCAGTTTGTTCAACTAATTTTTCTGTTACCGTAAAACCTCCAAAATCTGACGCTAAGAAATCGTCTTTAGAATCGAAGTTGATTGCACTATCTGCTAAATCTGTTGCTAATTTTACGAACGTTTCGTTTTTACCAACAAAATCAGTTTCACAACCTAAAACAATAGCAACACCTGTTGTGTTATCATCATTTAATTTAGAAACGGCAGCGCCCTCACTAGAGTCGCGGTCTGCTCTTTTTTCTGCTACTTTCTGTCCTTTTTTTCTAAGAACATCGATTGCTTTATCGAAATCTCCTTCAGCTTCAACTAATGCTTTCTTGCAGTCCATCATACCTGCACCTGTAGCTTTTCTTAATTTGTTAACCTCTGCGGCTGATATTTTTGTCATAACTTTTATGATATAATTTAAAAAAGTCGTTCAATCTAATTCTATGAAGAAAAACATTAAACGACTTATAGATATTGTATAATTATTATTTATTCTTCTTCTTCACTAGCTGCTTTAGCTTGTTCAGCAACTGCTTTTTCATCAGCTTTAGCGGCATCTTTATCAGCTTTTTCAACTTTACGTGCATTTAAACCGTTAGTAACGGCTTCTGTAACGTGTGTTAAAATTTTATCGATAGATTTAGAAGCATCATCATTTGCTGGTATAACGTAATCTACTTGACGTGGATCTGAGTTAGTATCTACCATTGCAAAAATAGGAATGTTTAATTTCTGTGCTTCTTTAATCGCGATATGCTCACGTTTAATATCTACAACAAACAAAGCTGCAGGAAGACGTGTCATATCTGTAATAGAACCTAAGTTTTTCTCTAACTTAGCTCTAAGACGGTTTACTTGTAAACGCTCTTTTTTAGATAACGTTAAAAAGGTACCATCTTTCTTCATTCTATCGATAGTAGCCATCTTTTTGATCGCTTTACGGATAGTAATGAAGTTCGTTAACATTCCGCCAGGCCATCTTTCTGTGATGAAAGGCATATTAATGTTACCCGCTTTTTCAGCTACGATGTCTTTTGCTTGTTTTTTTGTAGCAACAAATAAGATTTTACGACCAGAGGCTGCAATTTTAGCAAGAGCTTCTCCAGCTTCTTCAATCTTAGCTGCTGTTTTGTATAAGTTTATAATGTGGATGCCATTACGCTCCATATATACGTAAGGAGCCATATTAGGATCCCACTTACGGGTAAGGTGACCGAAATGTACACCTGCTTCAAGTAATTCTTTTACTTCTACTGCCATTTTGTAATAGTTTACGTTCTGTTGAATTAGCAATAATTAAGTGGTCTTTTTACAAATCGCCTTAAATATTTAGATGCTAAACTAAATCCTGTCTTTTGGACTAGGACAACAATAACTAGTTATTTTTTGTTTTGAACCCAATTAAGAATAATCGATAAACGATATCCCCAAAGGAATTGAGGATATTAACGTTTAGAGAATTGGAATTTCTTACGTGCTTTTTTCTGACCGAATTTCTTACGTTCAACCATTCTAGGATCTCTAGTTAATAAACCTTCAGGTTTTAAAAGACCTCTGTTTTCGTCATTTAACTCACACATTGCGCGAGAAATGGCTAAACGGATAGCTTCTGCTTGTCCTGTAACACCACCACCAAATACATTTACATTAATATCAAAAGTAGTTTCGTTTTCCGTTAATACTAACGGTTGCTTTACTTTGTATTGTAAAATTGCAGTTGGGAAGTAGTTTGCTAATTCTTTTTTGTTAATCGTTATTTTACCTTCTCCTTGAGATAGGTAAACACGAGCAACAGCCGTTTTTCTACGACCAATTTTGTGTAATACTTCCATTACTTAAATTCGTTTAAGTTAATTGTAGCTGGCTTCTGAGCTTCGTGAGCATGCTTTGTTCCAGTAACAACAGTTAAATTTCTAAAAAGACTTGCTCCTAACTTGTTCTTAGGTAACATTCCTTTTACAGATTTCTCTACTAATCTTGATGGATCTTTTCCAAATAATTCAGTAGCAGTTAAACTTCTTTGACCACCTGGGTAACCCGTGTGACGAATGTACGTTTTGTCATTCCACTTGTTTCCTGATAAGTTGATTTTTTCCGCATTGATAACAATTACGTTATCACCACAATCAACGTGTGGTGTGAAGCTAGGCTTGTGCTTTCCTCTTAAAAGTTTTGCAACTTTAGAAGCCATACGCCCTAATGTTTGACCTTCAGCGTCAACTAAAACCCACTGTTTATCTACAGTTGCTTTATTGGCTGAAATCGTTTTGTAGCTTAATGTGTCCACAGTTATTAATATTTTTTATTAAACATTCCTCTCTTTAAAAGAGTTGGCAAATTTACGATTATATATTTGATTACCAAATAGTGTACGTATATATTTTTAATAACTCTGTTGATATCTTTCTATCATCCCTTCCCGCATTTAAGGAAATCGCTATGCTTTTGGTGTAAAAGTAGCGCTCCCAATATGTTTTTTTATCTATTAGAGTGTTGTTTTTTTATTTAATAGTAACCTCCAGCAGTGTTGCGGGGCCTTTATGGGCTTCATTAGAGATATAAAGAAGCCCGTCTTCACTAAATGTAATTCCTTCTGGTTGTGGAAATTCGTCTTTGTTTAATCGAATCACTTTTTTTATGTCACCTTCGGGAGTGAATATAACTAATTTTGGGTGTTTTCCTTCTAAAATATAGATGTCCTTGGTCTCTGGATGTATCGCTGCATCTGATGGATTGAACGTTTTTTCTGCTTTCTTCTTTCTAAAGGTGTTAAATGCTTCGGCGTTCATGTCTATTTTTAGAAAGGGTTGTACTCCACGAATTTTAGTTTCTAAATCTATTTCATAAAGCGATTTAAAGTTTTTATCTTTTAAACCTTCGTCTTTAGGTGCTGTAATTAAACGGTTTGTGTTGTTGTTATAGGTTAAGGTTTCCATATTATGTTTAATAGAAAACCCAGTACTGAAAGTGGTTACTTTTTTGTCTTGAGATTGAAAATCGGTAACTTCAAACAGGATGCCATCGCTACGCATTATGTACGCGTCTTTATTTACGATAGCAATACCTTCATAATCGCCAGGGCCAGCAAAATCTATCCTTTTAATAATACTTTTGCTGGTTATATCGTAAACATATATACTACCGTCTTCATCTTGAATGCACGCAAATGTAGCAGGGCTTAACCAAGCAATACCGCTAACTTCCTTCAGCGCTTTAGGAAGATTCCATGTGGTGTTTACAACGTAGTCTTTTTTGGGTTTAGAGTTTTTAGTTAGTTTATTCGTCTTTACTGTTTTAGTCGGTACTATGGGCATACTCGTATTGAAGGCAACGCCTAAACCAATAATGGCAATTGTTAAAAGTGCTACGAATAGATAACTTGATTTTTTCATTGTTCTTATTTTAAGTCCCGAAGATGTTTGCAAAAACTGAAAACAAAATGGAATTTTAAAGTATAATTTAAAGTTTAACTATTTTTTAGGGAAGGTAAGTTTAAAGATATGTGCGTCATTATAGTCGTAATTTAATTCTATAGCGTACTTAGTAGCAATCGCTTTCGCTATGGATAGCCCTAATCCCGTAGATTTTGTGTTAGTAGTCGTTTTCTTAAAACGCGTAAATAACAGATTTTGATCCAGTTGATGTGGCGTACCGTAATTTATAATACTCCACATATGCGATTGTATAGTAATAGTTATGGTATTATTCCGTTTACCGTGCACCAATGCGTTTTTCACTAAGTTCGTGAGCATTATAACGGCTAAATCTTGATTTATTTTAAAATTTAAATCGTTTGAAGCCTTAATTTGTAACCGCATATTTTTATGATTTGCTAAATCTTCAAAATCGGCTATTACCTTTTCAGTAAGGGTATTAAAAGGGATCGTTTCTACATTTACAAATTGTTGATTTTCGATTTTAGATAATAATAAAAGAGATTTATTAAGTCGTGTTAATCGGCCTAAATTATCTAAGGCGGTGCCTATGTCTTTCAATTGTTTATCGTTTAGCGGGGTGTTTTCTAAAAATAACTCCAATTTATTAATGGTTATTGCCAATGGTGTTTGTAATTCGTGCGCGGCGTTTTCAATAAATTGTTTTTGTGCACTATAACTATGGGTAGATTTTTGTAATAAAGTGTTCACTGCTGTATTTAGCAACTTAAATTCTTCAATATTAGATTTAGGAAGCGTTATAGGTGTATTGTCCTCGATTTTAAAGGTTTGTAATTGGGCAATTAAATGATAAAATGGTTTCCATAAGCGTTTCAATAATAGATTATTTAAAATTAAAATACTCAGAATTAAAATAACATACAATCCCAAGAGGTAAGTGATTAAGCTTTCAATCAAATCATCTTCCTCTACCATCGAAGTTATAATATCTAACTTATAATAGGCATTATTGTGTTTAATAGCGCTGCTGTAAATACGCATGGCTTCGAGTTCGTCTTCACTTTGCACGTATATTAGCGTGTCGCGAAAGTTTTCCTTAAAGTGTTTATGTTTTTTTTTGTTTATGGGAGTAAAAACGTGATTGTTTTTTTTAACATTGCGGTGCTCTATTATATTTGGCTCTGTTTTTAAACGACCTATTAAAATATCTTTCTGGTTTTCTAAGCCGTCATCTAGGCTGTCGTAAATTTCGTCAAGCATCGCATAATAAAATACAAATGCCCAAACCGTAATTAATGGTAGCAATAATATAGAGAGGTAGTACGTGGTTTTATTAAGTAGTTTCATTATTCAATATCTAATTTATAACCTACGCCATACACCGCTTCGACGTTAATAGTCGCGTGATTTAGTTTTTTTCGTAGATTTTTAATTTGGGAGTATATAAAATCGAAGCTATCGGCCTGGTCAATATAATCTCCCCAAACGTGCTCTGCTAAGGCCGATTTAGTAACTAAACGTGTTTTATTAGTAATTAAATACATTAAAATATCGTATTCTTTTCGGTTTAAAACAATATCTTTTTGGTTTATTGTAATCGATCGGTTTTCGGGGTTTATAGAAACATTGCCAATATCAATCGTTTTATTGCCATCAAAATTACGTCTGCGTAACACCGCTTTTACTCTGGCATGCAGCTCGGCCATATGGAATGGTTTTGGCAAATAATCGTCTGCACCCAAGTTTAAACCTTCTAATCTATCGTCTAACGAATCTTTAGCAGAAACAATTATTACCCCCTCATTTTTACCTTGTGCTTTAAGCTGTTTTAGTAACTCTAAGCCATTGCCATCTGGTAGACCAATATCGAGTAAAATACAATCGTAACTATAAACCCCAATTTTTAAACTAGCCTCTTTAAAGTGAGTGGTCGCTTCTACAATATACTTTTCGCGCTCTAAAGTTTCACGCATATTATTTAGCATTTCGCGTTCGTCTTCGATAATGAGGATTTTCATTGTATTATTAATTTTGCTACAACAATATACTGTAAATCTATAAAGACTTGGGAATTATAGTATTTTGAAATTTAGATTTTATTAACGTACCAAGGTCTGAAATTACCAATTCGTTACAGTATTAAGTGATTCATTTGCCGAGTAATTAATTTAAAAACAGATAAAGATGAAAAATTCGGTAATAGTAGTATTAGCCTTATTGGCAACAGCGACTCTAAGTGCTCAAGATTTAAAAATGACTGATTTGCCTGCAAATTTAACTAATAATTTCCAAAAAGTGTATCCTGGGGTGACCGATATTGAGTGGGAAATGGATGGAATGAATTATAAAGTGGAATTTGATGAAGGTAGTAATGAGCATGAAATTTGGTATAACACAAATGGAGATATTATAAGAATGGAGAGTGAAATGAATGCGACCCAATTACCAACAGCAGTTGCTTCTACATTACGCAGTAAATACGCCGACTACTCTATAGATTCTATAGAAAAAATTGAGAGTGCGGGAAACACCACTTATAAAGTAGAGATTGAAGAAGGTTTCTTTACAGAGAAAACAGTTGTTTTTGATGCAAAAGGAAATGTAGTGAGTGAAATGAATGACTAAAGGTCCCTTATAAATTAGACGTAAAGGGTTGGAAGGTATTCCAGCCCTTTCTTATTTTTTGTTGAAATGAGAAAGCACGTTATAAACCTTTTTAGTCTATTGAGCATTCTGAACGGGTTTGCGCAGAGATACTTTTACGATTTTTTTTTTTGAGCCTGAAGTAGGTGTTACTTAAGGTGTAAGCGAGGAGTATTCGCAAAGCTTTTATATGGAAAACAGAAGCTTTATTTATAAAAATAACACCTTTAATTTTGAAGGAAGGCAATTAGAGATCGCCCATTCTTCGAATTACGAGTATTAACAAGCACATAGTATAGGTATTGGTGTACAATACAGATTTAAAAAAACGTTTAAGAAAACTGAAAAAGATGAGTTTAGGCTAATGCAGCTTTACACGTGGCTAATAAATATAGGAGTTTTAACCTGAAAAACAGAATGCGAAACAAAATACAGTTGGCGAAACGAATTAGGAATAGCTTTTTATTTAAATGAAACCGTGTCTTCTTTTAAAGCTGAAACGGAAAGTTTATTAGGATGGTTAAAATTTGAAAAGCCTGAATCTGAAGAACGCCTATCTGGTGTTTTCGGTTGGCAATTATGCAGCTATATTGAGGCGATTGGTTTACAATATCGCCTTCCAAATGCTACCCAGTATTTAAGTCATGGATTCTTTTTGGTAACAGTAGTAGAGCTTACACGCTAGATACAGTCTTTTAAAAATAAAACGGCATCAGTATTTTACTACTGGTGCCGTTTTTTTATAGTGTAGAGACATTAAAAAACGGCTCTACTAAGTTTCAGTCTAAGAAAGTTCTTTTTCCTTTGCCTCTCTAATTAAATAACGCTCCTTACTATCGTCTAATTCGTCCATCCATTCAGTGTGGTGTTCTGCAGCAACAGTACCTGTAACAACACTTTTAAAGGTTTTATCGCGATACGTTAAGATGTTTTCACTCTTATCATTTAGCCACTCTTTAAACATAGCGGCCACTTTATTGAGATCAAAATCAGGATAATCAGATAGGTTAATCAGTTCTTGAATGTAATCTGTTTGAAAATCGACGTGGTCGACAGACGATTTTAACTTATCGTTTTTTTCTAACCAAGAATCAATATCTTTTCTACGCTCTTCTTTATTAGGTATTTCGAAACGGTTCATCATATAATCTCTAGCTAACCAAGCCTGCGTATCGAACATATTAAACGTGTAATATTGATCTTGCATTCCTAAATAAATAAGTTGAGGCACTTCGTTAAAAAAGATCCCTTTATACAAATTGTCTGGATACAGATTATTTGTTGTTTTTAAACGTAATTCGTCTGGTAAAAACGGGAATTTATGTTGGTAACCCGTACATAAAATCACAGCGTCGAAATTCTCTGAATGTCCGTCCTTAAAATGTGCTGTTTCGCCATCAAAATGAGTTAATAAAGGTACTTCTTTAACCCCTTCTGGCCAGTCTACACCAATAGGGCTGCTTCTGTAACTTAAAGTTACCGATTCGGCTCCGTGTTTATGACATTGAATTCCGATATCTTCAGCCGAATAACTACTTCCTATTAGTAAAATATTCTGATCTTTAAATTGATCGGCACCTCTAAAATCGTGAGCGTGCATTACATTCCCAGGGAAATTTTCTATCCCTTTAAAGTGCGGCATATTTGGTGTTGAAAAATGACCTGAAGCTATAATTAAATAATCAAATTCTTCAGAATACGTTTTATCATTTTTTAAATCGTCTAAAATAATGGTAAATTTCTTGGTGTCTTCATCAAAACTTACCCAGCGTGCAGTGGTATTAAAACGAATAAAATCTTTTGCGTTACTTTTATTTATTCTTCCTTGAATATAATCGAAAAGCACTGGTCTTGGTGGATACGAAGAGATTGGTTTTTTAAAATGCTCATCGAAAGAATAATCAGAAAATTCTAAACACTCTTTTGGTCCGTTAGACCAAAGGTATTTGTACATACTACTATGAATAGGTTCTCCGTATTTTCCAACACCCGTTCTCCAAGAGTAATTCCACATGCCACCCCAATTTTCTTGTTTTTCAAAACAAACAATTTCAGGAACGTCAAACCCTTTTTTCTCTGCCGCTTCAAAAGCTCGTAGCTGTGCTAGACCACTAGGTCCAGCTCCAATAATACCAATACGTGTATTCTTCATAAAGTTGTTATATAATGTTATTTGAGAGTGTATGTTTCACAACATAAAATCTATAAATTAATGATGGGTCTTTTTTCGATCTAAAAAAAGGAAAGGCCTTACTGCTCTTTTAAAGGAGTAAAAGCCTCTGCTAAAAAGTTGATTTATTCCAGAATTTGTATATAAATTCAAGAGGCGATAAGGTACGGTTTTTTGAGTGTAATTACAAATAGACCATCTTTACTGTTTAACTTAGTCTTTCGAGCGCTATAACTGAGGTTATAAAAGTTTTATGTTGTCTATAAAAGATGTCTATAAAAGGGTTTTGTCTAAAAAATTGTTCTCAAAACGAAAAAAGGCATAGTTTTAGCGTAGTACTATAATAACGAAGCGATTTAACTGGTTATAGGTAGGGGGATAAAAAAAATCTTACATTTTAATGTAAAAACACTATCTTATCCCTAAAAAAAAGTGGGTGCTATATTCTGTAATAGCTGCGTTTAGATAGCGTAAATATTGAAAATATAGTTTTAAAACAAATAATACATTATGAAACAAATACTTGCTCTTTTAGGCTTACTCTGTTTTAGCATGCAGGCTCAATCTCCAGAATTAGCATTAACAATTACCAATATACAGTCTGTAAAAGGAACTATTGAGATTGGTGTGTTTAATACGCACGATAATTATTTAAAAGAAGGTGCGGCTTATAAAAACTATTCTATAGTGGTTACAGACAATAGCGAGACTATTATTATAAAAGACTTACCTAAAGGAGAGTATGCTATTTCTATGTATCATGATAAGAACTCAGACGATAAATGCAATAAAAATTTTCTTGGGATACCTAAAGAAGCTTTTGGATTTTCTAATAATATCATTCCTAAATTTTCCGCACCATCTTATGAGGATTGTAAATTTGTATTAAACGACAATGAGAAAATGGATATTAAACTAACTGCGTTTTAACTAAATTTTTCGAAAAAAAAGGCTACAAACGTAAATTTGTAGCCTTTTTTAAGAGGCCTAATAGGCGTCTTACAATTTTCTCATTTAATCCGTATAGACTATTCCACCGTTAAAATTAAATCATCTTGCATAACCATAGTGCCTTCTTTTAAAGTTATAGATTTTACTTTTCCGGTTTTAAAAGCGGTAACAGTAGTTTCCATTTTCATAGCTTCTATTATAAATAAGGGATCATTCTCTTTTACGTGTTGCCCTTTTTTTACTAATACTTTGGAAAGTGAGCCTTGTAAGGGAGCACCAATCTGACTTGAATTTTCCGAATCTATTGTAACGTGTTCTTCTTTTTTAATGTTTAACGATCGGTCTAAAACTTCAACAAATCTATTCTCACCATTCACACTAAAAAACACAATACGAATACCTTCTTCATTAGGGATTCCAACCGAAAGTAATCTAACAATAATTGTTTTACCCGGTTCTAACTCAATAAGTGTTTCTTCGCGCTGTTTCATTCCATAGAAGAAATTCTTAGTGGGAACAAGTGCTAAATTGCCGTATAACTTATAATTTTCGTGAGCTTGTTCAAATACTTTTGGATATAACGTGTAAGATAAAAAATCTTCGATTTCTAGTGCGCGGGTAAATCCTTTTTGAAATTTCTTTTTAAAGGTTTTGTATTCTATATCAAAATCTATGGGTTCTAAATGTGCATTTGGTCTATCTGAATACGCTTTGTGATTTTTTAGAATTATTTTCTGTAACTTTTCAGGAAATCCACCGGCTGGCTGACCTAGATCGCCTTTAAAGAAACTGATCACCGATTCAGGAAATGATAACTCCTCACCGCGCTCCATAACATCTTGAGGTTTTAAATTGTTGGTTACCATAAAAATCGCCATATCACCAACCACTTTACTACTTGGCGTCACTTTTATTAAATTACCAAACATCAAATTCACTTCAGCGTACATTTTTTTCACCTCTTCAAAGCGATCGCCTAATCCCAAAGCAATTGCTTGCGGTCGTAAATTAGAATATTGTCCGCCAGGAATTTCATGTTTGTAAACTTCGGCTGTCCCGGCTTTTAAACCAGATTCAAAAGGGTAATACATTTCACGGGTATCTTCCCAGAAATTCGAAAATTGATTTAACGTGTCCATATCAAAGACATGGGCGCGTTTTTCATATTTCATCATTTCAACAATAGCGTTAAAGTTGGGCTGAGATGTTAAACCTGATAATCCCCCTAGAGCGACATCTACAGCATCTACACCAGCTTCAATAGCCTTTAAGTAGGTAGCCGACTGCAATGAAGACGTATCATGTGTATGCAAATGAATAGGCAGATTAACGGTGTTTTTTAAAGCGGTAACCAATTCTGTAGCCGCATACGGTTTTAATAATCCTGCCATATCCTTAATAGCAATCATATGGGCGCCCGCATTTTCAAGATCTTTCGCTAATTGGGTGTAATATTTTAAGTTGTATTTAGTTTGCTTTACATCAAGAATATCACCCGTATAACTAATAGCGGCTTGGGCAATACCACCCGTTCTATCGCGAACATAGTTGATACTTGGTTCCATAGCCTTAACCCAATTTAAAGAATCGAAAATTCGGAATACATCGACGCCATTTTCCCACGATTTTTCTACAAATTTCTCTATTAAATTATCTGGATAAGCTTTATATCCAACCGCATTACTACCACGAAGTAGCATTTGGAATAGAATATTTGGCATCGCTTTTCGCAATTCGCGTAAACGCGTCCAAGGACTTTCATGTAAAAAACGTAAACAGACATCGAAGGTTGCACCTCCCCAAACTTCCATACTAAAAGTGTTAGGATGGTTTTTTGCATAACTCTCTGCTACTTTCATCATGTCAAAGGTTCGCATACGGGTAGCCAATAACGATTGGTGCGCATCGCGCATCGTAGTATCTGTATAGTGGATTTTAGTATCGTTTTTAAGCCATTCACAGAATTTCTCTGGTCCTAATTCCGTTAGTAGATCCTTTGTACCTTTTGGATACGGATCTTTGACATTGAATTGCGGAACTTTTGGGTTTCTAAAAACTTTATTATCATCTTTAAATTTAACATCAGAATTACCGTTAACAATTACTTCGCCTAAAAATTGTGTTACTTTCGATGTACGATCTTGTGGTAATTTAATTTTGAATAGGGAAGGTGTATTCTGAATAAAATTAACGGTTACACCACCCGCTTTAAAGGTGTCATGTTGTATAACATTCTGTAAAAAGTGAATGTTGGTATTTACGCCGCGAACACGGAATTCTTTTAAGGCACGAACCATTTTTCGGATAGCACCATCTAAGGTTCTACCTTGAGCAGATACTTTTACTAGCATAGAATCGAAAAACGGACTCACACTATAGCCTTGGTAAATACTTCCGGCATCCAGCCTAATACCCATTCCTGCAGCACTCCTGTAGGTGGTTATTGTACCGTAATCTGGGGTAAAATTATTTGATGGATCTTCTGTTGTTAATCGACATTGTAAAGCAAAACCATAAGTGGCAAGCTTGTCTTGTTCGTAAATTTTAATTTGTTGATCCGATAGCTTGTAACCACCAGCAACAAATATTTGAGTTTTCACCAAGTCAATTCCCGTTACCATTTCAGTAACCGTATGTTCTACTTGAATCCTTGGATTAACTTCAATAAAATAAACGTTATCCTCTCTATCGACTAAAAATTCGACGGTTCCAATATTGTTATAGTTTACTTCTTCGGCAATTTTAATAGCATATTTGTATAACGATTGCTTTACTTTTTCTGAAACATTAAATGATGGCGCTATTTCAACAACCTTTTGATGACGTCGTTGTACAGAGCAATCACGCTCAAACAAATGGCGAATATTTCCATGATTATCAGCAACTATTTGCACTTCGATGTGTTTTGGATCTTCTACATATTTCTCAAGAAACATAGTGTCATCACCAAAAGCATTTAAAGCCTCGTTTTTTGCAGACTCGAAATGTTGTTCTAAATCTTCGGTTTTATGTATAATTCGCATACCGCGACCACCGCCACCAGAAGCCGCTTTTAGCATTAAGGGAAACCCGATCTCTTTGGCTTCAGAGAGGGCTGTTTTTAAGGAGGTTAGTTTCTTTTTATTACTTTCTATAACTGGAACATTACACTTTACAGCTATTTTTTTTGCGGTAATTTTATCACCCAAAGCGTCCATAACTTCAGGGGTAGGTCCAATAAAAATAATGCCGTTTTGAGCACATTTTCTAGCAAACTCTGAATTCTCTGAAAGAAAGCCATAGCCTGGGTGAATAGCATCAACGTTTTTAGATTTTGCAAGTTCAATTATTTCGTCGCTGTCTAAATAGGGCTTTAAAGGGTCGTTGTTTTCACCTATTTGGTAGGATTCGTCCGCTTTATTTCGGTGTTGAGAATACCGGTCCTCATAGGTGTAAATTGCAACCGTATCTAGGTTTAATTCGGTGCAGGCGCGTAAAATACGTATAGCAATTTCTCCTCGGTTGGCAATTAATACCTTTTTAATTTTCATTTTTATTAGTTTTATTTAATGATATATGGGTTTTCATTTTTGTAATTTCTAACAATAAAATCGATTGCATTTTCTAACAATTCACCCATATTTTTAGATTTTTTAAAGTTAACATCACCAACAAGATCAAATAATCCTGCTTTTAGTTGTTTTATTTTAGCAGGTGTCGATATATTATCTTGTTTCATACATCTTAAAAGATGTTCCAAACGTTCATGCTCAACAGTAGCACGTTTGGCGAGTAAAGAGCGTTCTTCTATTTCGTATTGATCTATAGATTCGGGCGCTAAAACCTCCAAGCTTAATTTTACAAGTGCATTGTTTTCTTTTAAAAATTGTGGTTTGTAAACTTTAGGGTTGCCTTCATAGCTTTGCTGATCGAAATCTACAGCACGAAGTCGGTATTGAACGCGATCGAAATCTTGCGTAATAACGATAACATAATTATAAGAACGCATATCGGCCAAAAGACGCACAAAACAACGCTCGTTAAATTTAACAAATTCCTTAGCAAGAGCTCGTTTATCTTGGTCAGGGAGTTTTTCTAAATGCTCACTAATAAAAGTGTCACCAGCAATGCCAGAGATGTGTTCTTCTATTAACGTATCTTCATGAACCAAAAAAGTAATATGATTTGGCGATAGCAAGTGTTCCAATTCTAATCCGTAAATTCTAGAGGCATCTGCTTTTTTTACATACAGATATAAATAATTGTCGTTTAATACATTTCTTACCTTAATTCGAAACGGCTTAGTGTTTCCAAAGGTGCAAAAATCAATACTGTCAATGCTTAAATAAGGTATAATACGATCGCTTCCATCGGAATGTAAAATGGAATACATTTGTTTAAGACTGTATTCTATTTCGTCTCGCTCATGCTCTGCAAAATACGTGCGTATCCAAAGTGTATCTTTATCATTTTTATCCATAATGTCAATAGCGCCTTGAAAGCGCAGTAAATCATCATAAAAGATAGGGATTTTGATGTTTCTACCTTGCGCAGTTAGGTACTCCGACAATAAAGGCGTGATAGGGAAAGCAGGTTTTTTTTTCGAGATTAGTTTTTTATCCACGGTGTTTTAGCTAATCGTTCGAAGATAATTTTTATATTACTTAAAAGCAATAATCTGTCCTCAAAATAAAAGAACTGTTTTATAAGTTACTCTAGAAGTGACTGTTGTTCTAAACCTTAAAAGCATAAGGTTATATTAATTTTAAAATTTTAAAAAGTACTAATCAGCCGCTGCCGTTTAACGTTTTTTAATAACAAATTTTGGAGTTTATACTAAAAGTTTGTTCACGCCGGTATTAATGCTTAGGCGCCTCTGGTAAATTTGCATGTGGTGTTATAACTTTTTTTCTGAATAGCTATTATACTAAATCCTTTGTTTAACCTTATTTTATGTTCACCTTTCTTTAAAAAGGAAAATAATTGTTATAAATACAGTAATTAGACGGCGATTTTGTAAATAAAAAAAAGGCCGTAAATACTAATTTGCAGCCTTTTTTGGGTGTTAAAGTTACTTTTTTAATGAGATCACACTCTAGAATTGCGTTTTTTCATCTTTTTGTCTTCCAATTTTTTTAGAATTTTTTCTTGTTTCTTCGCGTTTAATTCTGCTTTTGTTAGCTTTTTTCTTAAGACAGCCATACTATAATTATTTTAAATTTATTATAAAAAGAACATCGCTTAAACTACAATTAAATACACAATTTTAAATGCGAGTGAAGGTCTTCAATATGTTTTAAATTGAATAGCTTCTGAAATAAATAGTGTAAAAGAGTTTTTCAGGCACACTCGTTATGCCTGATTAATGCAGGAAGATAAGTTTGCGTTTTTTAGACCAAGCAAAATAATAAAAAGAACAAAACACTCTAAAGATTAGCGGCTCGTAAAAGCTATGTGAGTGAATTGTTTTTAAGTGATACATCTTAGTGTTATAAAAAGGATTTATTAGTGCTAAAAGGTAAACATAGCCATAAAACTCTGGCTAACCTAATTTAGTAGGTTAGTTTTGAGTTCTTTAGCTAGTTATAACACTTATTAACAAAGAGATAGGCTTTATTTTGCATTTAAAACAACGGGGTCATAGTATTTAAAACAGATTAAGCGGCGTGTTTAAATTCCTTTTAAAGTGTTAAAAAGAACAGTAAAAAAACGTAACACCTCATTTTAATTGTACATTTGCGGAGAATTCATTTTAGATACTTTAAATGATTTCGGTTGAGAGTTTATGAAAAAGCTTATTAAAATACTTCTATTATTATTTTGTGCATTCGGTTTTGGAGCTGAAGAAATTGCATATCTTGGTTCGTCAGAAATTGACAGGAAAATTGCTTACGTAAGTAAGAAAAGCCGAAAAGCAGAAGGCATTAACTATCAACAGACATCGGTATGCGATTTTCACGTATTGATAGCTCAACAAGAACTACCCAACTTTTCAAGACTACCTATACAAGGATTTTGTTCCTCAAACAAAACAGGTCTTAGAAGTTAAATTAATTTACAATCAGAACACCAACTATATATGTTGTTTCAACATTTCATAGTTTACTTTTAATACAGTAGCAGCACTTTACACTCAATTCGTAACGTGTTCAGACACTTTCTAAACTAATAGCCAAGTTTTTAAACCTACTTGCTATTCTAGTAATGGCACGCCTTTGTCTTAAATATCCAGCACGAAAATCTTCACCTTAGTGAACTTTCGTCTCGAGACGACTTGTGTAATAGTTTATAAAGAACATTCTTCAATATACAGTAATTAAATCACTTACATCGTGCTGTTTATAATTTAAGATAATAGAAAAGAGGTGTTTCTTAGAGTACCGTTAAAACCCTTAATTTTAGTTTTTATCGGCTCTAAAAGAGACTTCTTTCTCTTTTCTCCATATTCAATATTAACCTTTAATACAATACTTATGCATTTAACAGCTAGAGAGACAGAGAAGCTTCTCATATTTATGGCAGGTGAACTCGCCGAAAAACGAAAGGCTCGAGGCCTAAAATTAAACTATCCAGAATCTATAGCACTAATTGGTAACCGGTTGCAAGAAGCTGCGCGAGATGGTAAAACAGTTGCGTCTTTAATGCAAGAAGGGGCTACCTATTTAACCAGAGACGATGTTATGGAAGGAATTCCAGAAATGATTCACGATGTGCAAATAGAAGCCACTTTTCCAGACGGAACCAAATTGGTTACCGTACACAATCCTATACGCTAACCTTTAATAATAATACAATGATACCAGGAGAATACCTATTAAAAAAAGAAGCCATCGAGTGCAACTCGGGGCGAAAAGTGCTAAAATTAAAAGTTATTAATAAAGGAGACAGACCAGTACAAATAGGGTCTCATTATCACTTTTTTGAGGTGAATAGAGAAATGGAGTTCGACCGCGAAAAGGCATATGGACACCGTTTAAATATCCCTTCAGGAACTGCTGTTCGCTTTGAACCCGGAGAATCTACAAAAATTGAACTCGTAAGATTGGGAGGTAAACGCAACTCATTCGGATTAAACAATCTGTCTGTAGGTGATACGATGAATCCTCAAAATTTAAAAAGAGCCATGTTAAATGTAGAACACGAATCCTTTAAAAATAAAAAATCATGAGTTTAAAAATAGATAGAATTAAGTATGCCAATATGTACGGTCCTACAGTTGGCGATAAAATAAGATTAGGAGACACTGAACTATTTATTGAAATTGAAAAGGATTTCACGTATTATGGTGAAGAAAATAAATTTGGTGGTGGTAAAACCGTTCGTGATGGAATGGCACAATCTAGTACAGCAACCCGCGATAGTGGTGTTTTAGATTTAGTAATCTTAAACGCTACTGTTTTAGATCATTGGGGTATTGTAAAAGGGGATATCGGTATCAAAGACGGTAAAATTGTTGGTGTTGGAAAAGCCGGGAATCCTGATACAATGGAGAACGTTGATCTAAATATGATTATAGGTGCGTCTACCGAGGTACATAGTGGTGAAAACCTTATCGCAACGCCAGGAGGAATAGATTCACATATTCACTTTATATCACCACAACAAATAGAGCACGCTCTTTATAGTGGTATTACGACTATGATTGGTGGTGGAACAGGACCTTTCGACGGTACCAATGCCACAACCGTAACGCCAGGAGCTTGGAATATTGAACGTATGCTGCAAGCAACAGATAATCTTCCTATGAATATAGGCTTCTTCGGAAAAGGAAATTGCTCTCATTTAGCGCCTTTAAAAGAACAAATTGAAGCTGGAGCATTAGGTTTAAAAATACACGAAGATTGGGGAGCAACCGCATCTGTTATAGATGCGTCATTAACAGTTGCCGATGAATATGATATTCAAGTAGCCCTGCACTCTGACACCTTAAATGAGGCTGGTTTTTTAGAAGATACTATCGATGCTATAAACGGAAGAACCATCCACACCTTCCATACCGAAGGTGCAGGAGGCGGACACGCGCCAGATATTATTAAAGCAGCAATGTATCCAAACGTATTGCCAGCCTCTACAAACCCAACGCGTCCATTTACTAAAAATACCATCGATGAGCATTTAGATATGCTAATGGTGTGTCACCATTTAAGTAAAAGCATCCCGGAAGATGTTGCTTTTGCCGATTCTAGAATTAGACCAGAAACCATCGCAGCCGAAGATATTCTTCAAGATATGGGCGTTTTTAGTATTATGAGTTCCGATTCGCAAGCTATGGGACGTGTTGGAGAAACCATCTCAAGAACATGGCAAACAGCGCATAAGAATAAGATTCAACAAGGGTTTTTAGAAGAAGATAAAGAAATGGAAGCTGATAACTTCCGTGCAAAACGTTATGTAGCTAAATACACGATTAATCCTGCGATTGCTCACGGTGTTTCTCATCATGTAGGTTCTATCGAACCAGGTAAAATGGCAGATCTTGTACTTTGGAAACCGGCTTTATTTGGTGCAAAACCAGAGATGATTGTTAAAGGAGGTATGTGTATTGCAAGTAAAATGGGAGATCCAAACGGGTCTATTCCAACACCACAACCCGTTATGATGCGTCCAATGTTTGGAGGTCTAGGTTCAGCGGTACATAAAACTTGTGCAACTTTCGTTTCTAAAGCGGCAATGACTAATAATGTAAAAGAAAAATACGGATTGAAAAAGCAATTATTTGCGGTATCAAACTGTAGAAATATTTCTAAGAAAGATTTAATTCATAACGACAAAACACCAGTTATAGATGTTAATCCAGAAACTTATGAAGTAAAAGTAGATGGTGTAAAAGTAACCTGTGAGGCTATTGACACAGTGCCATTAGCACAACGTTACTTTTTATTTTAGTATTAATTTAAAACGATTCGGCACCTATATTACTGTCGAGTCGTTTTTTAAAAATGAAATGATAATATGCTTTGTAAAGAAGTTATAGGAAATATAAAAACCTATTCTGTAGGAAATAAAACAATAGATACACTGTCTTTGGAATGGTTTGAAATGACCAAGCGCATTATGCGTAAAAAGACAGAAGGAGGTCGTGAAGTGGCTATTAAGTTCTTAAAAGAAGGTCAGCGCTTGCATCAAGGAGACATTGTGTTAGAAGATGATAATACTTTGGTTATAGTCGATGTATTGCCCTGTGATAGTATACAAGTTACCCCAAGAAATATCGTAGAAATGGGGACTGTTTGCTACGAAATTGGTAATAAACATTTGCCTATTTTCATTCAAGACGAGAAAGTTCTAGTGCCTTACGAAAAGCCGCTAGAACGTCTATTAGAAGTTACAGGATATATCGTAGAAAAAAAACATTGCCAGTTACTTAATATGCTAAAAGCAAACATCGGGCATGCACACGGAAATGGAAATGATAGTCCGTCGCTATTCTCAAGAATTTTAGACCTCACAACAAAACAGTAAATAGTATGGCAAATAATAAACAAAAAATACTATTAGAGTTACTGCATATTTCAGACCCCACCTTGCCGATAGGAGGGTATTCTCATTCCAACGGATTGGAAACCTACATACAGCAAAACGTGGTTAGAGATGTGGAAAGTACGCGCGAATTTGTGCAAAATATGCTTCTTTATAACTTTAAATATAACGACGGTGTTTTTGTTCGTGACGCTTTTAGATATGGGTTAGAAAACAATTTAGAGGCTCTTTTAGAATTAGATAACGAAGCGCACGCTTTAAAAGCCCCAATGGAAGTACGTGACGGTAGTTTAAAATTAGGAACACGATTACTTAAAATCTATGTTAGATTACACGATTATGAAGTGATGCACGTGTTTTTCAATAAGGTGAAAAATAAAGAAACCCCAGGTCATTTTGCCGTTGTATTTGGAATGATTACGGCTCTTTTAGGGGCAGAAATCAAACCTGTGCTAAGCGCTTTTTATTACAACGCTGCTGTAAATATGGTGACTAACAGTGTTAAATTGGTGCCGCTTGGGCAAATGGACGGACAGGATATTTTATATAAAATGCACGATTTAATAGCGCAGGTTGTGGACGAAACATTAATACTAGATGAAGATATGCGCGGACTTTGTAATCCCGCATTCGATATTAGATGTATGCAACACGAAACCTTGTATTCAAGACTATATATGTCTTAAAAAATAATTAACAATCAAAAAATATCACATATAAAATGGAAGAGAGAAATTATATTAAAATAGGAGTTGCGGGGCCAGTAGGTTCAGGAAAAACAGCTTTAATTGAAAAGCTTTCACATAAAATAGCAAAAGAGTACAGTATTGGTGTTATCACCAACGATATCTACACGAAAGAAGATGCCGAGTACTTAACAAAAAACTCATTATTACCAGCCGATCGCATTATTGGCGTAGAAACAGGGGGCTGTCCGCATACTGCCATTCGTGAAGATGCTAGTATGAATTTGGAGGCTATCGACGAAATGGTTGACCGTCATCCAGAAATTGAAATAGTATTTATCGAAAGCGGCGGAGATAATCTTTCGGCAACGTTTAGTCCAGATTTAGCCGATGTAACCATTTTTGTGATTTCGGTGGCTGAAGGCGAAAAAATACCGCGCAAAGGGGGACCCGGAATTACGCGTTCAGACCTTTTAGTTATTAATAAGATCGATCTAGCACCTTACGTTAATGCCGATCTTGAGGTGATGCGTGCAGATTCCAGTAAAATGCGCCAAGGAACGCCTTTTGTGTTTACCGATTTAATGAGAGGAGACGGTTTAGAAGATGTTATCAATTGGATTAAAAAATATGCTTTAATAGAAGAGAAAGCATCTGAACCAGCACTAGAATACTAAAATATGGGACAATATAGTGTTGAAACTAGTCTGTATAGAGAGGTTACTATTTTAAAAGATACTTTTTTTACCCCGCCATTTAATGTGGTTGAGGTGCGAGAAGATAAAAGTAACCCGTTACTTGAAGTTATGATTATGAGTTCTTCCCCAGGTTTTTTTAATCATGATCATTATAAAATAGATGTAAACGTTAAAAAAGAAACCTTGCTTAATATACAAACACAATCGTATCAACGGGTATACGACACGCCTGATGGCGCTAGGCAGGAGATGAATGTAAATATTGAGGAAAACGCATACTTTAGTCATTTACCACATCCTTCCGTGCCGCATAAAGGCGCTATTTTTAATAGTAAAAACACCATAAACCTCGCGGCAAATAGTGTTCTTGTTTGGGGTGAAATTTTGGCTTGTGGTCGTAAGTTGAATGGTGAATCGTTTGCCTTTATTAAATACAACAGTCTTACTGAAATTTATCGCGAAGGTAAATTGTTTTATAAAGACAATTTATATCTGAAACCTTCAGCGATAGATTTTAAATCGATTGGGCAATATGAGGAATTTACTTATCAAGCAAACTTTGTATCTATCGATCCTTTTCATTCTGTAAAAGAACATATAGAATTAATGACTACAGTGCTTGCAGAGGAAGAAGATATGATTTTTGGAGTTTCAAAACTTTCGGAAGATGCTTGTGCTATAAGAGTCTTGGGTAATTCTGGAGAGCAGCTTTTTATAGCCTTAAAGAAAATACGAATACAATTAGATAATCAAGCGAATGCACTTCGCAAAAAAGAAATAGAGATTAAGTTAATAGAGATATGGAATCAGAGTTAAATGTATTGTTAATAGCGGCAGTCTCAATTAGTGTGCTTCATACTCTAACTGGGCCAGATCATTACATCCCGTTTATAGCAATAGGAAAAGCTAAAAGTTGGACCCTTAAACGCACCGTTTTTTGGACTATTGTTTGTGGTATTGGTCACGTAATGAGTTCTGTAGTATTAGCCTTAGGTGGTGTTGCTATTGGGTTTTCTTTAAATAAATTATCGTGGTTTGAGGGTTTAAGAGGCGGTTTGGCGGCTTGGGCTTTATTTGTTTTTGGTGTGGTGTTTATGTTAGTAGGCTTATATCAAGCCTATCGTAATAAAAAGCATAAACATTTTGATGTGTATGATAGTGGCGATGTTTATGTTTACCAACACCAGCATAAGCAAGGTCCTGTTATGCCTTCAGAAAGAAAGAAGGTAACGCCTTGGGTAATGTTTATTATCTTTTTATTAGGGCCTTGCGAACCAATGATTCCGTTGTTAACCTATCCGGCGATCATGAATTCTACTTATGGTATTTACCTTATTACCGGCGTATTTTTGTTTTTCACCTTAGTAATGATGGTGATAATGGTTGTCCTGGGGCACTATGGCTTTAAATTAATAAAAACAGATTTCTTCGAGAAATACATGACAGCTATAGCGGGAGGAACTATTGCAATATGTGGTGTAGGAATGATTTTCTTGGGCTGGTAATAATATTAAAATAAACAGATGGTTAAAAAAATTAAACAATTTAGTGTAATTAATCTTAAAGGTATTGCTCAAATAATGCTACAAGAGAATGCTATTACAGGATTACTTTTTCTTTTGGGTGTATTATACAACTCTTGGTTAATGGCAATTGGTTTAGTGATAGCAACAATAACCGGCAGCGTTTCAGGTTATTTACTTAGTAAAAAAAATTATAAAGCTCTTAATCAAGGGCTTTATGGTTTTAATGCGGCTTTAATAGGAATAATTATTGTCTATAAATACGGTTTATCCTGGGAGTCTGTTTTTAGTATTATTGTGGCTTCAGTGATTGCGACATTAATAATGCATTTCGCTATTATTAAAAACCTTCAGGTCTTTACATTTCCTTTTGTTGTGATGGGGTGGGTGGTTGTCTCGCTTGTGAATACAACAAATTTTATGCCTTTAGTACAACATCCCACTGCCGAAGAGGATTTTTTACAAGAACCTACGGCTGAGATGTTTGAAGACGCGCTAGAGCAAGTCGGAATCGAGTACGACGATGATAGAATAGATGATGATCTTATTTTTTCCACGCACGGTTTCGGACAAGTAATGTTTCAAGGAAGTTTAATCGCGGGATTGTTATTTCTATTCGGAGTTTACGTTAACAAACCTATTGCCGCATTGTATGGCATTTTTGCTTCTATTTTGGCTATTTCAGTATCCCATTTACTTAATAGTCCCGAATCGTCAATAGATACAGGGATGTTTAGTTTTAATGCGGTGCTCTGTGCTCTCGCCTTTGCTGGAACCCGGCATAGAGATGGGTTTTGGGTAGTTTTAAGTACTGTAGTTACGGTGATTATAGATGACTATCTAATAAAAATAGGAGTGCCACCTTATACGTTTCCGTTTGTAGCTACAATGTGGATTTTATTGCTAACACGAAAAGGATTGGTAATTGTTGAAAACGCTTTTCCAGTTACAAAAAGAGAAACAGAAGATTAAAAACAGAATAAAACAGGCGATTTACTATTTGTTTTTAAAAGTTTTCTCGGAGTATTGGCCCAAGAAGTACGCCATTAATATAGGGATTAGTGCAAACGCGATGTAGTTCTCTAACACGTTATACGCGTTAAAAGTAATTAAAAGAGAGGTTGAAATAATAATAAAAAGTAAATCGAATGTTCTTTTTTTTAATTTCATAAATTGTTTTAAGGCTGGAATAACAAATATAATAAATTCCTAATACGACTAACTACTATAGCTAAATTTTAAAAAATAATTCTTTTGTTCTCTAGTTTTTTAAAGCAAAAAACCCCGGCAGGGCCGGGGTTTTTATTATAAACTTTTAGTAAAAAGTCTTAATTAAAAGAATCCAACTGGTTTCTTGTCGTAAGAGATTAACATGTTTTTTACAACACGGTAATGATCTAAAGCCATTTTATGGTTTTCACGACCGAATCCTGATTCTTTAACACCACCAAACGGAGCGTGAGCAGGGTACGTATTGTATTGGTTTACCCAAACTCTACCCGCTTTAATAGCACGAGGAACTTGGAATAATTCGTGTGCATCACGAGACCAGACACCGGCACCTAAACCGTAAGGCGTATCGTTTGCGATAGCGATAGCTTCTTCAGTAGAACTGAAAGTTGTTAAAGCGACAACTGGACCAAAAATTTCTTCTTGGAAGACACGCATATCGTTCGTACCTTTTAAAACTGTAGGTTGTATGTAGTATCCGTTAGAAATTTCACCGTCGTAATTTCCAGCGTCTCCACCAGCTAATACTTCTGCACCTTCTTCTTTACCGATGTTAATATAACCTAAGATTTTGTCGTATTGTGCTTTAGACACTTGAGAACCAATCATAGTTTCTGGATCAAGCGGATTTCCTTTTTGAACTAATTTTAGTCGTGCTTGCATTCTTTCTATAAAAAGATCAGCAATATCTTCGTGAACTAAAATACGTGAAGGAGTGGTACAAATTTCCCCTTGATTAAGTGCGAACATTAACGCGCCTTCAATAGCTTTACTAAAGAATTCGTCGTCTTGATCTGCTACTGAAGGGAAGAAGATGTTGGGAGATTTCCCACCTAATTCCATAGTTACAGGAATAATGTTTTCGGCTGCATTGTGTAAAACTTTACGGCCTGTTTCAGTAGAACCAGTAAATGAAAGTTTTGCAATACGTTTAGACGTTGCTAAAGCTGCACCAGCTTCGGCACCAAAACCAGTTACGATGTTTAATACACCTGCTGGTAAAATGTCACCAATAAGTTCCATTAAAGCAATAACACTAGTCGGCGTTTGTTCTGCTGGTTTTACAACCGCTGTACACCCTGCTGCTAAAGCTGGAGCAATTTTCCAAGCTAACATTAACATAGGGAAGTTCCAAGGAATGATTTCCCCAACAACACCAACAGGTTCGTTTAAAACGATGCTTAATGTATTTTTATCATGTTCAGAGATGCTTCCTTCGTCTGCACGAATAACACCTGCGAAATAACGAAAGTGATCAATACAGTAAGGGATATCTGCTGCACGAGCTTCACGAATTGGTTTCCCATTATCGATAGTTTCTAAAGTTGCTAAGTATTCAAGGTTATCCTCCATTACTTGAGCAATCTTTAATAGCATATTGCTACGATCTGTTGCTGAAGACGTACTCCAAGATGGAAACGCTTCGTGTGCTGCATCAAGAGCAAGATCAACATCTTCTTGTGTTGAACGCGCCGCTTGAGTAAATACTTTACCATCTACTGGAGATACGTTATCGAAATACTCACCTTTAACAGGGGCTACGAATTTACCGCCAATAAAATTCCCATATCTTTCTTTGAATACAGGTTTAGTTACATTTGCCATAATTATATAATTTAAATTTAGATTCTTAAATACTGCTTGCTATAACAAGCGTTTTAATTATGGTACAAATGTACGATGGATTGTTACCTTCTTATTTATGGATACGGTTCAATAACTTATGAAATTGGTTCAATGTGTTGGTTTGTATAAAAATCAGTTTCTAGTGTTTAAATAAACAGCTTAAATACAGCGACTTAAGTAGTTTGTATTTTAATTTTATATATCTGTTGGACTAATTCCGAACTTGTTTTTAAAGGCGACACTAAAGTTAGACAGGTTGTTATAGCCAATATCTAAGTAAATATCAGACGCTTTTAAGTCACCTCCTAGTAATAAGTCTTTCGCTTTTTGTAAGCGCTTATCTTGAAGCCATTTTCCCGGTGGTTCGTTATATTCGTTAGTAAAATGACGTTTAAATGTTGATAAACTCATATTACATAAAAAGGCAATTTCCTCCAGTTTTAAATTAGAGTGCACATTGCTTTCTACAATACTCTTAAAAGGAGAGACCTCTTTAGATATTAAAGAATGTAAGTAATATTCGAAACTAGAACCGTATTTATTGAGTAAATACAACATAATTTCTTCAAACTTTAAAACTAATAAAGCGTCGCTAAAACTATGATTTGTAAAGGTGTTAGAGGATAGAGAGGTAATGAACGCAGCGAGATAGTCGTCGTTTTCTATCACAAAATAAGGAACATCCTCTCTATAAGGTTTTACATCATTGGTGTATTTACTTAAAAAATCGATAAGTTTCTTTTCCGAAAAAAAGAAAAGCTTACAATAATAAGTCGCATCTATATCTAATAACTCTGTCCATAACCAATTTCCTTTCTTCAGTAATAGCGATTGTTTGTTGTTCACCGCCATTGAAGTGTTCGCAAAATGGACTTGCTTTTTTCCCACTTGAAGAAAACTGAACATATTCATACTTAAATTAACCTTACTTTTTACCACATCGCTAGACATCTTAAAATCATAAACAAATATGTCTTGTGGCTGGTGTTTGTTATCAAAATATATCTCAGGGATATTTTCTATAGGCATAGAGTTGTGTTTTAGGATATGTTTTAAAGTTTATGGAACATCAAAATTACTAAAAAAAGAGGCGACCATTTCTAAAATGCGATCTTAAATATAAACATTCGTTTGGTAAACGGCCAATAAGGAGTCCTCTAAAGTGTGTAAATAAGGAAAAAATACCAGACACATAACAGAGTCCTTCATAACAATGGCTGTATATTAGCGGACTTAAAAATAATCTTATACAAGACGCTTAATGTCTTTTACTAATTAGCATATATTATGAAACGTTTATTTTCAAACTTACTCTTCAAGGTTTTTCTTGCCATAGTTTTAGGAATCGTTTTCGGACTGTATTTACCGGAGTCTGTCAATAGAATTTTTACAACCTTTAATTCCTTTTTCGGGCAGTTTTTAAATTTTGCAATTCCTTTAATTATAATGGGATTAATAATGCCAGCCATTTCCGATTTGGGAAAAGGAGCGGGTAAATTATTATTGCTTACAGCAGCTATTGCTTATGGTTCTACTTTGTTTTCGGGGTTTATGACGTATTTTGCGACCTCTAACATATTTCCTCAACTTTTAGAATCTCACGTTAACGATGCATCGCTTATTGCAGATTCAGGCCGGGAATTAACACCCTATTTTAGTATTACCATCCCGCCGGCATTAGATGTTATGACGTCTTTAGTATTAGCGTTTGTTATTGGTTTAGGGTTGTCGTATCAAGAAAAATCAAGTTTGAAATCCGTGGTTAAAGACTTTCAGAAAATAATAATGCAACTTATAGAAAACGTGATTGTTCCTTTATTACCCTTATTTATTTTAGGAATATTTGCAAGTATGTCTTTTAGTGGAAAAGTGTTCTCTATATTATCTGTGTTTGTTAGTATTATAGGAGTGATTTTTGCCTTACATATTCTATTATTATTGCTTCAATATACTATTGCGGGCGTGTTGACAAAAAAGAATCCTTTAAAATTATTAGCAACAATGATGCCTGCGTATTTTACGGCTCTGGGCACACAATCTTCGGCAGCAACAATACCAGTTACTTTAGAGCAGTCTATGAAAAATGGTGTTTCAGAGAAAATTGCCGGGTTTGTTATTCCGTTATGTGCTACCATTCACTTGTCTGGTAGTATTATGAAAATTACAGCATGCGCTATGGCGTTAATGATATTAGAAGGAATGCCGTTTAGCTTTGCGCTCTTCGCAGGTTTTATTTTTATGTTAGGAATTGCTATGATTGCAGCACCGGGGGTTCCGGGAGGCGCTATTATGGCCGCGGTCGGGATCTTACAATCAATGTTAGGTTTTACTGAAGAAATGCTAGGCTTAATGATTGCCTTATATATTGCTATGGATAGTTTTGGTACCGCTTGTAACGTTACAGGAGATGGCGCTATTTCCATAGTAGTGAATAAAATTACAAAAGAAAAAATGGTCGCTTAAACTGTAATAATATAGATAGGGCGGTTTACTAAACGATAGGGTTATAAGATGCAAAATAGTTGCTGTTTTTTTTGAAGCTATAAACAACAAATTTAGTAAAAGAGATATTATTTTATATCAAACCAGCTGGGATTAGAAAAAAGAGACTGTGGCTCAAAATTATTTAGGACTGTACGACGATGCAATACAAGGGTTAGGGGGATGGATAAATAAAGCCGATAAAATGGAGTGCAGTGAGATTATCGATTTTAAAAATTTCAATAATATACTCAATATACTCTAGGAACATATTAAAGGATTACTATAACCGAATCAGAAATACGCTTATTTACCACTTATATTATATTTTGGGCGTTACCGCATTGCAAAACACTGTTTTGTTTTGCAATGCAGTCAGGCTTTCGGCAGTCGCTTCCCGATAAAAAATCGGGAGAGCTCCAACAAAGCCTCAATCCTTAACGCAGAGATCGCGACGACCTATATTTAGAATGAGACAAGGAGTGAGTAATCCAGACCGCTGAGATCGCGACGAACGCTCTTCAAAAAACAGAAAGGAAGGAGTACCTCTTCACGCAGAGATCGCAGTATCCATGGCAAAATTCAGTAGCCAACATAAAGTGAGCGACGATTTAAACCACACTGCTCACCAAATCCAAAGTCTTAAAAAGGCGCCTTTTTAAATTAAAGCACTATAAAAAGTACTAGGTAGCGTAAGGGTTATTCATTATTTAGACACGTATTTAAACACTTCCC